>CAZIKH010000098.1:0-7742 GCA_964539755.1 uncultured Dinoroseobacter sp. | reverse complement strand
AGTCCCCATCGGCGACCCCTTCGGCCCGTTTGCGCGCCCGCCGCGCCCGGTAGCTGGGCAGCAGCACCAGAATGGCCGCCAGCACCAACAGGCCCAAGGTCATCGGGCGTTCGATGATGAAGTCCAACCCGCGATACAGCTGCATGGAGCGCGCGAAGTTGTCTTCCAGCATCGTGCCAAGGATGAACCCGATCAACAGCGGTGCCAGCGGGTAGTCGGCAAAGCGCAGGATCGTCGCCGCCACGCCAAGCCCGACAAGGATCAGCAATTCGGTCGCGTTGTTCTGACCGATATAGGCCCCCATCAGGGTAAAGAACAAAATGAACGGGATCAGATAGTTGCGCGGGATCGCAAGGATCTTGGCGATATAGGGGATCAAGGGCAGGTTCAGGATCAGCAGAACCAGATTGCCGATGAACATCGAAATGATGACCGCCCAGAAGACCTCGGGCGTGTCGGTCATCAGGCGTGGACCGGGCGTGACGTTCAGCGCGATCAGCGCGCCCAGCAGGATGGCGGTGGTGCCCGACCCCGGAATGCCCAAGGTCAGCAGCGGCACGAAGGACCCGGTGCAGGCGGCGTTGTTGGCGGTTTCCGGGGCGGCGAGGCCCTTGACGGACCCTTTGCCGAACTCGGCCTGTTCGTCGCCCTTGGCGATGTTGCGTTCCACCGCATAGCCAAGGAAGGACGCGATGGTGGCCCCCGCCCCCGGCAGAACGCCGATGAAGAACCCCTGCACGGATTGCCGCCCGATCACGGGCAGCATCGCGCGTCCTTCGGCCCGGCTGAAGCGCAGGTTGGTGATCTTGTTGCTGCTGCCTTCGCCCCCCTGCGCGCCGCGCGCGGGGTTCAGCACCAGAAACATCGCTTCGGGCAGGGCGAACATGGCCATCGCAAGGGTGATGAAGGAAATCCCCGATTGCAGGTCCATCAAGCCAAGCGTGAAGCGGGGCATGTTGAACAGCGCCCCCTCGCCCACGGTGGCAAGGATCAGGCCAAGGATGGTCATCATCAGGGCCTTGGCGACTTGGCCCGTGCCCGCGAAGGCGGCGATGGCCGACAGGCCCACCACCATCAGCGCGAAGTATTCCGCCGAATGGAACAACAGCGCGACAGACGACAGCGCGGGCGCGAAGATCATCAACAGGATCGCGCCAATGGTGCCGCCCGCGAAACTGGCCACGGCGGCGATGGTCAGGGCCTTGCCTGCCTGACCCTTGCGCGCCATCGGGTAGCCATCGAAACTGGTCGCCACGGTGCCCGCCACGCCCGGCGCGTTCAGCAGGATCGACGAGGTCGAACCGCCGAAGATCGCGCCGTAATAGACGCCCGCCAGCAGGATCAGCGCCGCGGTCGGATCGCCCAAGGTAATGGCGACCGGGATCATGATGGCGATGATCGACATCGGGCCAAGCCCCGGCAACATGCCGATGAAGGTGCCGATCAGGCACCCGGCGATCACCATCAACAGGTTCTGGATGGAAAAGGCGGCCGTCAGGCCGATCAGGATCCCTTCGAGCATCGCCTAGACCCCCATGAAGAACGGAAACGGGCGCAGAAAGATGCCAAGCACCTGCTGCACCAAATACCACACGCAACCCGTCGCCAGCAGCGCGACCGGGATCATGATGTGAAACTTGCGCTCGCCCAGAATGGCGCTGCCCGCGATCAGGAAGACCGAGGTCGCAATCAGGAACCCGGCGGGGCGCAGCGCCAGCGCATAGACCACCATCAGCCCCAGCAGCATCAAGGCTTGGCCCAGCTTGTAGTCCTGCAAGCGGCGGTAATTGATGTCGGTCGCGGAGGGGGCGTCGGTTTTGTCGGGGGCTTCGACCCCGAACAGCACGATCAGCCCGACAAGGATGCCCAGCACCGACAAGACCTTGGGGAAGGTCGAGGGCCAGACCGGGTTGCGCTGCATGAAGGGCGGCAACAGGTCGTCCATCGTGAAGAAGGCCAGATAGCCGTAGGCACAACAGAATGTAATGAAGACGAGCGCAATCCAACGATCCAGCGCCATGGCTTTCCCCCTCCCAAGGTCAGCGAATGTGGGGCCGGGGCCACCGCGCGGCGGCCCCGGCCGGGTCTTTCGGTCTGCTTACAGGAACCCGAGGGTCCGCATCAGGTCGCCGATTTCGGCTTCTTGCGCTTCGAGGAAGGCGCGGAAGTCTTCGCCGGGGTTCCAGATGTTCACCCAGCCATTGCGCGAGCGGACTTCTTCCCAAGCGTCGGTTTCATACATCGCTTCCAGGGCTGCGATATATTCCGCCACGCGTTCGTCCGACGTGCCGGGGGCCGCGAAGAAGCCGCGCCAGTTCACGAAGGTCGTATCGAGGCCCTGTTCCACGAAGGTGGGCGCGCTGTCATAGGCGGGGACGCGGTCTGGCGCGGTCACGCCAAGGATGCGCACTTCGCCCTGTTCGGCCAGCGCGATGGCTTCGGAAAAGCCGGTCGACAGCGCGTCGATTTCGCCCGACAGAAGGCCTGCCATGGCTTCGCCGCCTGCGTCATAGGGGATGTAGTTGACGGCTGTCGGGTCTTCGCCCGCCGCCCGCATCACCATTGCGGCCACAAGGTGGTCCATGCCGCCGGGCACCGATCCGCCGCCCACGGCGAAGTCCGGGCCTTGTTCCTTGTAGGCGGCCAGAAGCTGTTCCATGTTTTCGACCGGGCTGTCGGTGGACACGACCAGCGCGGCATAATCCCCGATGGTACCGGCCACCAGCGTCAGGTCGCGGAAGCTTTGCGGGAACACCCCGGTCAGCGACCGGATCACGATGGGCGTCGAGTTGACCATCAGGGTCTTGTCGAGGCTTTCGGCGTTCTCGATCATATAGGCGATCGCGACACCGCCGCCGCCGCCCGACATGTTTTCATAGCTGGCCGAACCGACGATGCCCGCATTGGTCAGGGCTTCGCCCGTGCCGCGCGCGGTGCCGTCCCAGCCGCCGCCTGCGCCGCCCGGAACGATGAAGTGCAGCTCGTCCAGAACCTGATGGCCGCCCGCTTGGGCGATGCCTGCGAATGCCAGCGTCGAGACAGCCGCAGCCATCACGACCCGACGGGTCATGCTGAATGTCATGAATGTTTCCTCCCATTTGACAGGCGGTCAGTGGCCGCCCATGGTTTGCAGGGACCACGCGAAGCTGACACGGGCCTGACACGAGATCGGCCCGGCGGTTGCATGGGATCATGGGGGAAACCGGGGGGACACGGGGCCATGCGGTTCATGCTGGTCGAAGACAATGCCGAATTGGCCGAGGCGATCATCGCCCGCCTGAAGCTGGACGGGCACGCGGTCGATCATGCCGCCAGCCTTGCCGAAGCCCGCGATTGGCTGGCGGTGGCGGAGTATGATCTGATGCTGCTGGATGTGATGCTGCCCGATGGCGATGGGCGCAGTTTCCTGCGCGAAACCCGGATGACGGAACGGATGCCGGTGATCGTGCTGACGGCGCGCAGCCAGATTTCGGACCGGGTGGCGACGCTGGATCTGGGCGCGGATGACTATCTGACCAAGCCCTTCGATTTTGCCGAACTGGAGGCCCGGTGCCGTGCGGTCCTGCGGCGGCGCGGTGGCAGCGCCGCCCCCTTGATCGAGTTGGGCGCGGCGGTGTTCGACCCCAGTTCGGGCACCCTGACACGCGACGGTGTGGCCGAACCCCTGCGCAACCGCGAATTGCGCTTGCTGGAGGTGTTCGCCCGCCATCGCGGACAGATCCTGTCCAAGTCGCATCTGCTGGACCGCCTGTTTGCGCAGGATGCCGATGTCACGGAAAACGCGATCGAGGTCTATGTCGCGCGCTTGCGCAAACGGCTGGAAGGCGCGGGCGTGCGCATCGAAACGGTGCGCGGGCTGGGGTACCGGATGTCGGCCCCATGACCGGACGCGCGGTGGCGCTGGGGCGCTGGAATTCGATTGGCCAGCGTCTGGCGATCCTGCTGGCGGTGACCGCGGCGCTGTTGTCGTTGTTGTCTTGGGCCTTGGTGACCAGTTTTGCGCGCGAAGCGGCGGAACGCAGTCAGGATCAGGTGCTGGTCGCTTCGGCCACCACGATTGCCGAAGCGTTGCGGTCCGAACAGGGGCAAGTGCGGCTGGAACTGCCCTATTCGGCCTTCGCGATGCTGGATGCCTTGGGGCAGGACCGGGTGTTCTATCGGGTGGCAACCGGGACCGATACCTTGACCGGCTATGCCGATCTTGTGCCCGACGAGCTGCCGCGCGCGCCCGCGCGGGTCACCAGCCAGACGCTGGACTTTCGCGGCGAAACGGTGCGTGCGGTGACCGTGCGGCGCACCGTTCTGGCCGACCAGCGCCCGGTGCCGGTTCTGGTGACCGTGGCCCAGACCCGCAGCGGGATCGACGCGATTTCGCTGGGCCTGTCGCGCAGCGCGGCGCTGCTGTCGCTGGCCTTTTTCCTGATCGCGGTGGGGCTGGGCACGGTCGCGGTGCGCGGGTCCTTGCGCCCCTTGAACGAATTCGCGGGCGCGGTGGCGCGGCGGGGGCCTGCCGATCTGCGCCCCTTGCGGCGTCCGGCCCCAAGGGAATTGGAACCGCTGCAAACCGCGTTGAACCGCCTGATGGAGCGGCTGGGACATTCCATCCGGCGGTCGGAAGAATTCATCGCCGAGGCCGCGCACCGGGTGCGCACCCCCTTGGCCACGGTGCGCGCGCAAGCGGAACTGGCGCTGCATACGGTCACCAAGGAAGACGAAAAGAAAATGCTGCGCCAGATGATCCGGGCGGTCGACGAAAGCTCGCGGTCGGCGTCGCAATTGCTGGATCATGCGACGGTGAATTTCCGCGCCGATGCCTTGGCGACCGAGGCCATCGACCTGGCCGACCTGACCCCGCAGGTGATCGACGCGCTGCGGCCCACAGCGACGCTGAAAGATATCGACATTCGGTTTGCCAGCCATGGCCCTTCCCCCTTGCGGGGCGATCCGGTCTTGCTGGAAAGCGCGCTGCGCAATGTCTTGGACAACGCGATCAAGTATTCGCCCGAGGATACCGTGATCGACGTGGCGCTGAGCGGGGATGGGGCGCTGTGGCGGTTGCAGGTGCGCGACCACGGGCGCGGTTTCGATGCCGATGCGATCCCGGCCTTGACCGAACGGTTTCGGCGCGGAACCAATGTCGATGGGATCGTGGGGTCGGGTCTGGGCCTGACCATCGCGCGCGACGCCATCGAGGCGCATGGCGGCCATTTGGCCCTTGCCCCCAATGCAGAAGGACGCGGCGCATGTGTGTCGATTACCTTGCCAAGCGCCTAGGCGCGCTGTGGCTGGCGCTGGGATTTGCCCTTGGGCCGGTCGCCGGGACCGCGCAGGAACTGGAAGCGCGCAAGCTGTATCCGGGCACGGGCGAGACGGTGATCAAGGTGATCTCGACCGCCGATCTGGAGGTGTTCGAACCTTTCATCCTGCGCTTTCGGGCGGACTACCCCGAGGTTGGGGTGGATTACGCGGTGGCCTCCAGCACCGAATTGCACGCCGCGATCCGGGCCGGGGCCCCCTATGATGTGGCGATTTCGTCGGCGATGGATTTGCAGTTCCAACTGGCCAATGACGGCCATGCGCAACCCTACCAATCCCGCGCGACCGCCGCCTTGCCGGACTGGGCGCGCTGGCGCGATCTGGTCTTTGCCTTTACCCGCGAACCGGCTGTGACGGTGATATCGCGCGCCAAGTTCGACGGGATCGCGCGCGCCCAGACCCGGCAGGACCTGATCGCGCAATTGCGCGCCCGTCCGGACCTGTTTGCCGGGGCGGTGGGCACCTATGACGTGCGCGACAGCGGGCTGGGCTATTTGTTTGCCACGCAAGAGGCGCGCAATTCCGACACCTTCTGGCGGCTGTCGGAACTGCTGGGGCGGCTGGATGTGCAATTGTACTGCTGTTCGGCGCAGATGATCGACGATGTCGCCTCGGGGCGGCTGGCGCTGGCCTATAACGTGCTGGGGTCCTATGCGGCGGAACGGATTGCGCGCGACCCCCGGTTGGAGATCTTGCAACTGGAAGACTACAGCACCGTGATGCTGCGCACCGTCTTGATCCCGGCGCAGGCCACGGAACGCGATGGCGCGGCGCTGTTTCTGGATGCGCTGCTGCGCGAAGGCGTGCGGGCCGAGCCCGACACATGGGTGCTGCCCCCCTTGCAGGCCCGCCCCGGCACGGATGCGGTGTCCTTTGGACCGATCCGGCTTGGGCCTGCCTTGCTGGTCTATCTGGATCGGCTGAACCGGGATGCGTTTCTGTCCGAATGGACCGACGCGATGGTGCAATAGGCCTGCGGGCGAATCGCCCAAAGCCCCCTTTCCGGGATGCGCAGGCCAATCGCCGGCCTGCCGAAGGCCCCCCGCCCCGGTCCGTGAAAGCCCAACGCAGCATGGCGCTGCGCCCAAAATAGATCGGTTTCAGATGTGCCTTCAAAAAAGGTGCAGAAAACCCCTTGCCGAAACCGGTTTCGGAAATCTGTAATCGGGGTCAAGGGAGGACATCGTCCATGACGACTGCGAAAGCGGCCATGGGCACAGGAGGACGCGGACGCGTCACGATCGCCGATGTTGCGGCGGATCTGGGCGTGACCAAAAGCACCGTCAGCCGTGCCTTGAATGGCTATCCGGACATCTCGGAAGGCACCCGCCTGCGCATCAGCCGCGCAGCGGATCGGCTTGGCTATCGCCCCCTGTCCCATGCCCAAGCGATCCGCACCGGGCGGGTTCGGTCGCTGGGGCTGGTGCTGCAAATCGACAACGAGGACAGCGCGCGGCCCTTTCTGGCGAATTTCATCGCGGGCGTGACGCAGGCGGCCAGTGCGGAAAGCTGGACCGTGACCATCGCCACGGCGGAAACCGAAGCGGGCGTGCGCGAAACGCTGGCGCGGCTGGTCGAGGAACACAAAGCCGATGGGTTCATCCTGCCGCGCACCCTGTGGCGCGATGGCCGGGTCGATATGCTGCGCCGGGATGGCGTGCCCTTTATCATGTTCGGGCGGACCGAGGACCCGACGGATTGCGCGTGGTACGACATCAAGGGCGAAGATGCGATGCGGGCGGCGACCACGCGGCTGGCGGCCTTGGGGCATCGGCGCATCGCCCATGTTCCGGGCGGCGCGCAATACACCTATTCGAAGCTGCGGATCGAAGGCTATCGCGCAGGCTTGCAGGCGGCGGGCCTGCCGTTTGACGCGGATCTGATCGGTGGCGAAGCGATGACGCGGCGCGCGGGCGAGGCGGCGACGCGGGCCTTGCTGGCGCTGCCCGAACCGCCGACCGCGATCACCTTTGCCGTGGACCGCGCCGCCCTTGGGGCCTACCGCGCCGCGCAGGCGCTGGGGTTGCGGATCGGGCAGGAGCTGTCGGTGATTGCCTATGACGGCATCCCGGAAGGGGCCTATGCGGACCCGGGCCTGACCACCTTCGAGGTCAACAGCCGCCATGCCGGAGAACGGCTGGCAAAGCTGTTGATCGAACGCATCCGGGGCACCGCCCCGGAAAAGCTGCGCGAGCTGGCCCCGGCCACGCTCGTCGAGCGGGGGTCGGACCGACCGCCGCACCTGTCGCCAGACACTCTGGCCCTGAAGATCAAGACCAACCTGAAATCTGATGTCCAATGGGAGGAACCAAAATGACATTTCAGACCAAGACCAAGCTGTTCGCCAGTGCGGCGCTTGCGCTGGCGCTGTCGGCCGGAGCGGTCAGCGCGGACACGATCCGTTTCTGGACCACGGAAGAACAGCC
>CAZIKH010000097.1:0-7825 GCA_964539755.1 uncultured Dinoroseobacter sp. | reverse complement strand
TGTCGGGGCACCAAAGCCACCAGATGGGCCTCGATGTCGATATCTGGATGCTGCGGCCGGATCGGCTGACCCTGTCCCGCACCGACCGTGAAAACCTGTCGTCGATCAGTGTGCGCACGTCGGATCAGGCGCGCGTGAACGCCAATTTCACCTATGGGCATATGGCGTTGCTGCGCGCGGCGGCGCAGGACCCGGCGGTGGATCGCATTTTCGTCACCCCGCCCGTCAAGATCGCCATGTGCAACGCCGAAGACGGCAACAAGGATTGGTTGCAGAAAATCCGGCCCTTGCAGGGGCACCATTACCATTTTCATGTGCGGCTGAAATGTCCGCGCGGGGATCGTTTGTGCGAAACCCAGCGCCCGACGGTGCGGGAATTGTCCAATGGCGGCAATGGCTGCGATGAAAGCCTGAACTGGTGGGTGACCGAGTATCTTGAGATCTTGCGCAATCCGCCGCCACCTGATCCAAATGCGCCACCGCGCCGGAACGTGCGCAATTACACGATGGAAGACCTGCCCCGCCAATGCGCCGCTGTGCTCGCCTCGGACTAAGCCTTGCCCTTTGGCTTCTGGCCCCCCCCGCCCTTGCGCAACCGGAATTGGTCGCCAGTCTGACGCTGGACGCCCAAGTGGACGGTTTCGGCGGGTTTTCGGGGCTGGAACTGGACGCCACCGGCACCGCGCTGACCGCAACCACCGACAAGGGGCTGATGCTGCGCGCCCGCCTGCTGCGCGCCGAGGATGGTCGCCCAACCGGGCTTGGCAATGTGCAGCTGGTTCCGATCACCGACGAGGCTGGCCAAGACATGGCCGACTGGCGATCGGATGCCGAAGGTCTGGCGATCGACGCGCAAGGCCGGCATTTCGTGTCTTTCGAAGGCGATAGCGGACGTGTGTGGCGCTATGATCGGTTCGGGGGACCCGCCACGCCCCTGCCAAGCCCGCCCGCCTTTGCCGAGCTGCAAGGCAATTCCGGGCTGGAAGGCATCGCCGTCGACAAGGCGGGCACCATCTATACCTTGCCGGAACGGTCGGGGCGGCTGGACACGCCCTTTCCGGTTTGGCGCTTCCGCAATGGACGGTGGGATCAGCCGTTTTCCGTGCCGCGTCGCCCGCCGCATTTGCCCGTTGGTCTGGATGTCGGACCGGACGGCAAGCTGTACCTGCTGGAACGGCATTTTTCCGGGCTGTTCTTCCAAAGCCGCGTGCGTCGCTTCACGCTGGGCGCCAATGGGCTGTCAGAGGAAACCACCGTTCTGGACACCCGGTTGGGCACCCATAACAACCTTGAAGGTCTGGCCGTGTGGGCCGATCCCAGCGGCGCGATCCGTTTGACGATGATCGCAGACAACAATTTCCAAGTGTTCCTTGGCACCGATCTGGTGGAATACCGCCTGCCCCCCACCCCTTGACGGGGGATGGGCGCCGGGTCTATGGCGGCGCGGCCCCTGCGGGGGTGACCCAAGTCTCCGAACACCTTGTCAAAACGGAATGAAATCATGACCCGCGCTTACCTGCCTGGCGTGCTCGCCATGGCGCTTATCGTCGTTGCCTCGAACATCCTTGTCCAATTCCTGTTTGGGAACTGGCTGACATGGGGCGCGTTTACCTATCCTTTGGCCTTTCTGGTCACCGACATCATGAACCGCGTTTATGGCGTCGCCGCCGCGCGCCGCGTGGTGTTCGTCGGCTTTGTGGTCGGTGTGCTGTGTTCGTTGATCGGCACCCAGATCATGGGCGAATTCGGGCCATTGGTGACCCTGCGCATCGCCATCGGGTCCGGTCTGGCCTTCCTGACGGCGCAATTGCTGGATGTGGCGATTTTCGACCGGATGCGCGACGGGCGCTGGTGGACCGCGCCGTTGGCCTCGACCCTGATCGGGTCCAGCGTCGACACCGCCTTGTTCTTCAGCATCGCGTTTTCCGCCAGCCTCAGCTTTCTGGAACCGGGCAATGACGTGTCTTGGGCGGGTGAAGCCTTGCCGCTGTTGGGCGTGGGGCCTGTGGTGCCGCTTTGGGTGTCGCTGGCGGTGGCGGATTGGGGCGTCAAGCTGAGCCTTGCGATTATGGCCTTGATCCCGTTCCGTATGATCGTTTTGCGACTACGTCCAAACCTTGCATAAAAAGTTTTGACATACACAAAATATGTGGCAGGCTACCCCTAACAGCAACGCAATGAAAGGAGGTGGTCCAGTGTCTAGAGGATTATTGGAGCGAGGTGTCGGGACAGGCTTGGAGGCTGACAGCTAAGGCAACCCTTGGCTGAAATGCCACCAGGTCGGGCTAAGCTGACGCAGTCTAACCGGCCCCACCTCCTGATTTTCTCGAAGGGTCGTCCGCACGGGCGACCCTTTCGATTTGAAGCCCCGATCCATGCGAAATTCCGCCCTGCCTTTTGTTGTCCTGATCTCGCTGATGTGGGGGTCAGGCTATGTGTTTCTGAAGCTGATCGACGGGGCCTTGCCGCCCTTCTGGCTGACCAGCTTGCGGCTTGGCCTGTGCGTGCCGGTCCTGTTGCTGGTCTGGGCGCTGTTCACCACCGAAAAACTGTCTGAACTGCGGCTGCGCGATGCGGCGGTGATCGCCACCACGAATGGATGGCTGCCCAATGTGCTGGCCGCAATGGCCGTCGAACGCCTGCCCGCCTCGGAAGCCGGGATGCTGCACGCGTTGACCCCGGTGTTTACTGGGCTGCTGGCGGCGCTGCTGCTGGCGGATGAACGTCTGACGCGCGGCATCCTTGCGGGGCTTGCGGTCGGGTTCTTGGGCGTGGCGCTGATCGCGGCCAGCGGCGATGTGGGCGAAGGCGACATGCTGGGGCGCGCGCTGATGATCGGTGTCGCGTTCAGCTTTGCCGCGGGGTCGGTCTATGCCCGTGCGATCAAGACCCGCACGCCCGCCTTGTTGTCGGCCAGCCAATTGTCCATCGCCACCCTGGCCGCGCTGATGTTTTCGGTCTTTCTGGGCGAAGCGCGTCCGCTGCCATCGGGGGCGTCTGTGCAAGTGGCCTTGGTGCTGTTGGCGTGGTTTTCCACTGCGGCACCTGCGGTCTTGTTCCTGATCCTTGTGCGCAGCCACCAAGCCGTGCGGATCGGTGGGGTCAGCTACCTGCAACCGGTCTGGGCGATTGTCCTTGGCGGGCTTTTGCTGGGGGAAACCGTCACCTTGCTGCAAGGGGTGGGTCTTTTGGCCGTGCTTTGGGGGGTGTGGCTGGTTACAAAGGGCTGAGATTTTCAGCGACCACCCCATGCCCCTGACCGTAACCCCTGAAATCACCCTTGCCGATTGGGAACTGACGGAAAGCTTCGTCCGGGCCTCGGGTCCGGGCGGGCAGAACGTGAACAAGGTCGCCACGGCGGTTGAGTTGCGGTTCGAAGCCGCGCGGTCGCCGAACCTGTCGCCGCAGGTCAAAGCCCGGCTGAAACGGCTGGCCGGGCGGCGCTGGACCCAAGACGGGGCGTTGATCCTGCAGGTGGACGAAACCCGCAGTCAGGCCCGCAACCGCGATATTGCCCGCGCCCGGTTGGTGGATCTGATCCGCAAGGCGACGCAGGTTCCCAAGCGTCGGATCGCCACCAAGCCCACCTTGGGATCGCAAAGGCGGCGCCTTGCGGCCAAGACCCAGCGCGGGCAGGTCAAGGCCATGCGGGGCCGCGTCAGCGAGGACGAATGACCGAAACGCTTCTGGACCGCCGCGCCCGCCTGTTGGGGCCGAATGTGCCGACCTTCTATGGCACCCCTGTGCATATCGTGCGCGGCGAAGGTGTCTGGCTGTGGGATGCTTCGGGCAAACGCTATCTCGATTGCTACAACAACGTGCCCCATGTCGGGCATGGCCATCCCAAAGTGGTCGACGCCATCGCCCGGCAAGCCGCGACGTTGAACACCCACACGCGCTATCTGCATGACGGCATTCTGGACTATGCCGAGGCGCTGACCGCCACGTTCGATCATGGTCTGTCGCAGATGATCTTCACCTGCACCGGGTCCGAAGCGAACGATGTTGCGCTGCGCATCGCCCAAGCGGTGACCGGACAGATCGGCATCATCGCCACCGACAACACCTATCACGGCAACACGGTCGCGACCTCGGCCCTGTCCACGCGCCGCCCGCCCATCGGGGGGTATCCACCGCATGTGCGGCTGGTGCCCGCGCCCGATGGCCAGATGACCGCCGACGCCTTCGCCGCCCATGTTGCGGCAGCGATCGAGGATCTGCGCGCCCAGGGGTTCGGCCTGTCGGGCCTGATGCTGTGCCCGGTCTTTGCCAATGAGGGCCTGCCGAAGGTCGCGCCCGGCTTTCTGGACGCGGCAGCAGCGGTCGTGCGCCGTGCGGGCGGTTTGATCCTGTGTGACGAGGTGCAGCCGGGTTTCGGGCGCTGTGGCAGCCATTTCTGGGGACATGACTGGCTGGGACTGCGCCCCGATGTCGTCACCTTGGGCAAACCGATGGGCAATGGCTATCCCGTCGCGGCGGTTGTCGCCCGTCCCGATGGGATGGCCGCCTTCCGCACGGCTTTTGGGTATTTCAACACCTTCGGCGGGTCGCCCGTTGCCGCCGCCGCCGCGATGGCCACCTTGCAGGTCTTGCGAGAAGAAGGATTGCAGGAAAACGCCCGCACCACGGGGGCCTATCTGCTGGATGGGTTGCGCCGTCTGTCCCATCCGCGCCTTGCTGGCGTGCAGGGATTGGGGCTGTTCTTTGCCGTGACGCTGACCGCCGCCGATGGCAGCCCGGCCACCGATCTGGCCGCCGATATCGTGGACCGGATGGTGGAAAAAGGCGTTCTGATGAACCGGATCGGGCGGCACATGAATATCCTGAAACTGCGCCCCCCGATGCCGTTTCAGCCCGCCCATGCCGACATTGTCTTGGCCGCATTGGCCGAGGTGCTTGCGGATGTGCCCGAATGACCGTGCTGGACCAAGCCATCCTTGCCCAGGCCGCTTGGGGCGGGACGGGCACGCCGCGCCTGATCAGCCACCGCGAAAACGCGGTGTTCGAGGTGATGCTGCCCCAAGGGCGCGCCGCCTTGCGCT
Organism: uncultured Dinoroseobacter sp.; assembly: GCA_964539755.1. Classification (GTDB taxonomy): domain Bacteria; phylum Pseudomonadota; class Alphaproteobacteria; order Rhodobacterales; family Rhodobacteraceae; genus Dinoroseobacter. The sequence goes on along the minus strand of CAZIKH010000097.1, from coordinate 2,783 downwards.
TGCACCGCAAAGGCTATCGCAAGGCTGCCGAAATCCGGTCGGAACTGGCATGGGCCACCGCCTTGGCCAAGGCCGGGTTGCAGGTGCCGCAAGGCCTTCCGACGCTGGACGGCGCGTGGCTGTGTCACCTGCCCGGGGGGCAGGATGTGTCCGTGACCAGTTGGGTTCAGGGCCACCCCATCGGGGCGGGGGATGTGCCTTTGGGCGACGATGGGGCCAATTTGCACCATGCGCTGGGCGATCTGCTGGCCCGCCTGCATGCGGCGTCGGACCAATGGACCCCGCCGCCGGATTTCAGCCGCCCGCCTTGGGATCGCGCCGCCCTGACCGGACCCGACCCGGCATGGGGGCGCTATTGGGACAACCCCAGTTTGACCCCTGCCGAACGGGACCTGATTCTGGACGCCCGCCATGCGGCCGATACCGTGTTGGCAGCGGGCGATTTCGACTGCGGTCTGATCCATGCCGATGCCTTGCGCGAAAACGTCTTTCAAACCGATCACGGCCTGACCCTGATCGACTTCGACGACAGCGGGCCGGGCTATCGGCTGTATGAACTGGCCTCGGCCCTGAGCCAGAGCTTGGACGACCCGCGCCTGCCCGGGTTTGCAGCGGCCTTGGCCGAGGGCTATCGGTCCCGCCGTCCGCTGGACGCAGGCCATTTGCCAATGTTCGTGATGTTGCGGACGTTTTCGTCGCTGGGCTGGGTGATCCCGCGCTATGCACCGGATGATCCCAAGCAAACGCTCTATAAAACCCGCGCGCTGCGCGCCGCGCGGGCCTTCTTGGACGGACCGCCCTTGTTCTAGGGACCTGACCCTAATCCACCGCCAGCATATAGCCCGCGCCGCGCACGGTTTGCAGATAGCGCGGCTGCTTGGGGTTGGCTTCGATCTTGCGCCGCAGGCGGGTGATCTGCACATCGACCGCGCGTTCCTGACTGTGGTCGCCATCGCGCCCAAGGTCTTCGACCAATTGCGTGCGGCTGAGGGCCTCGCCCGGGCAGGCCGCGAAGATGCGCATCAAGGCGCTTTCGGTCGCGGTCAGGCGCACAGGCTGGGTGCCGTTCCACATTTCGCCTTTGTCGATGTCGTAGCGCACTGTCCCAAGGTGCAGCACGCGCGGTCCAAGGGCTGCGGTGTCTTCTTTCGGGACGCGCCGCAGGATCGCGTTGATCCGCAACAACAATTCCTTGGGTTCAAAGGGTTTGGCCAGATAATCGTCCGCGCCCGCCTCCAGACCGGTGATCCGGTCGGTGGTTTCGTTCTTGGCGGTCAGCAACAGGATGGGCGTTTCCATACGGGCGCGCAGATCCCGGGTCAGGGCGATCCCGTCTTCGCCCGGCATCATCACATCCAGAACGATCAGGTCGAATTCCAGACCGCCCAGCAATCGCCGCGCTTGGGCGGCATCGCGCGCCACGCTGACCCAGAACCCGTGCCGGATCAGGAATTTCTGCAACAAACCCCGGATGCGTTCGTCGTCATCGACAACCAGCAGATGGGCATCAGCGTTCAAATCGGCCATCGGTCAGGCCCCGTCTTTCATCATGTTGAACAAGCGGCGGCTTTCGTCGTCCATGATGTGTTCCAGCACGGTGCGGAACCCGGCCACGGCTTCGGGCCCAGCTTCGCGGAAGGCGGCGCGCATCCGGGCGCGCTGTGCCTCGCTTAGCACGCGTTCCAGGCTGGCGCCGTCGTCGGTCAGGAACAGGTGGCGTTCGCGCTTGTCCTTGTCGCCCACGCGCACCTCGACCAGACCTGCGGCGATCAGGCTGCGCAGCACCCGGTTCAGGGATTGCTTGGTGACCGCCAGAACCTCCATCAGGCTGTTGACGGTGGTCCCGGGGGTGCGGTTGATGAAATGCAGGGCGCGGTGATGGGCCCGGCCAAAGCCCTTGTCCGCCAGAATGCGGTCCGGGTCCGAGGTGAAACCGCGATAGGCGAAGAACATCGCCTCGATGCCTTTGCGCAACTGATCGTCGGTCAGGAACAGCAGGCTTTCGCCTCGGGTCGGCTGGGGGGCCAGATCTGCCATCTGCCTTCGCTTTCGTCATTAGGTCAGCATTGCTGCCTAATTTTATGTCAGCATTGTTGACATTACTAGACCTCATTGATATCGAATCGCAGCTTTGGCGAAACATTATGGCCGAAGCGGACCCAATTTGCGCAACAAATGCAAAACTGAAGGATTAGGGCCATGGCTGGCGGATATGACGATCGGGACGGTGTCATCTGGATGGATGGCAAACTGGTGGACTGGCGCGCCGCCAATGTACACTTGCTGACCCATGCCATGCATTACGCCAGCTCGGTCTTCGAAGGCGAACGCTGCTACAACGGCAAGATCTTCGAAAGCCGCAAGCATTCCGAACGGTTGCATTTCTCGGCCAACCAGTTGGACATGCCGATCCCCTACACGGTCGACGAAATCGAAGCCGCGAAATACGAGGTCCTGAAGGCCAACAACCTGACCGACGCCTATGTCCGCCCGGTGGCGTGGCGTGGTGCGGGCGAAGACATGGGTGTCAGTTCCGCCCGCAACCCCGTGCGCCTTGCCATCGCCGTCTGGGGCTGGGGCAATTATTATGGCGATGCCAAGATGAAGGGCGCCAAGCTGGACATTTCCAAATGGAAGCGCCCATCGCCCGAAACCATCCCGGTCCACGCCAAGGCGTCGGGTCTGTATATGATCTGCACCACGTCCAAGCACGCCGCCGAGGCGAAGGGCTGTTCCGACGCGCTGTTCATGGATTATCGCGGCTATGTGGCCGAAGCGACCGG
>CAZIKH010000096.1:0-7848 GCA_964539755.1 uncultured Dinoroseobacter sp. | reverse complement strand
GTCGACGCGATCGTGATGGTGCCGCCCATGCCCTCGGCCAGTTTCTGGGCGCGCGCCAGTCCCAGACCGCTGCCGCCATGCTTGCGCGACAGTTTGCTGTCGGCCTGCGTAAAGGGCTGGAACACCGCCGCGCGGGTTTCGGCATCCATGCCGATCCCGGTATCGGCCACGCTCAGCGTCAAGGCACCGCCTGCCTCGGCGCGGGCGGTGACGGTGATCCCGCCGGTTTCGGTGAATTTCAGCGCGTTGGACACCAGCGTCTCGAGGATCTGCAACACCCGCTCGGGGTCGCCGCGCCGTTCGGTCGCCACGTCCCCGGTCATATACAGCGCCCAGTCGAGGCCCTTTTCCTCGACCCGGTCGGCATGAAGGGCCTCCAGATCGGCCAGAAGGCGCTCTGGCAGAAACGGGACCTGCCGGATCTCGACGCTGGCGACCCCGACCTCGCTCATGTCCAGAATGTCGCCCAGCAGCCGCATCAACCGCTCGCCCGAGCTTTGGATGGTGCGCACCGCGCGGGCTTCGTCGGCGGACAGCTCGGCCTGTTCCAGCAGCTGCGCCATGCCCAGAATCCCGTTCAGCGGCGTGCGAATTTCGTGGCTGATCGTGGACAAGAAGGTGCTTTTGGCTTCATTGGCCGCTTCGGCTTGTTGCTTGGCCCGCTCCAACTCGGCCCGCGCCGTCTCGGCCTCGGTCACATCAAGGACCGAGGCCACGACCTCGCGCCCGGGCCCGTCCCCCATCGGGGCCGCCGTGACCGAGAGGATGCGCCGCTCTTCCCCGGGGCGTCGGATGGCATGGCGGAAATCCTTGATCACCCGGTTTTCCACCATGGCCCGGCGCACTGGCAGGTCCTCGGCTGCCAGTGCGGCCCCGTCCAGCGTTTCGTTGTGCCAATCGGGCGCGTCGAAGGTGCGGTCGGTGATTTCGGACCGCACCCGTCCGGTGATCGTCTCGGCTTCGGCATTGGCATAGGTGATCTGCCCCGTGCCATCGACCACGAAAATCCCGGTGGCGTTCGTCTCCATCACCTGTTTCAGGCGGTCCCGTTCGGTCGTCAGGCCGCGCGACAATTGGACGATATCCGACACGTCGCGCAGCGTGACGACCCATCCCATCACGGCCTCACGACGGTGCAGCGGGCGCTCGATGGGCAGCATCCGCATGTCAAAGCACCGTCCATCGCGTTCGATCAGCCGGGTGGGGGGCAGGGCCTGCTGGCCCAGAACGCTGTGGACAAGGTCCCATGGCGCGCCGGTTTCGGGCAGCGCCCGGCCGATGGCGGGCAACTCGGCCCCATACACGTCGCGCGCGGCGCTGTTTGCGGACACCAGCGTCCCGCCGCAGGTCAGAACAAGGATCGGATCGGTCGAAGCCGCCACCAGAACCTCGCGCGCAATCGTGTCGAGGTCCAGCATCCGGCTGCTGACGATCAGCCAGCTCATCACGACGATCACCGCCGAGAACAGGAAAGGCGTCGGATCGAACCCGTAGATCGTCAGGTCCAGCAGGATATAGCCCGCATTTCCAAGCGCCGGGATCAGTGTCAGGATCAAAAGGACCCGATAGAAGGGCCGAAACAGCGGCCCCGCCTTCAACGACGCATAGCCCATCACCAGCAGCGACGCGGCCAGGAAAAGATAGAGAAACCCCGCCAACAGGTAAAACAGCGGGCCGTGGTCATAATCGACCGACAACCGCCCGTCGAGGGTCACGGCCCCTGTGCCCGGCCCATAGACCGCCAGATGCAAGGGGTTCGTTCCGACAATCGCAATGGCCAGCAAGGGGCTTAGCCCGACCATCAGACGCACCCACCGCTTGCGGTCGCTGCGCCCGGCAAAGGAATAGTCGAACAGAAACAGCGACCACGCCATCGGTGTCAGGATGATCGCAGGCCATGCGACCGTGGCCCAGAAAACCTTGGTTTCGACAAGGGGTGCGGCCAATTCAAAGCCCGCCGCCACCAGCCAGCAGAACATCGCCGCGATGGTGATCAGAAGAAACGGCTTGCCCGGAAACGCGGGGCGCCGCGCGATCACCGGCACCAGCGCCAGCATCGCCGCCGCATTCAGCCAGGCCACCAGCGTGGGTGGCTGGATCAGCTCCATGATCCGGGGCCTTCAGGGGGCCCGACGCGGGGCTGGGGGCCGCTCATGCCGGGTCCAGAATTTGCGTGACCCGCGCGATGAACTGCCCTGCATCCAAGGGTTTGGGGAGGAACAGATTGGCTTCATAGGCGTCCGGATCACCGGGTCGGATCGCATCCAGCTCGGCCGTGGCAAGAATGATCGTCGTCGTGCGGTTCGGGGTCGCGGCGGTGCGCAGCGCCCGAATGATCCGGTCCCCCGAAACGGACGGAAGGTTCCGATCGAGGATCAACAGATCGTAGGGCCGCGTCAGGGCCGCCACCAGCGCATCGCGCCCCGATGTCACGGTCGTGACCTCTGGCGCACCGCACAATGTCAGCAATTCGACCATGATTTCGCTCGACACCGGGTCGTCTTCGGCCAGAAGAACCTTCCGGACCCGGTCGGGCGTCGGCGCAGCGGTCCCCGGCACGGCCTCCGGGGCAAAGGGGGGGGCCATCTGGTCAGGCACTTTTCGCCACCTCCCGCGTGGGAACGAAGGCCTGCAGGACCTGCAAAAGCTCGCTCTTCTTGAAAGGCTTGGCCAAGAAGCTGTCATAGCCCGCGATAATGTAATCGGCGACCTGCCCGGGCATCACATTGGCGGTCACCGCGATGGCCGCGGCGCGCGGGGTGCTGCGCTCGGCCTCGGCGGTGCGGATACGTTGCAAGGCTTCGATCCCGTCCATGTTGGGCATCGCGATGTCCAGCAAAAGGATGTCGAAGGGTCGCCCGGCTGCCGCAGCCCTTTGCCACGCCGTGATCGCCGCGTGTCCGTCTTCGGCTTCGACAATCTCGGCCCCCGTGCCGTCCAGCATCGACACAAGGACCAGCCGATTGGTGTCGCTGTCATCTGCCAACAGCACCCGCGTGCCGGTCATGTCCCGCAAGGGGCGTTCGGTCCGCGCTTCCCCGCGCGCAACCTGCGCAAGCTCCGTCTCGGGCAGGGGCAGGACAACCTTGATCGTTGTCCCCGCGCCTTGCCTGCTTTCGACCGTCACCTCGCCATCCATCAGCGCTGCAATCTCGCGCACGACGGTCAATCCCAGCCCCGTGCCGCCGAACTGGCTGGCGGTGGCAGCCTCGGCCTGCTGGAAGGGATCGAAGATCGACGCCATCTGTGCCTCGGACATGCCGATCCCGGTATCGCTGACTTCCAGAATCATCGGCTTGCCCCGGCGCGTGCCCAGTTTCAGACGCACGGACCCTTCCGAGGTGAACTTGACGGCGTTGTTCAGAAGGTTGTGCAAGATTTGCCGGATGCGGTGCACATCCCCGATCCGGCCCTGGTCCACGCCGGAGGACACAAACACTTCGAAATCGATCCCCTTGGCCCGCGCGGTTGCGCCATAGATCTCGGCGGCTTCATCGGCCAGCGTTCGGGGGCTGAAGGGGGCAGGGGACAGCTCCAGCTTGCCCGCTTCGATCTTCGACATATCAAGGATGTTGTTCAGAAGGCTCAGCAGGAATTCGCCCGAACTGCGGATCGTCGAGATCATCTTTTTCTGGCGCGGCTCGGTCAGCGTCGGTGCAAGCAGTTCGCTCATGCCCAGAACACCGTTCAGCGGCGTGCGGATTTCGTGGCTCATATTGGCCAGAAACTGGCTCTTGGCGGCGCTCAGTTGCAGCGCGTTCAGGCGTTCCTCGTAAAGATCGGTCACGTCCGACCCAACACCGCGATAGCCTTTCAGCTGCCCGGTCTCGTCACGCAGCGGCACCGCCGACAGGCGCAACCACACAGGCTTGCCATGCCCGCCCGACGCCTCGAAGATCACGCTGTCCACTTCGTCGCCCGAGGCAAACGCCGCGTCTATGCCCGATGTATCCGCCGTCTGCCCCGGCGCCTGATCCGGCCGTCCGACCAGATCGCGGACCGACCGGCCCAACAAATGGTCCACGGGCCTTCCGGTGATCTTTGTGAAATTGCGGCTCAGATAGGTGTGGCGCAGATCGGCATCCAGTTCGAAGAACCAGTCGCTGGACAACCCGGCAATATCGTGGAACCGCTTTTCCGCCGCGTCCCGTTCCCCCAGCGCGCGGGTCAAGCGGTCATTGGCGGCCATCAAGGCCAGTTCCGAATGCTTGCGGGCCGAGATATCCATCTGCACGCCAGACACACGGAATGGGCGGCCATCGGCGGTGCGCGAAACGATGCGGCCCCGCGTTTCGACCCAGATCACCCCGCCATCGCGGCGATGCATCCGGAATTCGCGGTCGAAAGTCGTTGCTTGCCCCTTCAACAGCGCCTTCATCGCGGCCAGAACCGCCGGTTGATCGTCTTCGTGGACATGGCGCGCGAAGGCTTCGATGGAATGGCCCTGAAATGCCTCCAGGTCATAGCCCAGCATGGCCGCATAGCGGTCATTGACCACCACCTCGTCCCGGCCCCGCACCCATTCCCACGTGCCGACCTCGGCCCCGTCGATGATGCCGGCCATCCGTTCTTCGGTCTGTTTCAGCTTGGTGATGTCGATGCGCATCCCCACCCGGCCCCCTTCGGGCGTGGCCTGTTCGAAAACCCTTATCCAGCGACCGCTCGCCAAGGCCTGTTCCATCGGTCCTTCGGGGGTGCGATGGCGTTCCAGCCGTTCTTGAATCCACGCCTCCTCGCGCCCGATCGCTTCCAGATATTCGCCCTGCGCGACGCCAAACCGGACCATTTCTTCGAAGGTCAGGCCGGGTTTCAGGATCGGCGCGGTCTTGGGGTAGAAGTCCGCGTAGCGGTCATTGTAGATCGCCAGCCGATCCTCGCTGTCGAAATACGCGAAAGCATCGGGCAGCGCGTCAATCGCGTTCTGCAACAGCGCACGATAGCGTTCGGCCTCGGTTTCGGCGGCCTTGATCCGGGTGATATCAGTCGCGACATGGATCAGCATCGGCGCGCTGCCGGAGTCGGCGGGCGTCCACGCGCTGATATCCAGATCGACCCAATAATCCTGCCCGTTTCGGGTCGCGTTCAGGATTTCCCCGCGAAAGGGGGCCCCGTCCCGCATGGCCTGCGCGATCTGCTTGGCCGTGGCCGGGTCGGTGCGGTCGCTTCGGGTGAACCGAAACAGGGGCTGGCCCGCCATTTCGGCCTGACGATAGCCTGACCGGGTCTCGAAGGCGCGATTGGCCCAGATCACACGGCCTTCAAGGTCGGTCAGACAGACAAGGTTCGTCATCGTCTCGGCGACCTTGCTGAGCCGTTCAAGACGGCTGCGCGTGCTCTCATCCTCGGTCACGTCGCGGACCATGGCGATGGCGCAGTAATCGGGGTCCTGCGGGCGGCCCACCGGGGCGACCGTCAATTCATGGCACATCGCCTGACCGTCAAAGGTGATGGGATAGCGCTGCGGCGTCGACACCGCGCCCGTCTCGGCCTCGTCCAGACCGGCGCGGAACACGTCGGCGACATGGGGCGGCAGCACCTCGTCCAGCGACAGGCCGGTGCGTTCGGTCGCCCCCAGCAGCATCTTGTCCGGCGGTCCCGCCACAAAGCCCGTGTATCGGCGGTCGCGGTCAATCTCGAAAATCAGGTCGGGCATCGCCGCAAACAGGCCGCTCAGCCGCCGTTCATTGCGTTGCGACCGCTCCAGCGCCGCCTGCAATTCCGCCTCGGTGCGGCGGCGGCTCAGGGCATTGCCAAGCGCATCGGTCGCCGCTTGCAACAGCATCACATGCGCCGCGTCAAAGGCATGGGGTCGCTCGGTATTGTCGAACCCGATGAACCCTTCGATCCCCGATGTTTCCGGAAACGGCATCACCAGAAGCGATTGAATGCCTTGCGCGACCAACACGCTCTTCAGCGGTTCCGCGCAAGGCTCGCCCGCGACGTCCGGCATCAGGACCGCTTCGCCCCGCTGGAAGGCCGGCAGCCATGGCGCGCAGACCTCGCGCGGGACGGCTTGCAGGTCGTCGATGGCCGGGTCCACGCCCGCCGCAACCCATTCATAGGTGTTCTTGTAGGTGTCGTCCGACGCGGTTTCGAAGACATAGCAGCGTCCCGCCCCGACGCTTTGGCCCAGTTCCCCCAAGGCCCCCGTCAGCACGCTGTCGAAACTGTCGGCATCCGCCCGCACGATATCCGCCAGGATCTTGACGATCAGGCCTTCTGGTGTGGCAAGGGAACCGGGGGTCATGCTGTCACCGCCATCTCGAGGATCCGGGCCTACTGCACGGCCTTCATTTCCGCCATTGCTTCGGCGATCGCGTCCAGCAACCGGTTCACCTTTGCCGGGGTCAGGCCATCCCGCGTCAGATCGGCCAGGTCCCGGTCCAGATCCGCCGCCAGCGTGCCCAGCTTGTGAAACCCGACCGTGCCCGCCGACCCGGCGATCCGGTGCAGTTCCTGCCGCACCGCTTCGAACCCCTCCAGCAGGTCGCCCCCCTGCGACATGGATGTCAGGTGGTCCTGCAAGGCGGCAAGACGGTCGGGCAGGGCGGCAACGAACCGGCTGCGGGCACGGGCGATTGCGGCCTCGATCAGCGCGTCTGTCGCGGGGGATGTTTGCTGCTGTGCCATCGGCCTAGCCTTTTCCAAGGATGCGTCGCGGCACGACCGGGGCCGGACCGCCGCCTCTGGGGTCGGTTTCCAGAACGAGGCGCGGGGGCGGGGTGCCCTCCACGCGGCGGCCCGTTTCCAGCGCCTCGGCATGGGCCGCGATTTCTGCGCGGACGGGGTCAAGATCGACCTCCAGGCCCAGCGTTTCGGCCTTGCGGTCCAGCATTTGCAGGGCGCGGGTCAAGGCCCCGCCGCCCTGTTTGGCAAAAACGCCGGCCCCGCTGTACTGTGCGGCCACAACGGTCGGCGGGGTGACATGCCGCCAGTCAAGCGGCAAGCGCGCCCGAAGCTGCGCCTCGAACCGGGCCTGAAGCTGGTCGGGGTCCACCGTGTGGCGGCCATCCACGACACCGACAAAGACGCTTTCGCCCAGAAGCGTGACAAGGCAATTCGTCGTTGGCAGCAGGCTGGCAAGACTGGCCCCAAGCGCTGTGCACAGCCAGTCGATGCTTTCGGGGGCGATCTGTGTGCGCCACCGGGCCGTGTCGGTCAGCGCGAAGCTCACGATCTGGGTGCGCGCGCTGTCCACCCGCGACATCGAGGCGATGAAATTCAGGAAAATGCCGGGCGCGCGGTAGGTTTCCAGCAGACCGTGCAACTGTCCCTCGATCTGGTCCGACCGGGTGACGGCCCGCAGCGGCAGGCTTTGCACTTCGGCAATGCGGGCCATCACGCGCAGACGGGCCAGAAAATCGTGCGGATTGATCGGCTTGGTCAGATAATCCGTGGCACCAAGGCTGAAGGCCGACACCAGCGAGGCCTCGTCGCCCGAGGTTGTCGTCATCAGGATCGGGGTGCGCGCATGGGCGGGCAAACGCCGGACTTCGCGCACAAGGTCCAGACCGCTCATGCGCGGCAGGTGAATATCGAACAACATGATATCCGCGCGCGCCCCCGCGCGCAGCGCCGCCAGCGCCGCCTCGGCGTCGGCAAACTGCTGCAACTCGAAGGTTTCGGACTGTTCGATCAGGGCCGAAATCAGGTCCGCAACAACCGGGTCGTCTTCGACATTCAGGATCTGAATACGCATGGCGATAGGAGCCTTCGTATCAATATTTGCTTTGGACGGTCGGTCTAGGGTCCAAATCTGGCCCTAATGTGGCGATTTGCCCAAGATTTGGCCAAACACTGTTTGACGTAACGGCACGATCCCCGAAGGTGCCGCAATCAGGTGCGCCA
>CAZIKH010000095.1:0-7859 GCA_964539755.1 uncultured Dinoroseobacter sp. | reverse complement strand
AGGCCGAAGGCGACAGGTTCCAGCGGCTGGCATGGCGCATCACGTCATGGTTCGAAAAGGCCCAGCAGGCCCAGCCGTCTTCGGCAACCCGGGCAACATGATCCAGCACTTCGACCACGCGCGCGGCGGTCAGTTTCTCGGCCGCGAGGAATTCGAAGGCATAACACATGTGCACACGGTCTTCGCCCTTGGTGTATTCGCCCAAAAGCTCCAGCCCGAATTGGGCATCGCCCACTTCGCCCACGCTGGCGATCGCCGGATATTCGTCCATCACTTGCCGGAACCGTTGCAGGAACGCGATGTTCTCGGGCTGGTTCTTGGAATAGATGTGTTCCTGGTGGTTATAGGGGTTCACCGCCGGGGCGATGTTGGCGTTCCGCAGCTCCGGCGCCAAGGGCGGATTGTCCCGCAGGTTCTTGTCGGCGAAATAGAAATTGATCGTATCAAGGCGGAAGCCGTCGACCCCGCGATCCAGCCAGAACCGGGCCACATCCAACAGCGCGTCCTGCACATCGGGGTTGTGCAGGTTCAGATCGGGCTGCGAAGTCAGGAAGTTGTGCATATAGTATTGCAGCCGCCGCGCATCCCATGTCCAAGCCGACCCGCCGAAAATCGACAGCCAGTTGTTGGGCGGCGTGCCATCCGGTTTGGCATCCCCCCAGACATACCAATCCGATTTCGGGTTGTTGGCGGAACTGCGGCTTTCGATGAACCACGGATGCTGGTCCGAGGTATGCGACAACACCAGATCGATCATGACCTTCAGACCAAGGGCATGGGCGGTTTCGATCACCGCATCGAAATCCGCCAAGGTCCCGAACATCGGGTCGACGTCGCAATAGTCGCTGACGTCATACCCGAAGTCCTTCATCGGCGAGGTGAAGAAGGGCGATATCCAAATGCCGTCCACCCCCAACGATGCCACATACGGCAAACGCTGCACGATCCCCAGAAGGTCACCGATGCCGTCGCCATTGCTGTCTTGGAAGCTGCGCGGATAGATCTGATAGATCACCGCGCCGCGCCACCAATCCTTGTCAACGGCAGGTGCCCGTGCCGGGGCATGTGTGTCGAGGGCCACGTTCATTTAGGTCGTCTTCTTTCTTTAGATTACTTCACCGAGCCGGCCAGAAGGCCGCGCACCAGATAGCGCTGCATTGCGAAGAACACCAACAACGGAACCGAGATCGAAACGAAGGCCGCCGTGGCCAAGACCTCCCAGTTGCCGCCGCGCGTGCCCAACAATTCGACGATCTGGCGGGTCATCACGGTGGTTTCGCCGCTGCTGTCGATCAGGAACACCATCGCCACCAGCAGGTCATTCCAGGTCCACAGGAACTGGAAGATCGCGAAACTGGCCAAGGCCGGGAAGGACAAGGGCAGGATGATCTTGGTGAAGATCTGGAATTCCGTTGCCCCGTCCACGCGGGCGTTTTCGATGATGTCGCGTGGCAGGCCGACCATGTAGTTTCGCAGCAGGTAAATCGCCAAGGGCAATCCGAACCCCGTATGGGCCAGCCACACCCCGATATAGCCTTTGCCGATGCCGATATCATTGTGCAGTTTCAAAAGCGGGATCAGCGCCAATTGCAGGGGCACAACCAGCAAGGCCACCACCGCCGCGATCAGCAACGCCCTTCCCGGAAAGTCCATCCAGGCCAGCGCATAGGCCGCAAAGGCCGCAATCAGGATCGGAATGATCGTCGCGGGAATGGTCACGGTCAGCGTATTGAAGAACGCCTTGGACATGCCTTCCCGGTTGGTCGGGTCCAGCAGCATGTTTTCATAATTGTCCAAGGTAAATTCGGGCGGGGTTTCGGCGGTCACGAACAGGCGTTTGCCGCGCGAACCCGTCATTTCTTCGGCGCTTTCGATGCGGTAGTTGCCCAATTCGTCCACCGTGACGGTTTCGCCCGAATTGAATTCCCCGGTTTCACCCGCCGCATAGGCCGCGATATCGCGCGAGGTGACGCCCCAACGGCTGATCCGCGCCTCGGACCCCGCTTCGAACAACTGCCCTTCGATCACGTAAAGCGCGCCATCGCGGACCTGTTCTTCGGGGTCTTTGGCCCGCAAGACAAGGTTTTGTTCCGCCGGGAACATGGCCTTCCACCAACCGCCCGTGACGATCTGGTCGGTCGTGCGGAACGATGACACCAGCAAGCCCAGCGTCGGAAACAGCCACAACAGGACAAGGAACAGAACCGAGATGTGGACCGCCCAAGTCAGCGAAGATTTGGTACCAGCGATGTTATCCATTACCGCATCTCCTTACGTGCGTTGTAGACGTTCCAGACAAGGATCGGGGTGACCAACAGCATGATGATGATCGCACTGGCCGACCCCACGCCCCAGTCATTGGCGCGGAACAGCTTGTCATACATGTAATTTGCCAGAACCTGCGTTTCCCATTGGCCGTTGGTCATGGCGAACACGATGTCGAAGACCTTCAGCACGACGATGGTGATCGTGGTCCAGACCACCACGATGGTGCCCGCGATTTGCGGCATCTTGATCTTGAAGAAGATCTGGAACGGGTTCGCGCCATCCACGATGGCCGCTTCGATGGTCTCTTCGGGAATGCCGCGCAGCGCAGCGGACAGGATCACCATCGCAAAGCCGGTCTGGATCCAGATCAAGACCAGCATCAGGAAAATGGAATTCCAGAACGGGATCGTCAGCCATGTCTGCGGCTCGGTCCCGCCGAAAAAGAGGTAGAGTGCGTTCAAAACGCCGATCTGTTCCTGGTCGATGGGGCGCGCTTCGTAGATCAGTTTCCAGATCACCGCCGCGCCGACGAAGGAAATCGCCATCGGCATGAAAATCAGCGACTTGGCCAACCCGCCCCATTTGATGCGGTCGGTCAGCTGCGCGATCAGAAGGCCGAACGCGGTTGACGCCGCTGGCACGATCAACAGCCACAGGAAGTTGTTTTGCAGCGCTTCCCAGAACTTGGGTTCCGCCAGCATTTGCTGGTAATTCGCCAATCCCACGAAGGCCCCGCCGGCGTCCCGGTCCGTCACGGACAGGCGCAGGGTCTCAACAACGGGATAGGCCAGATACAGACCCAGCGCGAACATGGCGGGAAACAGGAACAACCAGGGCCGGATCACCTCGCGGCGCGAAATGTTGCGCCCAGCATTCGGGCCCTTCGCCGGGAACAGGACTTTGTCCAGTATCTGGTTCGACAGGTAGAAGTAGCCAACGCAGGCCCCGACCCCAACCACAATCGTAATAAGTCCAAGCAATGCCGGATTCATGATCCCCTCCCAAGGCGCGTTCTGTCTTGGGCTGGCCCGGATGTCGTTGCACCCGGACCAGCCGTTCTTGCATCAGGCCTCGGCGCTTATTTCAGCGCGTCCCAGCTGTCCTGAATCTGGGTGGCGACGGCGGTCGCATCAGCGCCACCTGCATAGTCAACCATGCCCGTCCAGAAGGTGCCGGCGCCAACGCCGCCCGGCATCAGGTCGGATGCGTCGAAGCGGAAGGTGGTCGCACCCAGCAGGATTTCACCTTGGCCTTTCAGCGCGTCGGACTCGTAAGTGTCGAGGTTCACGCCGGAATGCGGGGTCAGGAAGCCGCCCTGCGCCATCATGATTTCATGCGCGAAGGGGGTCTTCAGGAACTCCATGAAGCCCATGGTTGCGTCGGACGCATCGGTCACAGCCATCAGCGTGCCGCCGCCCAGAACCGGGTTGCCCAGATCCTTGTCGGCATAGCTGGGGAAGTAGAAGAAGTTCGCATCGCCATCCGGACCCACGGTCGTGCCTTCGGGGAAGAAGGCCGGGATGAACGACGCCTGACGGTGCATGTAGCACTGCGGCGGCGAGGTGAACATGCCCTTCGGGCTGTCGCGGAAGTCGGTGGTTGCAACTGCCCCAGCGCCCCCGGCGACATAGGCGTCATTGCGGGCGAAGGCGCCGAATTCCTCGATGGCGGCCACGACGCGTTCGTCGTTGAAGGGAATGTCGTTCGCAACCCATGCGTCATAAACATCCGCAGGCTGGGTGCGCAGCATCAGGTCTTCGACCCAGTCGGTGGCCGGCCAGCCGGTTGCCCCACCGGACCCCAGACCAATGCACCAAGGCGTTTCGCCATCCGCAACCATCTGGTCGGTCAGGGCTTTCAGTTCTTCCATGGTGGTCGGCACTTCGTAGCCAGCGTCTTCGAAGTTTTCCGGCACATACCAGACCAACGACTTCACGTTCACGTTGAAGAAGAAGCCATAGAAGGCGTCATTGCCGTCTTGGTCGGCATAGGTGCCCAGATCGACCCAAGACGATCCGGCGGCGTAGTTGTCGCCCACCCAAGCGGCCATTTCATCACCCAGCGGCGTCAGAAGGCCATTGCCCGCCATGTTGGCGGCCAGACCCGGCTGCGGGAAAACAGCGATGTTCGGGGCGGACCCGGCTTCGGCGTCGATGACGATCTGCTGCTCGAAGCTGTCCGAACCGGTATAGGTGGCTTCGGCCCCGGTCGCCTGCTCGAAATAGTTCAGCAGGATGTCAAAGCGGTCCGCTTCCGGCGACAGCCACGGACCGGCGATGGTCACGGTCTGGCCCGAAAAATCATTGGCATCTGCGAAGGCTTGGAAGCTGTCCCAGTTAAAGCCACCTTCCCCAGCGGCGAAGGGCAGATGGGCTTCGGCATGCGCCATACCGGCGGTCAGCGCCAGGGCGGCGGCCCCAGCGTAAAGCGAGTGTTTCATATGATCCTCCCGTTCGGGCCTGTCTGCGGCCCATCACGTTGTTACCGCACGCCCCAGACTCATTTCCAAAGCGCTTTGGATGGGCTGACCCTTTCTCAGGTCGATGCGCATGTCAATCACCCTCAGACGGCCAACGCCCAATTTTTCAACTATTGTTAACGCCACCATTTTATGACTGCCCGGTATTTTTGCTTTTGACGTTCCCCTGCCGCTGCGCCTAGGTTGGGAAGATTGAAAGCGCTTTGGAAAGCTGTGTTTCCCATGAATCTTCGGGAATTGTCGGAACGACTGGGCCTAAGCCAAACCACGGTCAGCCGGGCGTTGAACGGCTATCCCGAGGTCAGCGAAGCCACGCGCGAACGGATTGTCGCAGCCGCGAAGCGGTACAACTAC
This sequence comes from uncultured Dinoroseobacter sp., assembly GCA_964539755.1. Classification (GTDB taxonomy): domain Bacteria; phylum Pseudomonadota; class Alphaproteobacteria; order Rhodobacterales; family Rhodobacteraceae; genus Dinoroseobacter. The sequence goes on along the minus strand of CAZIKH010000095.1, from coordinate 2,758 downwards.
CGCCCCAATACCCGCGCCAAAAGCTTGGCAACCGGCCGGTCCATGGCCATCGGGCATGTCATCCCCTTGTCGTCGCAACACGACATGATCAACCCGATCTTCGGCGACTTTATCGCCGGCGCGGGCGAAGCCTATGCGCGCGAAGGCTATGACATGGTCTTGTCGGTCGTGCAGCCCGAGGACGAATTGAAGGCCTACCGCGAGATTGCATCGAAACGGGCGGTGGACGGTGTCATTGTCCATGCGCCACGCATGAACGACCCCCGCCCTGCCCTGCTGGAAAAGCTGGACCTGCCCTATGTCGTGCATGGCCGCATTCCGGACTATGAGGGACCCTATAGCTGGCTCGACATGGACAATCGCCGCGCCTTTCGACGGGCGACCGATTTCCTGCTGGACCTTGGCCATCGGCGGATCGCGCTGATCAACGGGCATGAAACCATGGATTTCGCGCTGCGCCGTCGCACGGGATTTCTGGAAAGCCTACGGGCCAAGGGGGTGGACCCGGACCCCGCCTTGATGGTGTCCGGCGAGATGACCGAGGCGGTCGGGTTTCAATCCACGCGCAGGTTCCTTGCCTTGCCCGACCCGCCCACGGCGATTCTGGTGTCGTCGATCCTGTTGGCGTTGGGCGTGCAGCGCGCGCTCAGCGAAGCCAAACGCCGCATGGCGTCCGATGTGTCGATCGTGACCCATGACGATGCCTTGTCTTATCTGCAAAACGGCGATGTCTTGCCCTTGTTCACCGCGACACGCTCTTCGGTGCGCGATGCCGGGCGGCGCTGCGGCGAGATGTTGATCGAACAGATCAAGGCGCCCACCGACACGGTGCAAACCGAGTTGTGGGAAGCCGAACTTATTCTGGGCCAGTCCACCGGACGGGCGCCAGATGCCTGAATTCATGACACGAAAAGCGACCCCATGACATTTCCCCACAAACGATCCGATTTCCCCGACGGGTTTCTCTTTGGGACGGCGACCTCGGCCTATCAAATCGAAGGCCATGCCCAAGGCGGGGCCGGGCGCACCCATTGGGACGATTTCGCGGCCACACCGGGCAATGTGGTCCGGGCCGAGAACGGCGCGCTGGCCTGCGATCACCTGAACAGGCTGGACGAAGATCTTGACCTGATCCAAGGCTTGGGGGTCGATTGCTATCGGTTCTCGACCTCTTGGGCGCGCGTTCTGCCCGATGGACGCGGAACCCCGAATGCCGCTGGCCTCGATTTCTATGACCGCTTGGTCGATGGGCTGCTGGCACGCAACATCCAGCCGCATTTGACCCTGTATCACTGGGAATTGCCCAGTCCGCTGGCCGATCAAGGCGGTTGGCGCAATGCCGACATGCCGCATTGGTTCGCCGATTACACCCGCACGATCTTGGGGCGGATCGGCGACCGCGTGGCATCTGTGGCCCCGATCAACGAACCCTTCTGCGTTGGCTGGCTGAGCCATTTTCTGGGCCATCATGCGCCCGGTTTGCGCGACATCCGCGCCACGGCCCGCGCGATGCATCACGTGCTGCTCAGCCATGGCCATGCCGTGTCCGTGATGCGCGATATGGGCATTCGCAATCTGGGCGCTGTGTGCAATTTCGAATATGCCCAGCCCGTCGATGACAGCCCCGAAGCCGCCCGTGCGGCGCAGCTTTATGACGGCTACTACAATCGGTTCTTCCTGTCGGGTCTGTTCCGCAAATCCTACCCCGCCGACGTTCTGGCCGGGCTGGAACCGCATTTGCCAAAGGGCTGGCAAGACGATTTCGACGTGATCGCCCAACCGTTGGATTGGATCGGGTTGAACTATTATACCCGCAAGATCATCGCGCCTGACACCAGCCCCTGGCCGTCGCATACCGACGTCGAAGGCCCGCTGCCCAAGACCGCCATGGGATGGGAGGTCTATCCGGACGGTCTGCATCATTTCCTGACATGGGTGTCGCGCGAATACACCGGCGACCTGCCCTTGATCGTGACCGAAAACGGCATGGCGTCTTATGATACGGTCGCAGACGGTGTGGTGCAGGACGACGCCCGGATCGCCTATCTGGACGCGCATCTTTCGGCGGTGCGCCGGGCCTTGGCCGACGGTGCCCCGGTCAAGGGCTATTTCATCTGGTCCTTGATGGACAATTTCGAATGGGCGCTGGGCTATGACAAGCGGTTCGGACTGGTGCATGTCGATTTCGACAGCTTGGTGCGGACGCCAAAAGCCTCTTACCATCTGCTGGCTTCTGCGTTACAGCGTTAGCGCAAACAGTACCGCAAGAACAGGCCAGCCCGATGTCCGAGCCCCAATCCCGTTTGTCCCTGATTGCCGATGTCGGCGGCACCAACACGCGCGTCGGTCTGGCCGGGCCAGATGGGTTGGACCGGGCGTCGATCAAGCGGTTTCGAAACGCCGATTACAGCGCGCTCGATACGATCTTGCGCGATTATGTGAACGCCAGCGAAACGGGCCCCTGCAAGGCTGCCTGTGTCGCCATGGCGGGCCCCGTGCGCGATGGGGTCGGCGTGATGACGAACCTTGATTGGACCTTGGACGAAACAGCCCTGGCGCGCGCCACCGGGGCCACGCAGGCCGCGGTGCTGAACGACCTGCAAGCGCAAGGCTATGCCCTGCAAAGCCTGACCGCCGAAAACCGCCGCCTGATCGTGGCGGGCAGCGACACAGCGCAAGCGGCCACGCAAGAAACCTCTGATCGTCAGTTGGTTGTTGGCGTGGGCACCGGCTTCAACGCCGCCCCGGTTCACAAAGT
>CAZIKH010000094.1:0-8216 GCA_964539755.1 uncultured Dinoroseobacter sp. | reverse complement strand
CTCTGTGATACCGCAGGCCTGAAGCGGGCCAGACTTGGCGTGGCCGGACAAACGCAAGGGCGGCAGAATGTCAGCAGATCAGCAAACCGCGAACGACCGCATTCGCGCCAGTTGGGCGCTTGCCGCCGCCGATGCCGGGCGCACCGGGCGGGTGTTCTATTCCAACCTGTTCCGCGTGGACCCCAGCACCAAGCCGCTGTTTGTCGGTGATCTGGACCTTCAGGCCCGAAAGCTGACGCAGACCCTGACCTTTATCGTCGATCACCTTGACGACACCGACACCCTGATGCCCGCCGCCGCGGACCTTGCGCGCAGGCATGTGCGCTACGGTGTCAGCGCGGCGCAATACGCGTCGGTCGGCCAAGCGCTGATCGAAACCTTCCGCCAAGTGTTGGGTCCCGCCTTCACGGACGAGGACGAAGCCGCCTGGGTGACCACCTACAACACATTGGCGGGCGCGATGATCGAAGCCGCCTACGACACCTGACTATCCTTTCGTATAGGACCCTATCCCGATGCCCCCGCCCTTGTGCGGGGCGCTGGCGATAAGATGGCCGCACGCAGCAGTCCGGGGGCAGGCCTTGCAAATTACAGTTCACAGCGCAGCCACCTTCGCGGGGGTTTGCGACAGGCTTGGTGACGGGCCGTACGACTTCGTTTCGGTTCACATGAACCATGCGGCGGGGCGGCCCCAGATCCGCGATGGCATGCAGATCGCCAATCTGCATGGCGCGACCTCGTGCCTTGGTGCCATGGGCAGCGATGGTGCCTCCGATGGGGCGGTTGCTTTTGCGCTGCGCGACCCGGATGGGGCCTATGGCACGGCCTTGGAAGCCGGGGCACCGGACATGCGCCGGGCCGCTGCCGCCGCAACCCGCAAGGCGCTTCAGGCCGCCAGCCGGGTGGGCGAAATTCCCGACCTGGTCTGGGTGGCGGCCACCCCCGGCGCCGAGGAGGACGTGCTGGCCGGGATCGAGGATGTCGTCGGCCCGGATGTTCCGATCATCGGCGGCAGCGCTGCGGACAATGCCGTTGCAGGCGACTGGTTCGTCTTCGATGGCGCGGGACAGGCGGGCGCGGGCGTGGTGGTGTCGGTGCTGTTTCCGTCTGTGCCGGTCTCGTTCGCCTATCACAACGGCTATGTCCCGACCGAACATGGCGGCACCGTCACCCGTGTCGAGGGGCGCAAGGTGCTGGAAATCGACCACCGCCCGGCGATGCAGGTCTATTCCGACTGGACCGGGGGCGCGGTCGAAAACACCGCGACCGAGGATGCAAGCGCCCCAATCCTGTCGGCCAGCACCCTTTGGCCGCTGGGGCGCGAGTTCGGCCAACTTGGGAACATTCCGTTTTACCTTTTGGCGCATCCGGCGGTGGCCTATGCGGACGGGTCGATGGATGTCTTTGCCACGCTTGAGGAAGGCGAACACCTGACGCTGATGCATGGCACCAAACAGGGTCTGGTCGAACGGGCCGGGCGCGTTGCCGCGCTGGCCCGGCAGAACCGCGTCACGCCCGCGACCCCGCCCCTTGGTGCGCTGATGATCTATTGCGGCGGCTGCATGCTCAGCGTGCGCGACCAGCTTGACGATGTGGTCGCCGGGGTCAACGCGGCGCTGGACGGCGCGCCCTTTGCCGGGGCCTTCACCTTTGGGGAACAGGGCAACCTGATCCGGGGCGGAAACCGTCATGGCAATCTGATGATTTCTTGCATAACCTTCGGGTGACAGAACCCACGGACGCCCATGCCCAATAACGAGCGGTTGCGTGAGGCGCTGCTCGAACTGCAGTTTCTGCGGGACCGGGAAGCGCGCACGCTGAAGGAAACACAAGCGCTGCTTGAGTGTCTGGAAGCCTATTCGGCGGCGCCGGACCCGCGCGAGGCGCTGCGCAGCGTGTTCCGGTCGCTGCATAACAGCTTGGGGTCCAGTCGGACCCTGCTGGTGGCCTCGGCCCCGAACGGATCGTTGCGCATCATGGCAAGCGATCATCCGCAGGACATCGGCCTGACCCTGACCCCGCCCTTCGATGCCTTCGAACGGCCCCGCAACCTGTCGGACCTGCATGCCCTTGGCGCATGGACCGGCCCGTTCGATGTAACGCCCTATGCCGGGGCCATCCTCGTTCCGACCAGCCCGCACCGGGCGATGGTCACCTTCCGCACCGCCCCCGATAGTTTTCGCCGCGAATGCCTTGGTCTGGCCGAACGGCTTGCGGGCCTTGCCATGCAGGCGCTGCAAAACAGCGAATTGGCCGCGGAAAAAGAACTTCTGGCCGCCACCATCGCCGGATCGTCGTCGGGCTTTGCCATTGCCGATGCCACGAAACCGGACCGCCCTCTGGTCTATGTCAACAAGGCGTTCGAACAGTTGTCGGGCTATACGGCCGCCGAAGTGCTGGGGCGGAACTGTCGGTTCCTGACGGACGAGCCCGAAGACGCGCCCGAACGCATCCGGCTGCGGCAGGCGGTGCGCGATTGCACCCCCGGCACCTTCCTTCTGCGCAACCGATCGAAATCCGGCGTCCGGTTCTGGAACGAGCTGACGCTTTACCCGGTCCATGCCGCGAATGGCACGGTGCAAAGCATCGTCGCCACGCAATCGGACGTGACCGACCGGATCGCGGCGCAACGGGATCGCGACCGCGTGCAGGACCGTATGGGACGGGCGCTGACCGCGACCGAGGATGCCTTTCTCGTTCTCGAACGCGACGGGACCATCGCCTTTGCCAACGCCGCCGTCAGCCGCATGTTCCCGGTGCCCGCGCATCATTGGCGTCCCGGCACAAGTTTTGCCGACAACTGGGCCTCTTATCTGGCCGATGCCGAAGACCTGCCGGGACGGGTCACGGCGCTGTTGCGCACGCCCGATCTGGAGGCGCTGTTGGAACTGCCTTCGGGACGCGAGGTGGACTTGCCCGATGGGTCCAGCGCTTTGCTGCGCGCCGCCGCCTTGGACGACGGTGGCATGGTCGTCTCGGCCACGGACGTCACCGCGATGAAATCCGCCCGCCAGTTGTTGTCCCAGCGTCTGGCCGCGATCGAAGCGGCCACCGACGGCATCGCCGTGACCGATACCGAAGGCCGCCTTTTGTACCAGAACGCGGCAGCCGCCAGCCTGATGGGGTTCCGGTCCGCCGCTTCGGGGTTGGGGCGGAAATGGCAAAGCCTTTATTGCGACGCGTCCGAGCTGGATCCGGCCCTCGCCTTCGAGGCCACGCTGGACCGCAAGGGCGATGCGGCCCGGCAAGTGCATGAAATCACCGGCTCGCCGATTGCCTCGGGCGGATCGGTGATCCTGATCCGCGACATCACCAGCGACCTCGAGGCCGAAGCCCGCGAAACCGAGATGATGCGCGAACTTGTGCGCCTGCAACGCCAGGAAGCCATCGCGCAACTGACCGCCGGGGTGGCGCATGACTTCAACAACTTGCTGGCGGCGATCAACGGCTCGGCCACGCTGATCGGCATGGTCGCCGGGTTGCCCGCCGAAGCCCGCCCGCATCTGGACCGGATTTCGGCGGCGGGCGCGCAATCGGCCAAGCTGATTTCGCGGCTGCTGGATATCGGCGCGTCCTCGGACGCGGACGGCGTCTTCGATCTGGCCTCGGTTCTGGCGAACCTGAAGTCGCTCCTGCAAGCCAACCTGCCCGCGCGCGTCACGTTCCACATGGACACGGCCCACAGCGCCTTGGCCCTGAAAGGGGCACCGGAAACCCTCAGCCAGATCCTGATCAACCTCGCCATGAACGCGGGCGACGCCATCGGCACCGACGCGGGCGAGGTCCGCCTGACCGTAGACGAAGTCACGGGGGACGCCGTGACCGCGCTTGTTGTGGGCAAGCTGGTGCCGAATGGGCGCTATGCCTGTCTGGCGCTCAGCGACACGGGCAGCGGCATGGACGCCGAGACCGCCGCCAGTATCTTCCGGCCCTATTTCACCACCAAGGGGCGGCAAGGCACCGGTCTTGGGCTTGCGACGGCGGCCATGCAGGTCAGTTCGGTGGGCGGCGGCATCGCGCTGGAAACCGCGCCGGGCGCGGGCACGACCCTGCGCGTCTATTGGCCGGTCTTCCAGCAGACCCGAAACTCGCCCGAGACGGGCAGCGCACCGGGCACCGACATGGGCGGCATGAACATCATTGTGGTCGACGACGATCCCGATGTGGCGGCGGTGATCGCGTCCTACCTTGAGGCCTGCGGGGCCGAGGTGGCTGTCTGCGAGGATCCGCGCGACGCATTGGAGGCCCTCCAGGAAGACCCCGACGCATGGTCGGCGGTGGTGACCGATTATGACATGCCGATCCTGAACGGTGGCGAATTGGTCGCGCGCCTGAAACCACTTGCCCCGACTTTGCCAGTTTTTGTTGTTACGGCGCTTGCAAAACGCTTGTCTGATCCAAGGATTACCGATGGGCAGGTGGCCGGGATATTCGCCAAGCCGGTCGAACTGGAACGATTGGGGCGGGCATTGGCTGCCACAAACACAAATCGCTGAGGGGCCGATATGAGATTGCTGCTTGCCGACGACCACGATCTGGTCCTTGAAACGCTGGGGACCTTTCTGGCGGCGCAGGATGGCTTTGTCGTCGAAACCTGCGGATCGCTGGACGCGGCCTGCCAGAAGATCCGCAAGGATCGGTTCTATGATCTGGTGCTGCTGGATTATTCGATGCCCGGCATGAACGGGCTGGACGGGCTTGCGAAGGCCATCGAAGCCTCGGACGGGCGGCCTGTCGCGCTGATGTCGGGGACCGCGAACAAGGCCATCGCGCAAGAGGCGGTCGATCAAGGGGCCATCGGTTTTCTGCCCAAGACCATGTCCGCCAAATCGCTGGTCAACGCGATCAAGTTCATGGCGATGGGCGAAACCTATATCCCGCTCGACTTCATGAATGCCGAAGACACGACACCCGCGCATCCCATGGCCTCGAAACTGTCGGACCGGGAACTTCAGGTTCTGGAAGGTCTGTGCAAGGGCCAGTCGAACAAGGAAATCGCGCGCGATCTGGACTTGCAGGAGGTCACGATCAAGCTGCACGTCAAGACGCTGTGCCGCAAGTTGGACGCCCGCAACCGCACCCAAGCCGCGATGATCGCGAAGGAAGCCGGGTTGTTCTGAGACGGCGCCGCAGCGCCGCCCCGTTTCGTTTGGTACAGGTCAGATCAGCTGGATGCCGTCCCAGACTTGGGCATAGAAATCCTCGCCCGCATCGAAGGCGTCGATCAGATGCAGCGCGCTGCCGCCCAGATCGACCGTGACGCTGTCATCGGCATTGCGGGTCAGGGCCTTGGCGAGCCACAGATCCACCTCGGCCTCGGACTGAACCAGGTCCAGATCGCGGAAATCCAGACGGTCCTTTTCCCCACCCGACCGGCGGAAGTCGAGGATCGTGTCCAACCCGCCATCCAGATCGTCGCTGCGGAACACGAAGCGGTCGGACCCAAGCCCGCCGGACGCGATGTCGTTCCCGGCCCCCAGCGCGAGCGTGTCGTTCCCGGCCCCGCCATCGAGCACGTCGTCGCCCGTATGACCGGACAGGTAATCCTTGCCCGCGCCGCCGCTCAGGATGTCGTCGCCCGACCCGGCCTTCAGGCTGTCATTGCCTGCACCGCCGTCCAGACGGTCGTTGCCGCTGCCGCCGTCCAACTGGTCGTTGCCGTCGCCGCCGTTCAGCAGGTCATCGTCCGACCCGCCCTTCAGCTGGTCATCGCCCGCACCGCCCTTCAGCACGTCATCGCCGTTGCCACCGGACAGGCTGTCGTTGCCGTCGCCGCCGTCGAGGTAATCCGCCCCACCGCCGGTCACCAGCACATCGTCGCCGGCCCCACCATGCAGCGTGTTGTCCCCCGACCCGCCGTGCAGCGTGTCGTTGCCATCGCCGCCATGCAGCGTGTCGTCCTGAGCACCGCCCGAAAGGTCGTCATCGCCTTGGCCTCCGTAAAGGACATCGTTGCCGGACCCGCCGGACAGCGTGTCGGCCCCTTCGCCCCCATCGAGCGTGTCATGCCCGGCCGAGCCGCTGAGGTAGTCGTCACCCAGCCCCCCGAACAGGACATCGTCATCGGCGGGCAGCGGGTTGCCGTACTGGTCGAACCGGTTGCCGAAGTCGTCATAGACGGAAATCAGCCCGTTGTCGGTCCAGTCCGGACCCGCCCCGCCATACAGCCGGTCGTCGCCGTCCTGCCCGTGCAGCGTGTCGCCGTCCGACGACCCGATCAGGGTGTCCTGACCCAGATCGCCATAAAGCGTGTCGCGCCCCTGTTCGCCGTTGATGACATCGTCATAGCCGGTGTCGGCTTCGCCCGACGGGCCTTCCGGCACCTGCGGCGTCACTTCGGGGGACCGGATCAGCACCGTGGCGCTGCGGTCCACCTCGGTGAAGGGGTCCATGGCGCGGGGGTCGGCGGCCCCGTCATTCGATCCTGCCTTGGGCGCGTCCGAGACCAGAACCAGACGGGCGGTGCCGGTCTGGGGGTCGATCTCGACCCGGTAGATGGCCCCGGTCGATCGGGTGGCGTTGTTCATGTCATGGTCGCCGCCATTTCCGCCGACATAAAGATTGCCATCGGCATCGCGGATCGCCGCGCCAAAGGTCATCAGGGGCACACCCGGACGGACCTCGCCCTCGACGACGGTTGCGACGACAGGGATGGTGTCGAAGACCGGCGCACCGCCATTGGCCACCGCCGACACATCAACGGTCAAAAGGGTCGACTCGCGTCCTTCGCCATTGGGCCGCACCATGCCGGTGAAGGTCTGGGTGGCCGCATCAAAGGCCACGTCCCAGACCGCATCCTTGACCAGATTGCGTGGCAGCTTGAAGGTCTGGGTTTCGACGTTGCCCTTGGCATCCACCTGATCCACGTCGATCATGTTGATCCAGTCCATGGATGAATTGAACACCCACAGATTGCCATTGGCATCGAAATCGCCGGTCCAAGACCGATAAGGGGTGGCGCCGACAAGATAGCTGGCACCGCTGGCGTCGAACATCACAAGGTCAGAATCCTTGACCTTTTGTCCAAGGCTGTCCACGCCCTTGCCGACAGCAATGGCATACAGCATGTCGTCCTGCTGGTTGAAGCCCAAGGCGTTGACATTGACCGTCCCTTCAACACCGGCGCGGGTGTAGGTTTCGGTTTGCACATCGAAGGTGTGCAGGGTCCCGTCCAGCACCTGGTAGATATGGCTTTGACCTTCGGCGATGGCCTTCACGGTGACCGCCTCGCCCCCGATCTGCATGTCCTTTTCGTACCAGAAGACCGGCGCGTCGGTGTGGATGACCGGGCCTTCGCTGGGCGCGGGGTCGATGGACCGGAAGGTCAGCGCGCCCGGACCGCCCGTGCCCTTGAAGCTGATGTCATGGGCCGAGAAGGTCGCAGAATTGGTGTCGAAGCTGTGGATCACCTCGCCGTTCCACAGAACCTCGACCGCGCCGCTGACCGAGCCTGCGCCGTAGTTCGCCGCCAGTTCGAAGCTGATGCCGTAGACGGCGTCCGCCGCCGTGTCGATGGTCTGGGTCATGCTGGTGTGGCCGCCCGGTTCGGTCGTCACGGTCCAAGCGCCGCTTTCGCCATACTGGGCAAAGCTGGTGGCCCCATCGGTGCCCCGCAGCAGGTTGGCATCGATAAAGTCGCCGTGGATCGTGTCATCCCCGGTGCCGCCCGTAATCTGGTCGTTGCCGTCAAGACCGACAATCAAGTCGCTCTGACGGCTTCCAACCAGGTCATCGGACGACACCGTCCCGATCAGCGGATCGGTGTCGGTAGTGTACGTCATTGTAAACCTTTATGTTTTTGGATGAGGGTGTTCGCGTTACCAACCGATGCCGGCATAGGCAGGGTTGGCGGGAACCTCGGAAAACAGCCGCACAAGGTCGATGACCGGGGTGTCGCCCGCACTGCGCGCGGCGTGCTGGTAGGCGGCGTTCTTGTGGGTGATGACCAGCGCGTCGGACGCGGCTTCGACCTCGGCGACCGTGTCGCACATCATGTCGGGCAGGTCCTTGGCCAGCGCCTGAAGACCCGGCGAGCCGTGGCGCACATAGGCCAGCTGTCCGGTCAGGTCGGTGTCGCGGGTGATGGCGGGATCGTGGATCTTGACCGTCACACCTTCGGCGTTCAGCGCCGCGATGACCTCCAGAATGGGGCTTTCGCGCAGATCGTCGGTGCCCGGTTTGAACGCAAGGCCAAGGATGCCCACGGTTTTGGCACC
>CAZIKH010000093.1:6834-8369 GCA_964539755.1 uncultured Dinoroseobacter sp. | reverse complement strand
TGGTTCGCCTCGGCGGCCTTCAGGCGCGGCACCAAGCTGTCAAGGTCCGGCACAAGGCGATCCAGATTGGGGGTGTCCAACAGTTCCTGCCAATCGCGCAAGAAGAACACCATCAGGTTGCTGCCCAGTTCGGGGTCGGTTTCGGCCATCGGCTGCCCTGCCAGTGTGGCAACTGCCTGGAATGCATCCTTGACGATGGACAGGGTCGCATCCTCGACCCCAAAGACCACGGGCGCAATGGGACGGCCCCACCGGGCGCACAGATAGCTGCCATCCGAGCGGGTGAAGAAGGGGGCGATCTGGTCGGCGTCGAGCATGTCTAGGGGTGTAGCTTGTGGAAGGCGGCAGGGGAAGCCGTCAAAGGGCGCTCCGCGGCTGACGCCGGAAAGGTTAATGAAATCATAATTTTAGGTCAGCCCTGCTGACGCATTGTTTCGCATGCGAAACAATAGGACAGCCTTGCTGACCTAATTTGGTGCCGCCAGAAGACGCAGGCAGGTTCAGGGTTCGAACATGTCGCCCTGCCCCGGGCGGCTTGGGGCGGCAAGCCCCAGATGGGCCCAGGCCTTCTGCCCCAGCATGCGCCCGCGCGGGGTGCGCTGCAGCAAGCCTTGTTGCAGCAGGAAGGGTTCGATCACCTCTTCGACCGCATCGCGGGATTCGCTCAGCGCGGCCGCCAGCGTTTCCACCCCCACCGGCCCCCCGCCGTAGTTTTCCGCGATCACGCCCAGATACCGACGGTCCGCCCCGTCGAGGCCCAGATGATCCACCCCCAACCGGGTCAGCGCGCTGTCGGCGATGGTTTGGGTCAGCACCCCGTCGCCTTCGACCAGCGCGAAATCGACCACCCGTCGCAACAGGCGCCCGGCGATACGCGGCGTGCCGCGCGCGCGCTTGGCAATTTCGCGCAGGCCCGCGGGTTCGGCGCTGAGGCCCAACAACCGCGCGCCCCGCGCCACGATCTGTTCCAATTCGGCGATATCGTAGAATTGCAGCCGCACGGGGATGCCGAAACGGTCGCGCAAGGGCGTGGTCAACAACCCCAGACGCGTGGTGGCCCCAACCAGCGTGAAGGGGGCAAGTTCGATCCGGACCGACCGTGCGGCGGGGCCTTCCCCGATCACAAGGTCCAACTCGAAATCTTCGAGGGCGGGATACAGCACTTCCTCCACCACCGGGTTCAGGCGGTGAATTTCGTCGATAAACAGCACATCGCGCGGTTCAAGATTGGTCAACAGCGCGGCCAGATCGCCAGCCTTGGCCAGAACCGGCCCCGAGGTCATGCGGAAATTGACGCCCAATTCGCGCGCCATGATCTGCGCCAAGGTCGTTTTCCCCAGCCCGGGCGGGCCGTAGAACAAGACATGGTCCATGGCCGCCTGCCGCTGTCGGGCGCTTTCGACAAAGACGCGCAAATTGGCGCGCGCTTCGGCCTGACCGATGAAGTCGGTCAGCGATTGGGGGCGCAAGGCGCGGTCTTCGCTGGCGTCTTCGGGCAGGGGATCTGGGCGCAAGGTGGGGTCCGTGTCGGTCAT
>CAZIKH010000093.1:0-6734 GCA_964539755.1 uncultured Dinoroseobacter sp. | reverse complement strand
GTCATCCCCTACCCTTTCGGAGCCAGCGCGCGCAGGGCGGCACGGATCAGGTTCGCTTCGCCCGTGATACCGTCTTGGGCGGCTTGGGCGACTGCGGTTGCGGCCTCGCCCTGACCGTATCCCAAGTTGACCAAGGCAGACAGCGCGGTCGCTTGGTCGGTTGCGGCATTGGGCGGCGCGGCGGTGGGCGCTGGGGCGGTTGGTTCCAGCACCTCCGCTGTGTCGGCGGTCGGCCCCTTGCCTGCCAGCGCATCGTTCAAGCTGCCCCCCAGTGCCATGACCTGCGGGGCCTTGTCTTTCAGTTCGTTGACCACGCGCTGCGCGATCTTGGGGCCGACGCCCTGCGCCGCCTTGACGGCGGTCCAATCCCCCAAGGCTATGGCCCGCCCGACGCCATCGGCCCCCAAGGCCGACAGAATGGACAGCGACGCTTTGGCCCCCACCCCTTGGACCGATATCAACAGACGGTGCCATTCGCGTTCCAGCAAGCTGGTGAAACCGAACAGCTGCAACAGGTCTTCGCGCACCAGCAATTCAGTGTAGAGCGACACGGGCTGACCCGGCGCGGGCAAGGCCGCAAGCGTGCGGTCGGAACAATAGACGATATAGCCAACGCCGCGCACATCGATCAGCGCATGGTCGGGGGCGCGGTAGTCCAGCGTGCCGGTCAGCTTGCCGATCATGCGGCCCCCTTTTGCGCGGCGGTCCAGCGCGCGCCTGTCTGCAAATGGTGCGCGTGGCAAATCGCGATCGCCAAGGCATCGGCGGCATCGGGTCCCACGGCGACCGCGCCGCCCAACTGCACCTTCACCATGTGCTGCACCTGCGCCTTGTCGGCATGCCCGACCCCGACCACGGATTTCTTGACATGGTTCGGGGCGTATTCCCCCACTTTCAGCCCTGCGGCGGCCGGGACAAGCAGGGCAATGCCGCGCGCCTGCCCCAGTTTCAGGGTCCCGGCGCCGTCGCGGTTCACGAAGGTCTGTTCGACGGCGGCGGCGCTGGGGGCAAGGCGCGCGATCACGTCGGTCAATTGGCCATGCAGGCTGAGCAAGCGGTCAGCAAGCGAGTCGCCATCCGAACGACATTGCCCGTTTTCGACATGCGACAGACGGTTGCCCACCATGTCGATCACGCCCCAACCGGTCACGCGCAAGCCCGGATCGATGCCGATGATCCGCATCACTGCCCTCAACTATGTTCTTTGCGCAACAGGTAGCACGAAAGGCGAACATCTGCCAAGCACGGATCGTTCCGCCGCCCCAAGAAGCGGCCGGGCAAGGCTGTGGATTGTTTTGCGACACCTTACCTTTCGAATACGTCTTTCGGGCCCTGCGCATGGTCCAAAAACGACATCCGATCTGTCGCGATTTTCCACTGAATTTCAGTCAATTACGTCGGGATTGCGACATGCACAAAATGCATTGGAGCCATGCAAAAAGGACGATTGCGACCGGGCTTCACGCCCCCTATGTGCCGCCCATCGAACGAAACGAAACGCCACCGAAACAAGAAGGAATTTTGGACATGGCCGTACTCGACTACAACCGCTCGCTGACTGAAAACCGCGGGATCGTCGCTCAGACCTTGGGTCTGTTCAACGCGGCCATTGCCAACTTGATCGCTTGGAACGACGCCCGCGTGACGCGCAAGTCGCTGTCGTCCTTGTCGGATCGGGAACTGGAAGATCTGGGCCTGGTGCGCGGCGACATCGAAGACATCGCGCAGGGCACCTACGCCCGCTAGCGAAGCAAAGCTTCGGTGTTTCGGATAGGGGTCGCATCTTCGGATGCGACCCTTTTTCTTTGTCCGGAGGGCGGCGGTCAGAAGCGCAGGTGGCGCGCCAATTCCAAGCTGACCGGGTCTGGACCGAAGATCACCGCCAGCACCTGTCCGACCGGACCTTCCTGGGCAAGGTCCTGCGCGGCGGCGCGGTAGGCCCCTTCGGACACGCTGGCCAGAACCATGGCCTTGATGCCGATCAGCAGCGCCAGCATCACAAGGATCGAGGTGAAGGGCAGGCGCGCCGTGACCCCGCGCTGCCGTTGTCGAGGCAGGTGTTTTTCGATCCGGACAATGCGGTCACGGAAGGTGGATTCGTCTTGGGGGCTCCAAGCCATTGGTCGCCTTTCTGACATCTTCTGGGTCGCCGTAGGCGATACAGAGGGATTCGGGCGATTGTTTGACGGTGGCCTAGCGTCGGAAGGTCAGCGCGGACCATTCCCCCAAATCGCGGCGCTTGTCCAAGGTCAGGCCTTGGGCCGTATAGGCCGCGATGATGTCTTCGGCCTGATCGACCAGCAAGCCCGACAGGATCAGGTGCCCGCCGACAGCCAGCCCGCCCGAGAGATCCGGCGCAAGGTCCAGCAAAGGCCCCTTCAGGATATTGGCGAAGATCAGATCATAGGGGGCCAGCGCCGCCAATGCGGGGTGATCCATGCCGGCGGCTTCGACGCAGGTCACGCCGTCGGGCAGGTCATTCACCGCCAGATTGGCAAGCGCCACTTCAACCGCGACCTCGTCAATGTCCGACGCGATGACATCTGCGGTCGGCCAGACCTTTGCAGCGGCCATCGCCAAGACGGCGGTGCCGCATCCGATATCAGCGACGCGTTGCTTGACCGGGCCATCCGCCAGATCGTCCAGCGCCAGAAGGCAACCCAAGGTCGTGCCGTGGTGCCCGGTGCCAAAGGCCATCGCGGCCTCGATCAGCAACCCGATCCGGTCTTGGGGCAGTTTGTCGGCATCATGGCTGCCATAGACAAAAAAGCGGCCTGCCTCGACCGGGGTCAATTCCCGTTTCACATGGGCGACCCAGTCGGTCCATGGCAGTTCCGAAACGGCGAAGGGTCTTGCGCCATAGGCCGCCGCCAGAAGGGCCAAGGCAATTTCGTCCGGGGCTTCGGTGAAATAGGCCCCGACTTCCCAAGTGCCGCTGCCATCTTCAATCTCGAACACGCCAACGCCCGTCGGTTCGGGCGTCAGGTCTTCCAAAGCCTCGCCAAGCCTTTCTGCGGCGTCTTTGCTGGGCAGGGTGGTCAGCGCGGTATAGGTGCGGGGCATGGGCGGCAGCTTTCTGTCAAACGTGGTGACAGCGGCTACGCCCCTGCCCTGCCCGGGTCAAGCCGCCGATACGCCCGTTCCGATGGGACAAGTCACGCCCGTGCCGCCGATCCCGCAATACCCGTTCGGGTTTTTGGCAAGGTATTGCTGATGATAATCCTCGGCGAAGTAGAAGACCGGGGCATCGACGATCTCGGTTGTGATCTCGCCGAAACCGGCTTTGCTGAGGGCTGGCGCGAACATCGCTTTCGACGCGACGGCAGCTTCCTTCTGTGCATCGGAATAGGTGTAGATGCCGCTGCGATACTGCGTGCCCATATCATTGCCTTGGCGCATGCCTTGGGTCGGATCGTGGCCTTCCCAGAACACCTTCAACAGCGCCTCGTAGCTGGTTTCCTTGGGATCGAAGATCACGCGCACAACCTCGTTGTGGCCGGTCTGACCTGTGCAAACCTCTTGATAGGTCGGGTTCGGGGTATGGCCTGCGGCATAGCCAACCATCGTGGAATAGACGCCGGGTAGCTGCCAGAACATCCGCTCGACCCCCCAGAAACAGCCCATCCCGAACATCGCTTGGTCGAGGCCTTCGGGCACCTCCTGCGTCAGGGGCCGACCATTGACGAAATGCGTGTCGGCGGTCGGGATCGGTTGCGCGCGGCCGGGCAAAGCATCTTCGGCCCGGACCATTTCCAGCTTCTTGCGGTTCATGAAGAACATCGGGGGGCTCCTATCGTTGGCTGGACCATAGATAGGGCGGGTTTGGGGCTTGTGCTACTCTGCCGGGGCGGGCACGGGCCGGGCAAACACGGTCTCGTGACCGGGTTCGGGGTGGCGCGGCACAAGCGCGGACAGTCCAAGCGACACAAGGGCCATCCCCGCCGCCAGCCAATAGACCCCGCCCGGCGAGACAATCCAAAGATACCCCAGCGCGGCTGGCAGAAAGACCGCCGCGATATGATTGATGGTGAAGGCCACAGCCGCCGTCGGTGCGATGTCGCCGGGATCGGCGATCTTCTGGAAATAGGTTTTGATGGCGAAGGCCATCGAAAAGAAGATGTGGTTCGCGACATACAGGAACGCGCCCACCAGCGCCCCCCAGCCGAAATAGTAGATGCCGCCATAGGCAAGGAAGATCAGCGTCAGACCCAGATATTCGATCACCAGCATGTTGCGTTCGCCATAGACGCCGATCCAGCGCCCGATCATCGGGGCGACAAAGATGGTCACAAGGTAGTTGACCAGAAACAGCGCGGTGACCTCGTGCACTTCGAACCCGAACAGTTCGACCATCATGAAGGCGGCGAAAACGACGAAGATCTGCCGCCGTGCGCCGGACATGAATTGCAAGGCGTAATACAGCCAATAGCGGCGGCGCAGCACCATCTTCTTGATCTGTGGGTTCGGGGCTTCGAACTGGGGATAGGCAAACCAGCAGAACACCGCGATCAGCGTGCACAGACCGCCCGCCGTGACATAGACGAAGTTGTAGCTAAGATCGAACAGCTGCCATGTCAGAACCAGCGTGCCATAGGCGATCAACGACGCGGTTGAGCCTGCGGCCACAAGCCAGCCCAGCATTTGCGGCGCACGTTCCTTTGTCAGCCATTGCAATTGCAGCGACTGATTGACCGTTTCGTAATAGTGAAACCCGATGGAGCTGATCATCGTCATGACCAGCAGCCCGGTCAGTGTGGGGAAATAGCCGGTCAGCGCGGTTCCGACCCCCAGAAACACCAAGGACAGCAGCGCCAGCGTTTGTTCGCGCAGGAAAATCAGGATGTAGATCACGGCAATCGCCATGAAACCGGGGATTTCCCGGACCGTGTGCAGCCAGCCGATATCGACCCCGTCAAAAGCCGCCGCTTCGATCACGAAGTTGTTCAGCAGGGCATTCCACGTGGCAAAGGCCAAGGGCATGGCGAAGGCCATCAGGAACAGCAAAGCGATTGGTTGACGCCAGCGCGGTAGGGTCGCCGCGTCGGATAGGGGCAAGGTGCGCATGGCATTGGCCTTACGCCCGAAGTGCGCGCTTGGCGAGAGGGTTCTGCGCAAAAAATCTGTGCGTCAATGCTGGGGCGCTGCGCGTCGGAGCACCCCCACTGAACGAACAAAGGCCCCACGAGGGGGGCCTTTGCCGAATGTCTGGGGCAAGGTGGCGCGCGGCCACAAAGCCGTCTTCGCGATGCGAAGAGGTGCTTACATCATGCCGCCCATGCCGCCCATGTCGGGCATGCCGCCGCCGGCGCCTGCGCCTTCTTTCTGCGGCTTGTCAGCAACCATGGCTTCGGTGGTGATCAACAGACCTGCAACCGAGGCGGCGTCCTGCAGCGCGGTGCGCACGACTTTGGCCGGGTCGATCACGCCGAACTTGAACATGTCGCCATATTCTTCGGTCTGGGCGTTGAAGCCGAAGGACAGGTCTTCGCTTTCGCGGATCTTGCCAGCGACAACCGAACCGTCCACGCCGGCGTTTTCCGCGATCTGGCGCAGCGGCGCTTCCAGCGCCTTGCGAACGATCGAGATACCGACGTTCTGGTCGTTGTTTGCACCGGTCACACCGTCCAGCGCCTTGGCGGCCTGGATCAGGGCGACACCGCCACCGACAACGATCCCTTCCTGCACAGCAGCGCGGGTCGCGTTCAGAGCATCGTCCACACGGTCCTTACGCTCTTTCACTTCGACCTCGGTCATGCCGCCAACGCGGATGACGGCCACGCCGCCTGCCAGCTTGGCCAGACGTTCTTGCAGCTTTTCGCGGTCGTAGTCGCTGGTGGTTTCTTCGATCTGCTGACGGATCTGACCCACGCGGGCTTCGATCTCGGCCTTTTCACCGGCACCGTCGACGATGGTGGTTTCGTCCTTGGTGATGGTGACTTTCTTGGCGGTGCCCAGCATGTCCATGGTGACATTTTCAAGCTTCATGCCAAGGTCTTCGCTGATGACCTGACCACCGGTCAGGATGGCGATGTCCTGCAGCATGGCCTTGCGGCGGTCGCCGAAGCCCGGTGCCTTGACGGCTGCGATCTTCAGACCGCCGCGCAGCTTGTTGACCACGAGGGTGGCCAGCGCTTCGCCTTCCACATCTTCCGCGATGATGACCAGAGGCTTCTGCGACTGGATCACCGATTCCAGCAGCGGCACCATCGGCTGCAGCGACGAGAGCTTCTTCTCGTGCAGCAGGATGACGGCGTCGTCCAGTTCGGTGATCATCTTGTCGGCGTTGGTCACGAAGTAGGGCGACAGGTAACCGCGGTCGAACTGCATGCCTTCGACGACGTCGGTTTCGGTTTCCAAGCCTTTGTTTTCTTCGACGGTGATGACGCCTTCGTTGCCGACCTTCTGCATCGCGTCTGCGATCTGCTGGCCGATTTCAGCTTCGCCGTTGGCCGAGATGGTGCCAACCTGCGCGACTTCGGCGCTGTCGTTCACGGGGCGGGCGGCCGCCTTGATGGCTTCCACAACATTGGTGGTGGCCAGATCGATGCCGCGCTTCAGGTCCATCGGGTTCATGCCCGCTGCGACCGACTTCATGCCTTCTTTGATGATGGCTTGGGCCAGCACGGTGGCGGTGGTGGTGCCGTCGCCTGCTTCGTCATTGGTGCGGGAAGCGACTTCCTTCACCATCTGCGCGCCCATGTTTTCGAACTTGTCTTCCAGTTCGATTTCCTTGG
>CAZIKH010000092.1:0-8372 GCA_964539755.1 uncultured Dinoroseobacter sp. | reverse complement strand
ATGATCACGCGCAGCGCCTGCGGCAGGATCACAAGGTTCATGATCCGGTTCGGACGCAGCCCAAGGGCCCCGGCCGCTTCGGTCTGACCGTGGCTGATCGCCATGATGCCGGCGCGGACGTTTTCTGCAATGAAAGCGCCGGTGTAGATGGACAAGGCAAACCAAAGCGCAATCAGCGACCCCCGGACCTGAATCCCGCCTTGGAAGTTGAAGCCGCGCAGTTCGGGATATTCCAAACCGATCGGACGCCCCAAGATGAAGAACATCACGATGGTCGGCACAAAGAAGATCACCAAGGACGGCCAACCCATCGGCAAAAGACGCCCGGTGTCATACAAAACCTTCGTCGCATAGCGGCGATAGGCGAAGGTGGCCACGACGGACAGCAGGAAGGTGATGACCACGATCATCGACCCCTGTTCCCAAACCGGTGCCGGGATATAGACACCGCGATTGGTGAAGGCGAACGCATCGAACAGCATCGATGCTGTCGCATCATCGCCGCGGAAATCGCGCGGCCCCGGCAGGGACACGGTCATGACCGAAAAGATGATCAGGATCCAAATCAGCACCGGAACGTTGCGGAACGCTTCGACATAGACCGCCATCAATTTGGCGACGACCCAGTTCTTCGACAGACGCAAGATGCCCGCGACGACACCCAGAATTGTTGCGGTCACACATCCAAGGAACGCAACGATCAAGGTGTTCAGCACGCCTACGAAAGCGGCGCGCATATGGGTGTCCTGACTGGAGAACGGGATCGGTTGTTGGTTGATATCGTAGCCGGCCGGGTTCCCGAGGAATTCGTAGGAAATGTCTTGGCCGAGGTTTTCAAGGTTCACGATCGCGTTCGAGATCAGCCATGCGATGAAGAAAACGAGGCTGAGCAGCGCGATGAATTGGAAGGTAAGGGAACGATAGCGCGTATCGTTTATCAGCATTCCCAGCGAGAAGCCGGATGGCGATTGTTCTGTCGTATGGCTCATACCAGCAGTTCCCAAAGCAACAGGGATCGCAGCGCGAGCGCGAAACGCTCGGATCGAGGCTACGAAGCAAGGAAAAGGAAAGGGCGTGGGTCAAAAAAGGGCGCGAGAGACTCGCGCCCTTTCAAGATCAGGCCTTAGCGGAAGGGCGGGCTGTAAAGCAGACCACCGTCTTTCCACTGGGCGTTCAGGCCACGGCTCAGGCCGATCGGCGTTGCTTCACCGATGTTGGCTTCGAAGATTTCGCCGTAGTTGCCGCCAACCATGATCGCGCGCTTCGCCCATTCGGCGTCCAGGCCGATCATGGCGCCCAGGTCACCTTCGGTGCCCAGGATACGGTTGATTTCAGGGTTGTTGGTGCCAGCGGACAGTTCTTCGATGTTGGCCGAAGTGATGCCCAGTTCTTCTGCTGCGATCAGGGCGTTCAGGGTCCAGCGAACGATGTCACCCCATTCGTTGTCGCCATGACGGACGAGCGGGCCCAGCGGCTCTTTCGAGACGATCTCGGGCAGAACGACGTGATCACCCGGGTTTTCGAAGTTGGCGCGGGTTGCGGCCAGACCGGATGCGTCAGTTGTGTAAACGTCGCAGGCACCAGCCAGATACTGCTGCTGTGCTTCGGCGTTGGTTTCGATCGGAACCGGGTCATACGACATGTTGTTCGCACGGAAGAAGTCCGCCAGGTTCAGTTCGGTGGTGGTGCCGGTCTGGATGCAGACGGTTGCGCCGTCCAGCTCGGTTGCCGAGGACACGCCCAGCGAACGCGGAACCATGAAGCCCTGACCGTCGTAGTAGTTGATGCCGACGAATTCGAACTTCAGGTCGTTGTCGCGCGAGAAGGTCCAGGTGGTGTTCCGCGACAGCATGTCGATTTCACCTGCGGCCAGCGCGGTGAAACGGGTCTTGCCGGTCAGCGACACATATTCAACCGCATTGGGGTCGCCCAACACAGCCGCTGCAACTGCCTTACAGACAGCAACGTCAAAGCCTTCCCATTCGCCGTTTGCGTTCGGCGCGGCAAAGCCGACCAGACCGGTGTTCACGCCGCAGTTCAGCACGCCACGCGCTTGCACGTCTTCCAGCGTCGACGCCGATGCGCCTGCCGCGACAAGACCCGCAGCGGCCAGAGAGCCGAGGAATACGGATTTTTTCATGAGTTACCTCTATCCTGATGGATCACCCAGTAAGTTGGGCGATTTCGAATGCCCGGTTTGACCGGGACTGATGGGTTACATAGGGCTGCACGCCCCCTGAACGCTTCCGAATTGGGCAAATTCCTAAAAAAAGGTCAAGTCTGTCGCAGGCAAACCGGGGAAACCACCCGGATTATTGGCAAACTAGGCCCCTAATGCCTTGGGACTGGGCAAGTTTTGCATGAAGATCCGTCAGGTTGACGCAACGGAACCCTGTGTTTTTGCCGTGTTTTGCAAGGGAAGCATCGCCCAAAACTCGCCCTTAGCGGGAAACCAGCTTGAAGATATTCATCGCCCGGATGAATTCGGCGCGCTTGTTTTGGGCCATTTGGTCGGCTTCTTCGTCCCGACCCCATTGTTCGATCTGCCATTCCTCATCGATTCGCGCCAAATCCCATGCCGTTTCCGGGGCCAAATCGCCCGTCGAAACCGCCAAACCCAGGACCAAAGACCCCGAGATCGTGATCAAGTCATGGATCGCCACGATCTGAAAATCCGTCATCTCGGTCAGGGGTGCCGCCAGACGGGCAAGATCGTCCGGATGCTGGGCGATGGGGACGATGCCTGACGTGACGTGTAACCGTGCGCCATACCGATCAGCGGCCCAGTCGAGCCACGGTGTCCAACCCGCCTGCTGACGATCAATCAACGTCTGTGGGCTGTCTGCACGGTAACACAACAGGTCGCTGCCCCCGTAAGCCGCCAGCATTTCGATCACCTCGGCGCGTTGTGCACCGATCTTGTCGATGGCGGAATTCGCCGCGCGGGTCATGGGCATACTGGCCGGATCAACGGTCTTGTCCTGCGCGCGCCATTCATCGGCAATGGCCTCGGCGAAGGCGCGTGTCGGCACCGCCAACATGGCTTTCTGCGGCGTGCGCACCGATCGCGTGTCCAGATCGATGCGGAAGGCCCCGTCCTGTTCGACAACCGCAACATCGGTCCAAAATCGGCGTGCCGCCCAAGTGCTCATGACATCCCCCAATGATTTGCAAGATGGCGCGGCAGGTCCCGGAAATCGGTCAAGACATGGTCCGCCCCTGCCGCGACCAGTGCATCGCCAGCATGATAGCCCCAATCAACGCCGACACAGGGAACGCCCGCCGCTTGTGCCATTTCCATGTCAAAGGTTGTGTCCCCGATCATCAGGGTCTCGGCCGAGGTGACACCTGCATCGGCGATTGCCGCATCCAACATGGCCGGGTCCGGTTTTGACGGGTGGTCATCCGCCGTTTGCATCGTCCAGAACCAGCCGTGAAAACCATGCGCCTCCAACAGGTGCCGCAAGCCACGGCGCGACTTGCCGGTGGCGATCCCCAGCACGACGTCGTCCCGGGCACGCAGGGTTTGCAGCACCGCGCGGGCATGGGGATAAAGCGGGGCCTCGGCCGTCACCTCGGCGCGCAAACGCACGAAACTGTCCCGGTAGCCCGCGACCAAAGCTTCGATCCCCTCGGGGGTGGCGTCGGGCGCAAGACGGCGCATCGCTTGGGGCAAGGACAGCCCGACAATCGACAAGACCTGTCCCCGGGACGGACAGTCCAGACCCGCAGCTTCGAACGCGCAGGCCATGGCCGCAAGGATATGGGCTTGGCTATCGACCAAGGTCCCATCCACATCGAAGACGATCAGCTTCAATCCCACGCCCCTTCTTCGAAAGGATCGACGGGCACATCACGCCCATCCCAGCCCAATTCCGAAAAGGTGCGCGACATGTGGTCTGGCAAGGGCGCGACGAGGTTCAGCACAGCCCCGGTGACCGGATGGGTTAAACGCAGGCTGCGCGCATGCAGATGCAGCTTCTTCGACATCTCGCCGCCCAGCATCGCCCCCCACCCATCGCCAAGGTTTTCCTGACCGGAACCGCCATACTTGCCGTCGCCGATGATCGGATGGCCCAGTTCGGCCATATGCGCGCGCAACTGGTGGGTGCGCCCGGTCACCGGCACCAAGGCGGCCCACGAGACACGCCGCCCCAAGGCCGACAGAACCCAGTAATCCGTCGTCGCCCGCTTGGCATCCGGGGTGCTGTCCACCTGATCTGGGTGGATGCACAGCATCTTTTCGCCTTCGCCCTTCCCGCCATGGCCCGGGGCCTTGACCAGACCAAACCGCACGGTGCCTTGCCGGGGCTGCGGGACCCCCGCCAACGCCGCCCAGTATATCTTGCGCGTGGACCGGGCCCGAAAGGCGTCGGTCAGTTTGGCGGCGGTCAGGCGATTGCGCGCCATCAGCAAGACACCCGACGTGTCCTTGTCCAAGCGATGCACGAGGCGGGGGTTTTCCGCCGCCTCAAAGCGCAGCGCTTCGGCCATACCATCGATATGGCGGGTCATCTTGCTGCCCCCCTGCACCGCCAATCCGGGCGGTTTGTTCAGGGCCAGAATATGCGCGTCACGATAAATCACACAGGCCCGCAGCATCTGCGCATCCGCATCGCTGACCTTGGGGCGCGCCGCCGGGGGGGGCATCTGGTCTGCATCGGGCAGCGGCGGAACCCGCACGGTCTGGCCCGCCTGAAGGCGGCTGTTGGCCTTTACCCGCCCGCCATCGACACGGATTTCACCCTTGCGGCACATCTTTTCGATGCGCCCCTGCGCGACATGTGGAAATCGCCGCCGCAACCAGCGGTCCAGCCTTTGGTCCGCTTCATCCGGACCCACGGTCAGGGATTGTACGCCGCTCATGCCCAAAGCCCCCGCGCCAGCGTGACACCCAGAACCAAGGCGCCGATCGACAGGCCGACCGACAGCCCGACATACAGCGCCGCCTGCCCGACCGCGCCGCGTTCGAACAGCGTATAAGCTTCCAGCGAGAACGCCGAAAAGGTGGTGAACCCACCCAGAACCCCTGTCATCAGAAGCGGCGACAAATGCGTCAGCCCCCGTGTTCCAAGATAGACGACGCAAAGCCCCATCAGGAAAGACCCCAGCACGTTGACCCCCAGCACCCCGACCGGAAACCCCGCACCGACCAGTCGCAATGCCAGCAGCCCCGCGCCAAAGCGCAGCATCGCGCCCAAGGCGCCACCCAAGCCGACCTGAAGAAATGCAAGTATCATGCGGCGGCTTCTGCGGTCAGCGCAGGGCAGATGTCAACGGGTGCGGCTGTCGCGCAGCTTGTTGAAATAGGCCAGCCGCTTGGCCAGATCGCGTTCGAAGCCCCGTTCAACCGGCGCATAGAAACTGGGCCGGGTGATCCCATCTGGAAAATAGTTTTGCCCGGAAAACCCGTCCGGGGCATCGTGGTCATACGCGTACCCTTGCCCGTAGCCTTCGTCTTTCATCAACTGGGTGGGCGCATTCAGGATATGCTTTGGCGGGGCGACCGACCCCGTTTGCTTGGCCAGCGCGACCGAAGCCTTGTAGGCGACGTAGCTGGCGTTCGATTTCGGGGCCAGCGCCAGATAGAGCACCGCCTGCGCCAAGGCCAGCTCGCCTTCGGGACTGCCAAGCCGTTCGTAGGTTTCCCAACTTTGCAGACAGATCGCCTGCGCCTGTGGGTCGGCCAAGCCGATATCTTCGACGGCCATACGGGTGATACGGCGGGCCAGAAAGCGCGGGTCTTCCCCGGCCGTCAGCATCCGGGCCAACCAATAAAGGGCGGCATCCGGATCCGACCCGCGCACCGATTTGTGCAAGGCCGAGATCAGGTTGTAATGCCCGTCGCCGGACTTGTCGTAAGCCGCCGCGCGCCGCATCAGGCGTTTGCCCAAGGCATCCGGGGTCAGGGGTTTGATCGGCCCCCACGCGGCGATCTGTTCAACCAAGTTCAACAAGGTGCGTCCATCCCCGTCGGCCATTTCGATCAGGGCGGTCCGGGCATCGGACTGCAACGGCAAAGGATGGTCCAGAACCGTTTCGGCGCGGGCGATCAGCCGTTCCAAGGCATCGGGCGACAGACGATGCAGAACCATGACTTGCGCACGGCTCAGGACCGCCGCGTTCAATTCGAAGGACGGGTTCTCGGTTGTGGCGCCCACCAAAACGATGGTGCCATCTTCCATATGGGGCAGAAATCCATCTTGCTGGGCTTTGTTGAAGCGATGAATTTCGTCCACGAACAACAAGGTGCCTTGGCCGGACTGTCGCCGCAGACGGGCGGCTTCGAAGACTTTGCGCAGGTCCGGCATGCCGGTGAAAATGGCACTGATCTGAACGAAATGCAGGGCGCTTTCATGGGCCAGCAACCGGGCGATGGTCGTCTTGCCGACCCCTGGTGGACCCCAAAAGATGATCGACCCGATCTGGCCAGACGCCAGCATCACCGCCAGTGGGCCCTCGGGCCCCAGAAGGTGTTCTTGGCCAATCACTTCGGCCAGCGTGGCCGGGCGCAACCGATCCGCCAAGGGGCGCGGCGCGCCGGACCGTGCGGCGTCGTCTGATGTGTCGAACAGGTCGGCCAAGACGGGGTCTCCGGGTCGCGCCCTGCCCAAATGGGCAGGGACCAAGGCAGAAGGCTACGCCCTTGGTCCCTGCCCCGCAATGCCGGTCAATGCAGGTTTTGCACCAAGTTGATCGACACACATTGGTTGTCGATCCCGTCGATTTCCATCACCCGTCCAGCGGCTTGGGCATCCAGACCACAGCGCGTTGCCCAACGGGGCCAGCTTGCCGGGATCAGCCCCAGAACCTGCGTTGCGCCAAGTTCCCGGGCCGCCTTGGTCATCTCGGTGATCAGATGCGCATGCACGCGGCGACGGATTTTCATCGGCGTCGCATGGGACACGAACACCCGGCTGGATTCCCAGATATGATCTGCGACGGGGGCTTGTTCATACAGAAGGTCCTGCGGGATCGAATCCAGCAACCCCATCTGCGCGTCCCGGATCATGTAGCTGTAAAGGCCACATCGGGCGGTTGTGGGGGTCAATCGGATGCCGGCAAGGATTTCGCCGAATTCGTGAACAGCCACCCAGCGCGAGGCGGGCGTGTCGTATTGGTCGTACTCCATCCCCAGCGCTTCGGGCAGGTCCCAGTTATTCTGAACGATGAACGACTGTCGTCTAGCGCGAAAAAGGTTCGCAAATAACTCGCCATGGTTGTGTAGATTGGCAAACGAGAGCGTCGTGGTCTGCATTGGGTCAGTCTCCGTTTTGGGTGGTGGCAGTTGCTTGGTGGTGGAAGGTCCGGCCAGTCTGCGGTGTGGTGGCCCGCTAGAGCAGCCGGTAGTCTTTGGCCCTTTGGATCGCCTCGGCGGTCGTCCGGGCCAAAAGCTTCTGTCGCGCGGATGTCAGCCGCGCCTTCAACGCGCTTTCCGATATCCCAAGGGCCGCCGCCGCCTGGGCGTGGCGGTCCCCTGCCGCGATTCGGGTCAGCGCGTCGATCTGTGCCTTGGTCAGGCTTTCGGGCGGGATCGTCGCTTCGTGCAGACGCCGCACGATGGTTTCGATCCGTTCCATTTCGTCGTCGGTGAATTCTCGGTCGTCGCGGGCAGACCCTGCGATGGTCCGCGAACTGATCGGCCCATAGGACACCGCAACCCCATAGCGCAGCCCGAAGGTTGACCCAGCCTCAAGGATGCCGAACGGGTCTGGGATGCCAAGATTGCTCCATCGGGCCGTGCCAGTCGGTCCGAACCCCCATGCCAGGATCGGGTCGCGCAGGGCATAGGCCGCCTCGGTATAGTGATCGCGCCATTCCTGAGGGTAGGTCTGAAACGTCATCAACGGGACGGCCATGCGAATGTGCAGGCCGATGAAATACCCCGAAGGCGACAACGCCCCCAGTTCCCGAAGTTCGATTTGCAGGCCTGTAGGTTTGGACATGTCTTTTTAGATAGGTTGCGGTGAGTCTTGGTCAACCGTAAATTGTTTCCCAGTTCGATTGCAACCAAAGGTTTAGTGATGCCGTACCAATTAGCGCCAGACATGTTTGCGAAGGTCATGTCATTGCCCGAACCCGTCCGGGTCGAGGTGCTTGAATTGATTGGCGGATCAACGATTGATGAAAAGAAACTTCCTGAAATCATTGAAGAAACAGCCACAAGGCTAGAAACCCGGCAACGGCAAGACGTTCATTGATCGCCGCCAGAATTGCAAAATAGAAAAAGCCCCGCCGGATGGCGGGGCTTTTGCATTTTCGAAACAATGTCCGCCTCAGGCGTCCTGCGCGGCCTCTTCGGCGGCGAGGCGGGCCTTGTCGGCAGCGCCCTTCGCGTCCACGTCGCGGTCCACAAATTCGATGATCGCCAT
>CAZIKH010000091.1:0-8474 GCA_964539755.1 uncultured Dinoroseobacter sp. | reverse complement strand
CGGGATATGCTGCGGCAAATCGCGGGTCAAGCGGGGCTTGCTTGAGGGGACAGGCGGGATCGGCTAGGCCCCACCCAAGCAATCCCCTCTGCCCTAGTCCCGGAGCCTGCCATGACCGATCCCAAACCCGGCCTCAGCTATGCCGAAGCGGGTGTCGATATCGACGCCGGCAATGCCTTGGTCGAAGCGATCAAACCCGCCGCCGCCGCCACGGCGCGCCCGGGCGTCGTCAGCGGGCTAGGGGGGTTCGGGGCGCTTTTCGATCTCAAGGCGGCGGGCTACACCGATCCGATCCTTGTGGCGGCGACCGATGGGGTCGGCACCAAGCTGCGCATCGCCATCGACACTGGCCAGTTGGACACGATCGGCATCGACCTTGTCGCCATGTGCGTCAATGATCTGGTCTGCCAAGGGGCCGAGCCCTTGTTCTTTCTGGACTATTTCGCAACCGGCAAGCTGGAACCGCAGGCCGCCGCGACGATTATCCGGGGCATCGCGGCGGGCTGCGCGGCCTCGGGCTGCGCGCTGACCGGGGGCGAAACGGCGGAAATGCCGGGCATGTACGGCGCGGGCGACTTCGATCTGGCGGGCTTTGCTGTCGGCGCGATGGAACGCGGCGCGCATCTGCCCCGCGATGTGGCGGAAGGCGATGTGATCCTCGGGCTGGCTTCGGACGGGGTGCATTCGAACGGCTACAGCCTTGTGCGCAAGGTCGTCGCGCAGGCAGGCCTGACATGGGACGCGCCCGCGCCCTTTGCCGAAACGACGCTGGGGGCGGCGCTGCTGGCCCCGACCCGGCTTTATGTCAAACCGCTGCTCTCGGCGCTGCGCGCAGGCGGGGTGCATGGGTTGGCCCATATCACCGGGGGCGGGTTGACCGAAAACCTGCCACGGGTCTTGCCGACAGGGCTGGGGGCCGAGATTGATCTGGACGCATGGCGTTTGCCCCCTGTCTTTGGCTGGCTTCAGGCCGAAGGCGGCATCGCGCAAGCCGAAATGCTGAAGACCTTCAACGCCGGGATCGGGATGTGCG
Source organism: uncultured Dinoroseobacter sp. (assembly GCA_964539755.1). Classification (GTDB taxonomy): domain Bacteria; phylum Pseudomonadota; class Alphaproteobacteria; order Rhodobacterales; family Rhodobacteraceae; genus Dinoroseobacter. The sequence continues at coordinate 7,441 of CAZIKH010000091.1, read as the reverse complement.
TTGTCGCCGCCGCCGACCGTGCCCAAGCGCTTGCCGACCATCTTGGCGATCTGGGCGAAACCGTTGTGGCCCTTGGCCATGTCGTGCCCGGCGCGGGCGTGCGCTATCGCGGGACCCTGCGCGCGGCATGAAGGTCGCCATCTTCATCTCGGGCGGCGGGTCCAACATGGTCAAGCTGGTCGAAAGCATGACGGGCGACCACCCGGCGCGGCCCTGCCTTGTGCTGTCGAACGATCCAAAAGCACCCGGTCTGGAAAAGGCCCGCCAAATGGGCGTGCCCGTTGCAGCGGTGGATCATCGCCCCTTTGGCAGCGATCGCGCGGGGTTCGAGGCCGCCTTGCAAGCCCCCTTGGCGCAGGCCGCGCCCGACCTGATTTGCCTTGCAGGCTTCATGCGCGTTCTGACCGGCGCGTTCGTGGCCGATTGGCAAGGCCGCATGCTGAACATTCACCCGTCGCTCTTGCCGAAATATCGGGGCCTGCACACGCATCTGCGCGCCCTCGAAGCGGGCGACCCGACCCATGGCTGCACGGTTCACGAGGTGACAGCGGACCTCGACGATGGGCCGATCCTTGGCCAGGCGCGCGTCCCTGTCTTGCCGGACGATACGCCCGAAACCTTGGCCGCCCGCGTCCTGCCGATGGAACATCGCCTTTATCCGGCGGTCCTGCGGGCGGTTGCGACGGGCGGGGACTTGCCCGTGCTGCTGGACCACCCAACGCCCCCTGCGCCGCAGGAACCATCTTGACGCAGACCGTCCCGCTGGGGCATGTGGACGCCATGACACGGATCGCCCCTCTTTCGGTTTGGTATTTCGCCCGCTTCCAATAGGCGCGGTCCGGAACAGTCATGTTTGATCCCACGACCGCCCCAAGGGCGGTTTTTTTGTGGGTCCTTGGGGCAACCTGCCCTTTGAAAGGACCCGGTCCATGCCCATCCACATCAGACCCGCCGACCTTGGCGACATCCGCGCCTTGCGCAAAATGATCCGCGATCTTGCCCTGCATCACGGGGATCGGTCCGACATTTCCGAAGCCCAATTGCACCGCGCCTTGTTCACGCAACCGCCGCGCGCCGTCGCCCTGCTGGCCGAAGCCGACGGGGGCGGGCTGGTGGGCTACGCCATTCTGCAAACGCATTGGCGGCCCCATCACGGCGAAACGGTGCTGGATGTCGTGAACCTGTATGTGTTGGACGGCCATCGCGGCCAAGGTATCGGGCGCGCGCTGCTGGCGGCGGCTTCGCAGCGGGCGGCGCAGTCCGGCTGCGCAAGGCTGACGGTCGGCACCGCCTCGCAGAACCGCGCGGCCCAAGACTTCTACCGTCACGCGGGCCTGACCGAACTGCCGCGTCCGGGCCCACGCTTTGCAACCCCGGTCTGAGGCGTGCTGTCCCCTTTCCCCGGCGCGCCGGAACGCCTATCAAGGACATTAGCGGGGCGGGCAACGTGACCGAGACGACGCGAGATAAACAGGCAAAGATGCAAACCATAACGACGACCGACGCGCTGGCGCAGTTTTGCGCCCGCGCCGCCCAGCACCCCTTCGTGACCGTCGATACCGAGTTTTTGCGCGAACGCACCTATTACGCCAAGCTGTGTCTGGTGCAATTGGCCTATCCCGGCGCGGACGCCGACAGCGCCGTCTTGGTCGATCCGTTGGCCGATGGCCTGTCGCTGGACCCGATGCTGGAATTGTTCCGCGATCCGGCGGTTGTCAAAGTCTTCCATGCCGCGCGGCAGGATCTCGAGATTTTTCACATAGACTATGGCGTGATCCCAAGTCCCTTGTTCGACACCCAAGTCGCTGCCATGGTCTGCGGCTTCGGCGAACAGGTCGGTTATGAAACCTTGGTGCGCAAGATCGCGCGGGCCTCGCTGGACAAGACCTCTCGCTTTACCGATTGGTCCCGCCGCCCCCTGTCCAACGCCCAGAAAACCTATGCCTTGGCGGATGTGACCCATTTGCGGGATATCTACCTGCATTTGTCGGCGGATTTGGACAAGACCGGCCGCACCCCGTGGCTGGAGGAAGAAATCGCCATTCTGACCGACCCCACCACCTACGAGGTTGACCCCAATCAGGCTTGGCAGCGGGTCAAGACCCGCACCCAGTCGGGCAAGTTTCTGGCCATCGTGCAGGCCCTTGCCCGGTTCCGCGAACACTATGCCCAGTCGCGCAACGTGCCGCGCAACCGGGTCTTCAAGGACGACGCGCTGATCGAAGTCGCCTCGACCAAACCCACCAGTCTGGAAGATCTGGGGCGCGCCCGCCTCTTGCTGCGCGAAGCCCGGCGCGGCGACATTGCCCAAGGCATTCTGGCCGCCATTCGGGAAGGGCAGGCCGCCAAACCCTCGGACTATCCGTCGCTGCCCAAGCAGGCCGCGAAATTGCAGGTCAATTCCGCCTTGGCGGACCTCCTGCGCGTGCTTCTGAAGGCCAAATCCGAAGAGGCCGGCGTGGCCCAGAAACTGATCGCAACCAGCGCCGATCTGGATCAGATCGCCGCCGGACAGCGCGATGTGCCCGCCTTGCGCGGCTGGCGCGCGCAGGTCTTCGGGGCGGATGCGCTGCGCCTGTGTGACGGCCAGATCGCGCTGGGCTGCGAAGGCGAAACCGTCAAGATCGTCGATCTGTAGACGCTAGGCTTCCAGCGCCTTGATCATGTCCACCCGTGTGGCGTGGCGCCCACCCTCGAAGCTTGTGTCCAAGAAGGCATCGACAATCGCCAGCGCCAGCACGTCGCCCACGATCCGCGCCCCGATCGCCAGCATGTTGGCGTTGTTATGCGCGCGGATCATCGCGGCTGACACGGTGTCCGAGCAGACCCCGCAGCGCACGCCCTTGATCTTGTTCGCCGCCATCATGATCCCTTGACCCGTGCCGCACAGCACGATGCCAAAGGTCGCGTCCCCCGCCGCCACCATGCGCGCCGCCGCCGCCCCATGTTCGGGGTAGGGTGTGCTTTCGGGCGTGGTCGGGCCAATATCGACCGCCTCGAAGCCCCGGGCCCGGATATGCTCGGCAACGGTCTGGCGCAGGGCAATGGCGGCGTGGTCGCTCGACAACACGATGCGGGCGGTGTCTTGGTCGGTCATAGGGGGATCTCCTGAAGGTCGGCGTCTTGGACCAGCGCCACGCGCCAAGGTCAAGGCGTCCCGTTGCGCGGCCCTATTGGACCGCCTGTCCCAGCCGCCGCTGGCGCAAGGCGCGTCCCAGCCACCACGCAAGCCCGCCCAGCACGCACAGCCCGGCCAGAAAGCCGCTGGCATTGCCCAAAAGGTCCGCCAGTTCGACAATGTCCCCGGCAAAGCTGTAGCCAAGCCCGACATAGATCGACACCCAGACGATTTCCCCCGCCGCCCCCGCCACGGTAAAGCGCCGCCACGGAAAGCGGGCCGCACCAGCCGCGAAATTCACATAAGGTCCCAAGGGCGAAAACAGCCAGCGCGACAGAAACACGCCCGTCCCGCCGCGCTGGTCCAGAATATCCAGCGCGCCCACCACGGTCTTGCCAAAGCGGCGATGGCCGCGCAGCCGGTCGATCCACCCGCTGCCAAGGAGGCGTCCGATCTGATACCCCGTCTGATCGCCTGCCACCGCGCCCGCCAAGGCACCCAGGAAGACCTCGGCCATGCCCAGATCCCCCGACGCCACAAAGCCGCCCGCCCCCAGCATCAGGATGGATGTCGGGACCGGCACGGCAAGGCAGCTCAGGAAGGTGCTGACCACGATCAAGGCCACGCCCCAGACGGGCACAAGGGCAAACAGGGTTTCGGTCATCGGCGCGGGGTCTCGGCGCGATAGGTATCCATCGCATCCATGATCTGATCGGCAAGAACCGGCATCGGCATGGACCGATCCGTGGCGATTTCTTCCAGCGTCATCCGGCGGGCCGGGGGCATTTGCAGGTCCAGCGCGTCTGTCACCACCTCTGGCGGCACATCCCAAGACCGCGCGATATAGCGCGGCGTCATCCAGCCTTGCGGGGTTTGATCCTGATGCGCGGGGTCAGACCAGTACATCCCGAACAGCACCAAGCGCACGCCGAACCCCACCGTCACAATCGCCACGACGACAAAGGCGATCAGGGCGGGCCTGTTATGCGCCCAAAGATATCCAAGCGCGCTACGCAACGGGCGCGCCTCGGGCGGGGACACTCTTGTACGGGGCCATGGTCTGTCCTTTGCTTGCCAGTGTTGAACGCATCGCGCGGCGGTTTCCGTCGGTGGCGCCTAACCCAAGACCTTCATGCCGCGCGTCAGCCCTTCCAGCGTCATGGGGACCATCGCGTTCTCGAAGATCTGGGCGATCATGCCGATGCTTTGGGTATAGGCCCAGTGCCTTTCCGGCACCGGGTTGATCCACAGGGCATTGGGCCACTGCGCGCGTGCGCGCCGCAACCAGGTTTCGCCCGATTCCGCGTTCCAATGCTCATTTGCCCCGCCGGGAAAGGCGATCTCGTAAGGCGACATGCTGGCATCGCCCACGAAGATGCATTTGTAATCCGGCCCATAGGTGTTCAGCACCTCCCATGTCGGGGTCTGTTCCGACCAGCGGCGGCGGTTGTCGCGCCACACACCTTCATAAAGGCAGTTGTGGAAATAATAGTGTTCCAGGTGTTTGAACTCGGACTTCGCCGCGCTGAACAGTTCTTCGACCACCTTCACATGGTCGTCCATCGACCCGCCCACATCGACGAACAGCAGGACCTTCACCGCGTTGCGCCGTTCGGGCCGGGTCTGTACGTCCAGATAGCCGTGTTCGGCCGTCGCGCGGATCGTCCCGTCCAGATCCAATTCGTCCGCCGCGCCATCGCGCGCCCAGCGGCGCAGGCGTTTCAGCGCGACCTTGATGTTGCGCGTGCCCAGTTCCACGCTGTCGTCGAGGTTGCGGAATTCGCGCTTGTCCCAGACCTTGACCGCGCGGCGGTGGCGGCTTTCATGCTGCCCGATGCGCACGCCTTCGGGGTTGTAGCCATAGGCGCCAAACGGGCTGGTGCCCGCGGTCCCGATCCACTTGTTCCCACCCTGATGCCGCCCTTGCTGTTCGCGCAACCGTTCGCGCAGCGTTTCCATCAGCTTGTCGAAGCCGCCCAGCGCCTCGATCTGCGCCCGTTCTTCTTCGGACAGGTGCTTTTCGGCCATCTTTTCCAGCCAGTCGCGCGGCAGATCGACCGCCTCCAGCACCTGCTCAAGACTGATGTGCTCGACGCCCTCGAACGCCTGCGCAAAGGCACGGTCAAACCGGTCCAGATGACGTTCATCCTTGACCATCGTGGTGCGGGCCAGCAGGTAAAAGCGGTCCACATCATAGGTCGCAAGACCTGCGTCCAGCGCTTCCAGAAAACTCAGGAATTCGCGCAAGGACACGGGCACCCCATGCCGGCGCAGCGCTTCGAAGAACGGGGTGAACATGGCGACCCCGCGCCCGTTAACCGCGCGCCAGATAGATCGTGGCGATCAGGCCCAGAAGGCCCCAAAGGATGCCAAAGCCCGCCGCATATTGCAGCAGGTCAAAGCGTTTGCCGCCGCGTTTGCGCGCCAACCACGCACCCCATCCGGCCCCGCCCAAAGCGCCCAGCACTGCCAGCATCAATTGACCCCTGTTCCGGCCCGGTTTTCGGGCGTTACATCCGCGATTTCGACCAATCGCGCGCGGATTTCGCCCGCATCGCCAAAGCCATAGCGCGCCCACCCCAAACTGTCGAGCCGCACCGCCCGCGCCTCGGCGGGCCGTCCCAGCAAGGTCAGCGCCTCGGCCCGCATCATCAAAAGCGTCGCCAAAAGCGATGCGTTCTGGGCCTGTGTCGCCGCTGGCACCGCACCGTCGATCAAGCGCAGCGCCGCCGCCCCATTCCCCGTCGACAGGGCAAAGGCCGCCAGTTGCACCGCGACCGAGGCGCGCTGGATATCCGCCCCCGGCACCCGTTCATAAAGCTGGGCCGCCGTGACAAAGGCGGGCAGGGCCAATTCGGGTTGCGTGCCCAAGGCCAGCCGCCCCAGGGCGTAGAAGCTGAACCCCTCGCGCGCGGGTCCCAATCCCGCCGACCGGGCGATCTCGACCGCGCGGCGGGCCGCATCGACGCGGCGGCGCGGGCTTGCCCCCGGTCCCAGCGCGGTCTCGATTTCGGTAATCCATGCGCGCGGGGCCACACGGGCCGGGCTGCCCGCACCGACCGGACGCCCTGCCGCCACCCGGGCCAGAACCCCCGGCAGCCGTTCGGCCACCTGCGACCGGGTCAGGCCGCTGCGCAGGTCCGGCGCGTAGGTCAGGCGCAGCATCAGCATGTCGAATTCGGTCAGAACCGTGTGGAAATTGTCATCGTTAAAGACGCTGTCCGACAACCGATAAAGGTCATTCAACGGGCCAATGGCTTGGGCGATTTCCTCGTGCAGGCAATCGCGGATTTCCTGCGGGCTGACATCGTTCGGAATGAAAACGGCGGCGCGGGTGCGGGTGGTCAGCGCGGACCAATCCACCCGGTCGGTGCGGCGGAAGCGAACGAATTCCGCAAAAGACCCGACATTGGGCACCACGAAACAGGCCGCTTGCGGAACATAACGCTGCAAGCGCCGTCGCGGCAGGGTCTCGACAATCAGGTTGGCGGCGCCCGCTTGCGCGGCGGGCGCAATGTCCACGCCGGCCTCGCGCCGCAGACGCCCCAGCAACTGGTCGAGATCCCGCTGCAAGGTCGGTGGAACGACCGATCCCGCGACCGCCACCCGGATCGGCCCTTCGAACCGCGTCAGCCGCGGCAAGGCACGCCCGCTTTCCATCAGGAAGGTCAGGTCCAGAAAATCCGCAGCAAGGTCCCGCTGCGATTTGCGGGTCGGGGCAGGGCGCGTGGCGGGAAATACCTTCATCGCGGGCAGCTCGGTCGACAAGACCGGGCTGGCACGCCGTTCGGTGACGTTGTCCTCCAAGGGGACGGTGGCGCAGCCTGCCAGCACCGCCAAGCCAAGGCAGGGTCCGAGAAGACGCAGCGCCCTCATGCCGTGGGCCGCTGATATTTGAGGAACGGGGTCACCTCGCCCACCTTGTCATAAAGCTGCCGTGCGGTGTCGTTGAAGGCTTGCGTCATCCAATACACCGATGGTGCCCCCGCCGCATCGGCGGCCTTGTAGACCGTTTCGATCAAGGCGCGGCCCACGCCCGTGCCACGGGCCTGCGGCACGGTGTAGAGGTCCTGCAAATAGGTCACGGGTTCGATCTTCCAGCCATGCATATGGTGGATGTAATGCACCAACCCGACCGTGTCTTGCCCCTGCCAAGCCAAAAAGCCGTGATAGCTGACGACTTTCGGGTTCGTCAGACGCGAAAAGGTCGTGTCATAGACCTCCGGGGGCAGCTCGGTCTCATAGAACGCCAGATATGCACGCCAAAGCGGCGACCACTGGGCCTTGTCTGCGGGTTGGATCGGGCGGATGGTAAGGGTCATG
>CAZIKH010000090.1:0-8520 GCA_964539755.1 uncultured Dinoroseobacter sp. | reverse complement strand
GGCCCAGGCAGCCGCCCAGTCATTGCCACCGATCACCACTGGGGTGACGCCGTCATTCAGGTTTCGAAACGGCATCCCTTCGACCTGCACGGCATCTTCCGGCGCGGCCTCGACCCAGACGTCCCGCCCGGCATAGCGCCCGGGAAAATCCTGCAGCAAATAGAAGGTGCGGGTCAGCACATGATCGCTGGGCACCCGTTCCAAGGGTGGGATGTCCAGACTGGCCGCCAGACGTTGCAGCCCACGCAGCCCGTCCGTGGTGCGCCCGCCGACCGCGATATCGGCGTCGCGCGTGTCGAACAGGATCATGCCCCCCGTGCGCAAGTAGCGGTTCAGCTTGGCATAGGCCTCGGCGGACGGCAGCGGTTGATCCGGGGTCACAGGCCAGTAAAGGAACGGGAAGAACGACAACTCGTCGGTTTCCAGATTGATCCCGACCGGGGCCGCCGGTTCGATGGCCGTGCGCGCGAACAAGACCCGCGACAGACCCAACAGACCCGCTTCCGCCGTGCTGTCCAAACGGTCATCGCCCGTCAGAACATGCGCGAGAACCACGTCGGATGTGGCTTGGATGGCAAAGGCATCCTCGCCCGCCACGTCTTGCGCCTGTCCGACCTGCGGCAGCGCGACCAACATGGCAGCGGCGATTGCCGCCAAGGCCCCGGCCCGTGGCCCCCGTAGCCGCCCAGACAGGGCCAGCGCCGCCAAGATATCCAAGGCCAGCAAGGCCAGCGCCGCCCCAAGCAGCCATGCCATCAGGTTTTGCGGGGCTGTGGTTTCGATCCCTTCGACCGTCACCCGGGCGGGCCAATCGGCCGCTGCCAGCTGCGCATCATCCCCCAGCACGTTCAAGGCCAACCGCCGATCCCCCCCACGATAGAGCCCCGGCGGCAGGTCAGGACCCAAACGCGCTTCGGCCAAGCGTTCGCCCGCCACACCCGGCAAGACGCCCGCGTCGGACAATTGCCCAAAGGCGTCCAGCCGCTGATCCGGCACCCATGTGGTCCCCGCCAGCGCCTCGGCGGACAGGGCAGTCGGACGGGTCGACACCGCCAGACGTTCCAACATTTGAACGAACAACCCCGACAAGGGCAGCGACGACCATTCCGCATTGGCCGTCACATGCATCAAGACCACCTGCCCCTGCCCGACCGCTTGCCGCGTCACCAGCGGGGTGCCATCGGTCAAGGCCGCGATCACCCGGTTCGGCAGATCGGGGTCGGGTTGCGCCATGACTTGCGCGGTCACGGTCACTTCGGGCGGCACCGCCAGACCAAAGAAGGGCGAGCCTTCCGCAAAGGGTCGCAAGGCCTTCGGTTCGCCCCAACTCATGGCACCGCCGACGCTGCGTCCGCCGGCGCGCAGGCGCACGGGCATCAAGGGGTCTTCCTCGGTGCGGGCAACATCCGACGCCGCCAGACGCGGGCCCGCAAACCGCAGCAGCAAGCCACCGCGTTCGACCCAGTCCAGAATGCCCTGTGCCTCGGCCTCGGCCAATTGCGCGACATCCGCCAGCACGATCACATCCGGGTTCGCGGGCAGCACGTCGGTCAGGGGCAATTCCAACAGGTCCGCGGTCGGGGCCAAAGCGCGGCGCAAGTAATGCAGGGGCTCCAACAGTTCCAGCCCTTCGGACCCGTCGCGCCCGGTATACAGCGCGATCTCGCGACGTTGCAGGCTGTCATCGGTCAGGCTGACCGCCCCGGCGGTGCTGTGACCTTCGATCTCGAACCGGGTAATGCGGTTGCGCAATTCGGCGGGCAGCACGACCTGACCGCTGGCCGCGCTTGCGCCCGCGTCAAAACTGGCCGGAAGCCGCGCCAGAACACGATCCACGCCGCTGGGATCGGGGCCGCGCGCCAACACGGTCACCTCGCGCGCGCCTGCCGCGGGGCTGCGCAAGACGGTCACATCGACCGCCCCATCGACGATCCGGGCAGGGGTCAGACCCAAGACCTCGCGCGGACCTTCCACGATTGTCACCGCGCCGCGTGCTTCGAACGCCGTCAGCACGTCTGTCCGATCTGGCCGCGCCAGCCCATCCGACAGCCAAAGCGTATCGAACGACCCTTCCAGGCGCCCCAACCATGTTGCCACCGCGTCCGGGTCCGGCGCATGGGGCGCGGGGCGCAGCCCCGGCAAGCCCGTCAGCACCGCTTCACCGGTCTGGAACCGGGGCGGTTCGGGCGGCAGATCCGTCAGGGCGACCAGCGCCACCGGGCGTCCCATGCGGGCTGCATCGCGCAGGGCAATTTCGATCCGGTCCCGGCGGGCGGGCCAATCGCGGGCGCTGGCCCAACTGGCATCCGCCACGATCAACAAGGGGCCCGTGCCCGGCGCATCTTCTTCGGGGTTCAGAACAGGCCCCGCGAATCCCACGATCATCGCCGCCACCGCCAGCGCGCGCAGCAGCAACAACCACCAAGGCGTCTTGTCGGTTTCTGTCTCGGGGTCGTTCAGGCCCAACAACAAGGCCACACCCGGAAAGCGCCGCCGGATCGGCGCGGGCGGCACCGCGCGCAGGATCAGCCAAAGGATGGGCAAGGCAATCAGCCCCAGCAACAGCCAGGGCGTCACAAAGCCGATGGGTCCCAAAGCAAACATCAGGCCCCCCGATCCAAGGCGCGGTAAAGCCACATCAAGGCGGGTTCCGCAGGCCCACCGGTATGGTGCGTCATCATCTGCCAGCCCGTGCGGCGGGCCAGCGTGTGCAGCGCCTCGCGCCGCGCGGCAAGACGGTCCAGATAGGCTTGGCGCAGGCCTTTGGCCTTCAGCGTTTCGAACCGCACCGTTCCTTGCATCGATTCAAAGACCGTGCGCCCATCAAAGGGAAACGCTTCCTCGTCAGGGTCCAGAACCTGCACGATGGCGCCTTTGACGCCTCGGTCCGCCGCCCCGGTCAGCGCTTTTTCGGTCGGCTCCAACGGGCCGAGGAAATCGGAAAAGAACACCGCGCGGCTGCCCGATGGCAGCATGCGCGGTTTGGGCGCGCCGTAGTCTTCGGGTTCTTCAGGGTCCATCAGCGCTTGTGCCAGCCGCAACAACTGACCCTTGCCACCCTTGGGCGGTTCGTTCAGCGCGGTCAGACCGACCCGCTCGCCGCCGCGCACGGCAAGGATCGCCAGCGCCATGGCCAAGGTCTGCGCGCGCCGCAGCTTGGACGGGCGCGCCTTGTGCCCGGTAAAGGCCATCGACGCGCTGTCATCCACACCCAGCATAACCGCTTGCGCCGCCTGCCATTCGGTTTCGCGCACGAACGGCGTATCCGCCCGCCCGGATCGGCGCCAGTCGATGCTGCGATAGCTGTCGCCGGGCTCGGCCGGGCGGTACTGCCAGAACTCGTCCCCCATGCCCGCGCGCCGACGCCCATGCACGCCCAGCAGAACCGTTGCCGCAAGATGTTCGGCACTGGCCATCAGGGCAGGCAGGCTGGCGGCAACGGTTTCGGACCGATGCCGCAGCGTGTCAGGCGTGTGCAGCGCGCTTGGCAAGGGATCGGTCACGCGGCCGCCTCGATCCGGGTGACTTGCGCGGTGACGCTGTCGATGATCGCGGTCAAGGACTGGCCTTCAGCCCGGGCGGCAAAGGTCAGCGCCATCCGATGCGTCAGAACCGGGCGGGCCAAAGCCGCCACATCTTCGACCGAGGGGGCAAGCCGCCCCTGCAACAGCGCACGCGCCCGCACGCACAGCATCAGGGCCTGCGCCGCCCGTGGGCCCGGCCCCCAAGCCACGCCGCCCGCAACCGCCGGGGTTGCTTCGGCTTCGCCCGGACGGCAGGCGCGCACCAGATCCAGGATCGTCTCGACCACCGCATCGCCGACAGGCATCCGGCGCACCAATGTCTGGGCCGCGATCAAATCGGGACCTGTGAAGACCTGATGCGGTGCGGCGTCTTCCATCCCCGTCGTCGCCAGAAGGATACCGCGTTCGGTGTCCCGGTCGGGATAATTGACATCCACCTGCAACAGAAACCGGTCCAACTGGGCCTCGGGCAAGGGATAGGTGCCTTCCTGTTCGATGGGGTTTTGCGTGGCCAGCACATGGAACGGCGCGGGCAAGGGGCGATGTTGCCCGGCGATGGTGACTTCTTTTTCCTGCATCGCTTGCAGCAAGGCCGACTGGGTGCGTGGGCTGGCGCGGTTGATCTCGTCCGCCATCAACAGCTGGCAGAAGATCGGCCCTTCCAAGAACCGGAAGGACCGTGCGCCATCATCGCCCGTTTCCAGAACTTCAGACCCCAGAATATCGGCAGGCATCAGGTCGGGGGTGAACTGCACGCGGTTGGCGCTGAGGCCCATTGTGGTCGACAGGGTATCCACCAGCAGGGTCTTGCCCAGCCCCGGCAAACCCATCAACAACGCGTGCCCGCCCGACAGCATCGCGGTCAGCGCAAGATCAACGACATCCTGCTGGCCGATGATGCGCGTGGCGATGCTGGTCTTCGCTTCGGCCAGTTTCGCGCTCAGCGCCTCGATCTCGGCCACAAGGTTTTCGGGGTCTGCCATGGTCGCGCTCCGCTCTGGGATTAGGTGAGTGTTGACGTTAACCTATCGCTGCACCGGGAAATGGCAAAAGCTATGAGCGCACAAAACATCGTGACCCCCACCGCCGACGGTCTTGCCGCATCCGCACGCGCTGCCACGAAGAAAGGCCCACCGCCTGTGCATTTGTGGAACCCGCCTTTTTGCGGCGATCTGGACATCCACATCGCGCGCGACGGGACATGGTTCTATCTGGGCACGCCCATCGGGCGACCGGGGCTGGTCAAGCTGTTCTCGTCGATCCTGAAACTGGAAGACGGCAAATACTTCCTTGTCACCCCGGTCGAGAAAGTCGGCATCACCGTCGAAGACGCGCCCTTCGTTGCCGTGGATTTCGAGGTGGCCGGGACAGGCCCCGACCAAACCCTGACCTTTCTGACCCATGTCGAAGACCGCGTGACCGCAGGCCCGGACCATCCGATCCGCGTGGTGCGCGATCCCGAAACGGGCGAACCGTCGCCCTATGTCATGGTCCGGCGCGGGCTGGAGGCCCTGATCGACCGCAAAAGCTTCTATCGGCTTGTGGATATCGGGGCGCATCACGACGGCTGGTTCGGCCTGTGGTCGGGCGGGCAGTTCTTCCCGGTGATCCCCAGCGCAGACTTGGACGGCTAACGCCGAAACGGGCTGGGCCGCAGCCCCTGCCCCGCGCTGTCCACCACATCCGCGATCCGCTTGGCGCGCGTCGGCGCGGTCTTTGCGGTCTTGATCCATTCCAGCGTGCCGCGCCGCACCGACCGCGGCCAGCCGTCCCAGACAGCCCGCAAATCGCCCAAACCCGCCGCCAGATCGTCCGGCACCTCCAGCCGATCCACGTCGTTCAGAAAATCCCACATGCCATTGGCCACAGCGACGGCGATCATCGCCTCGCCCGGCGGCTGCATCCGCCCTTCGGCCCGCATCCGCGCAACCTTGTCCTTGTTCACGGCAGACCATGCGCTTTTTGGCGACCGGGGCGAGATGCGCAGCTTTGATCGGTCCGCGTCCAGCTTGCCCGGTTGCGAATCCACCCAGCCCCAGCACAGCAACTCGTCCACCACATCCGGGTAGGGCACGTGGTGCGGGGTATGCGCTTTCCATGTCACCAGCCACACGCTGTCGGTCTGGGTGTGATGCGCAGCCAGCCACGCGCGCAAGTCTTCCAGCGATTTGACCTCAACCTCCTGCATCGCGCCACTCTCCAGGGGCCAAGCCCGCCAACGTCCAGTCGCCAATCGACCAACGCACCAGCCGCAGCACGGGCAGACCCACGGCAGCACACATGCGCCGCACCTGTCGGTTCTTGCCTTCCGTGATCGTCAGGCGCAGCCAACTGTCGGTGATGGATTTGCGCACCCGCACCGGCGGATCGCGCGGCCACAGCCAGTCGGGTTCCGGCACCGCCGCCACCCGCGCGGGCCGCGTCTGGCCATCCTTCAAGACCACGCCGCGCCGCAACTGCTGCAACGCCTCGGCCTGCGGCACGCCTTCCACCAAGGCGAAATAGGTCTTGGGCATCTTGCCCTTCGGCGAAGCAATCCGCGCCTGCTGCTTTCCGTCATCGGTCAACAGCAACAACCCTTCGCTGTCCCGATCCAGCCGCCCCGCCGCATAAACCCCCTTCGGCAAGCCGAACCGCGACAACCCCGGCCACTGACCTTCATCGGTGAACTGGCTGAGAACGTTCATGGGTTTGTTGAAGGCAACAAGCATGGTCAGACCCTGCCACGGGTCCCGGCCCTAGCCAAGCGGGCCGGAATGGGCTTTGCTGTTGCGAACCCCAAAGGACCGCCCCGCCATGACCGACTTCCTGCTGCTTGCTTTCATCTTCCTCGTCGCGGGCGTCGCCGCCGTGCCCATTGCCAGCCGCCTCGGGCTGGGGTCTGTGCTGGGCTACCTGATCGCGGGCATCGTAATCTCGCCCGTTCTGGCGCTGCTGAATGTCGATGTGATCTCGATCCAGCATTTCGCGGAATTCGGCGTCGTGATGATGCTGTTCCTGATCGGGCTGGAACTGGAACCCAAACGCCTGTGGGACATGCGCGCGCGGCTTCTGGGCCTAGGCGGCGGGCAGGTTCTGGGCACCACGCTGCTGGTCATGGCCGCCGCGATGGCGCTGGGACAACCCTGGACCATCGCGCTGGCCATCGGCCTTGTGATGTCGCTGTCCTCGACCGCCATCGTGTTGCAGACGCTGGGCGAAAAGGGTCTGATGAAATCCGACGGGGGCGAAGGCAGCTTCGCGGTCCTGCTGATGCAGGATATCGCTGTCATCCCCATGCTGGCGCTGCTGCCGTTGCTGGCCATGCCCGACCTGATCGGACTGGTCGATGCAGGCGCGGTCCACGATGCGGCGGGCAGCGCGGGCGGCCATTCGGGCGAGGGCGACCATGCGGCACCCTCCCTCAGCCTGGTCGAGGGGCTTGCAGGCTGGCAACTGGCGCTGGTCAACGTCGCCGCCATCGCCTTCGTCATCCTTGTGGGCAGCGTGCTGACCCGGCCCCTGTTCCGTTTCATCGCGGGCGCGCAATTGCGCGAATTGTTCACCGCGACCGCCTTGATGATGGTCATCGGCATCGCCCTGCTCATGAGCCTCGTGGGCCTCTCGCCCGCCCTTGGCACCTTCCTTGCAGGCGTCGTGCTGGCCAATTCCGAATACCGGCACGAGTTGGAATCCGACATCGACCCCTTCAAGGGCCTGCTGCTGGGCCTGTTCTTCATGACAGTCGGGGCGGCGATCGACTTTGATCTGCTGTTCGGGGCGTTCGGCATGATCCTTGGGCTGACCGTGGGGCTGATGGTCATCAAGGGCCTCGTCCTCTACGTCCTTGGCATCATCTTCAAGATAAAGGGCGCTGACCGCTGGCTGATGGCGCTGGGTCTGGCGCAGGCGGGCGAATTCGGCTTCGTCCTGCTTAGCTTTACGGTGGCAAACGCCGTCTTGCCGCCGGACCTTGCCGATATCCTGCTGCTGGTCGTGGCCCTGTCGATGCTGCTGACGCCCGCGCTGTTCATCCTCTATGACCGCGTCATCGCCCCCCGTTACACCAGCGCAGATGCCCGCGATACCGACGACATGCCCGAGGATGGCCAGATCATCATCGCGGGCGCGGGGCGCGTCGGCGGCCTGATCAATCGGGTGCTGCTGGCCGCAGGCTATCAGACAACGATGATCGACTATTCCTCGCGCCAGATCGACGCGCTGCGCACCTTCGGCGTGCGGCTGTTCTTCGGCGACGCGACCCGGCCCGACCTGCTGCAAGCCGCCGGTATCGCCGAGGCCCGCGTGCTGGTCATCGCGCTGGACGATGCCGACAAGATCACCGCGCTGGTGCGCTACGTCACCCAGAACCACCCCAAGGTTCACATCATGGCCCGCGCGATCAACCGCCACCATGTTTACGAGCTTTGGGCCGCAGGCTGCCGCGACATCATCCGCGAAACCTATGACAGTTCGCTGCGCATGAGCCGCTCGGTCCTCGAAGCGATGGGCAATGACCGAACCACCGCGCAAGCCATGGTCGATGCGTTCGACGGGGCCGACCGCGCCGCGATGATCGAGGTCGCCCCCGTCTACAAGCCCGGCGTGCCGCCAACGGAAAACCCCGAATATGTCGCCAAGGTGCGCGAGATCATGGGCCCAAGGCAGGACGCCGTCGCCGCCCGCATGGCCGCGATCCGCAGCGGCGACGCCGGGTCCTAGGCCCCGCCTTCTTCTAGGTCGAAATACTCCCGCCGGAGGCGTCCCACGCTTTCAGCCAACGCTTCGGCGCAGCCTCACGCCATGTGGCCCGCAACCGCGCCTCGGCCCAGCCCGGATCAATCCGGCCCGCCGCGACCAGCAAGATGCCATAATTGGCATAGTGATCATGCAGCAGGAACGTTTCGGGGTCGGCGGCATGCAACGCCGCGCGTTCCTCGATGCCGCCCTTGAAACAGGCCGCGTCGATATAGGGCGACCACCAGACCCACATCTTGCCATGCGCTTTCAGGCAGGG
>CAZIKH010000089.1:0-8554 GCA_964539755.1 uncultured Dinoroseobacter sp. | reverse complement strand
TGGCCGTGCCGTAGAAGGTGCAGGTGCCGGGGCCATGATAGCTGTCCATCTCGGCCTTCATCAGCGCGTCGCGGCCGACTTCGCCCGCCGCGAATTGCTGGCGCACCTTGGCCTTTTCGTCATTGGGCAAGCCGCTGACCATGGGACCGGCCGGAATGAACAGGCCCGGAATGAAGCCGAAGGTCGCCGCCCCGATCACCAGCCCCGGCACGATCTTGTCGCAGACGCCCAGATAGACGGCGGCGTCGAAGGTGTTGTGCGACAGCGCCACGCCGGTGGCCATCGCGATCACCTCGCGGCTGAACAAGGACAGCTCCATCCCGACCTGCCCTTGGGTGACGCCGTCGCACATCGCGGGCACGCCGCCCGCGACCTGCGCGGTGGCGCCGACCTTGGCGACAGCCGCCTTGATCTTGTCGGGGTAAGGCTGGAACGGCTGATGCGCGCTGAGCATGTCGTTATAGGCCGTCACGATCCCCAGATTGGGCGCGCGGGCGCTGACAAGGGCGTCCTTGGCTTCGCCCATCGCGGCATAGGCATGGGCTTGGTTGCCGCAAGACAGATGCGCGCGGCGGGGGCCGTCCTCGGCGGCGCGGCGCATGCGGTCCATGTAGGTGCTGCGGGTCGCGGCGGATCGCGCAACGATGCGGTCGGTGATCTCAAGCAAGCGGGGGTGCAGGGTCATGCGAAGAACTCCTCCGTCGGGCGGCGTCCGGCGCAGGGGCGCGGACGCGCGGTTGACGTCCGGATAACATGTTAGCGGTAACAGTCAATCCCAGATCGTTTGCGGCAGGATGTTAGCGCTATGCAAATCCTGCAACCCCGCTTTGATTTCGTCCAAATCGGATCATGCCGGGTATTCGGCATCTGCAATACTCATGTCAGCATTGCTGACCTATCTTCTGGTCAAGACGAAAACGGCGGTGCGCCCCTCCTCCCGGCCCCGCCACATGATGGAGACCTGAAGATGCAATCGACCACCACCCCCCGTTCCTTCGCCGAGATCGAAGCCGATGCCCGCCGTCTGCGCGCGCAAGCCTTCCGCGAATTCCTTGGGTCGCTGCGCAGCGCGATCACGGGCCTGTTTTCGGCCAAAGGCCACGGCGCCCGCGCATAAATCCGCTTTTCCCATGCGCCCGAAGGTTATACCTGCGGGCGCATGACAGCTTACCCCACCCTTCGCCTGACCCCGAAAGCCGATGCCCGCGCGCTGCGCCATGGCCACCCTTGGGTTCACGGCGACCAGATCGTCTGGGACCGCCGCAGTCGGGCCTTGCCCGCCGGAAGCCTTGCGATCCTTGAAGATGCCGGGCGCACGCCGCTGGCAATCGTGACGGTCCTGCCCCAAGCCCGGATCGCGGCGCGTCTTCTGGACACGGACCTGACAGCCCAGATCGACGAGGCATGGTTGCGCGCCCGGATTGCGCGCGCCTTTGCCCTGCGCGACAGGCTTTATCCCGACCCCTATTATCGGTTGATCCATGCCGAAGGCGACGACCTGCCCGGCCTGATCGTGGATCGGTTCGGGGACACGCTGGTGGTGCAACCCAACGCGATCTGGCTGGAAGAGCGCCTGCCCGCCCTGACGGCGGCCTTGCAGCACGTGACCGGGGCGCAGCATGTCCTGAAGAATGCCAGCGGGCGCGCGCGCAAGCTGGAAGGCCTTGATGATGTCAGCCAAACGCTGGCCGGATCGCCGCCCGCCCAGATCGCCGTGCCGATGAACGGCGCGACCTATATGGCCGATCTGGCCGAGGGGCAGAAAACGGGCCTGTTCTTTGACCAGCGCCCCAACCATGCCTTTGCAGCCTCGTTGGCGCGCGGGGCAAGGGTGCTGGATGTGTTCAGCCATGTCGGCGGGTTTGCCTTGGCCGCCCTTGCCCAAGGCGCGCAGCAGGCGGTCGCGGTGGATGGGTCCGCGCCCGCGCTGGCCTTGGCCGAAGCGGGGGCCACGGCCATGGGCGTGGCCGACCGGCTGGAAACCCGGCGGTCCGATGCCTTTGCGGCGCTGGACGCCCTTGGGTCCGAAGGCGCGCGCTTTGATCTGGTGATCTGTGACCCGCCAGCCTTTGTGCCGAACAAGGCTGCCCTGACGGCGGGCCTGCGCGCCTATGAGCGGGTCGCGCGCTTGGCCGCGCCGCTGGTGGCCCCGGGTGGGGTCTTGATGCTGTGTTCCTGTTCCCATGCCGCAACGCCGGACAAGTTCCGGGCCGCGTGTTTGCGGGGCATGGGTCGGGCGGGACGCAGCCCGCGCCTGATCTATACCGGGGCGGCGGGGCCGGATCACCCGGTTCATCCCAGCCTGTCCGAGGCCGGATACCTGAAAGCCTTCGCCTTTCATCTGCCATGAAAACCGTGATCGACGCCTGCGTGTTGGTGCCGACCCTGACCCGCGCCCTGGTGCTGGAGGTCGCGCGCGCCGGACTGATCGCCCCCGTCTGGTCGCCGGGGATCTTGGAGGAATGGCGCCATGCCGCCGCGCGGTCGGGGGAGATCGAGGCAGCGGCGGTCGAGGCCGAGATTGCGCTGATGCGCGCCCGCTGGCCGGGGGCCGAGGTCACGCCCGATCCCGCGTTGATCGCCGCGCAAACCCTGCCCGACCCCGATGACCGGCATGTTCTGGCCGCCGCCGTCGCCGCGCAGGCGGATCAGCTTTTGACGTTCAATTCCAAGGACTTTCCGCTGAGGGTCTTGGCCGCGCAGGGGGTGCTGCGCCGCCACCCCGATACGTTCCTGATCGAAGCGCTGGCAGAGTGCGACACCGCCTTTCGGGCGCAGGTGGAACAGGCCTGCCGCACAATGGCGCGCAGCCCGCGCGCGGTGCTGAAGGCCGCGCAATTGCCGCGTCTGGGCAAGGCATTGTTCGGTTAGCTGCGCGGCAGGCTGCGGGCCCAGTCGGCCTCGAGCTTTTCGATGGCGGCGATGCGGTCGGCGGTCTTGGGATGCGACATGATCCACGCGGGCACGGCCCCCGCCTGCATCCCGGTCAGCCCTTCCAGCTTGCGAAACAGCGATTTCTGCGGGCCGGTGCCGATGCCGGACTTGGTCAACAGCGCGCTGGCATAAGCGTCGGCTTCGTATTCGTCTTGGCGCGACAGGCGGGCGGCCAGAAGGGTGGTCAGGACATTGGCAATCCAGACCCCGACCACCGGAATGAACCGCCCAAGGATCATCGCCAGCGCGACGCGGATCGCGTTCTGGCCCGAAAAGTCGATCATGCGGCGGCGCGAATGCCCAAGGGCGACATGCCCCAACTCATGCGCGATGACGCTGGCCATTTCTTCGGCGCTGACTTCGCCGGTTTGGTATTTGCGATAGAAGCCGCGCGTGATGAAGATGCGCCCATCGGGGGCGGCCAAACCGTTGACCGGATCGACCTCGAAGATATGGACCTTGATGCGCGGCAATTCGAGTGTTCGGGCCATCTGGTCGGTCAGCTTTTTCAGGCGCGCATCCGCCAGTTCGGTCGATTGCTGATCCAGCTGGCGCGAGGTGCGCCATGCCGAGACATAGTAAAGGCCAAGCGCATAGGCGATTGCCAGCAAGATGGGGGTCAGCTTCAACATGAAGCTGCATATGGGGCGCAGCTTCGCCCGGGGCAAGCGGGGCCGCGCGTCCTGACCGGGACGTGATCGTTAGTCGTCATAGGGGTTGGTGTTGCGCGCCTTGCGCCCGCCGCGCCGCTTGGGCTGCGGGGGCGCTTCCAGCGCGGCGGTCAGCACTTGGGTCATGGGGTGGTCGCGGTTGTCGCTGCCATAGACCATCAACAACCGTTCCACCAAGGGCCGGGTGTCGGTATCGACGGGCCAGCCCAAGGCCCAATCCAGAAAGATCGACCGACATTGCCAGATGTCGATCCCGTCGATGGCATAGGCTTCGCGCATCAGGTTGCGTGGGTCCAGAAACGCTTTTTCCGCCGCTTCGTCGCTATTTTGACTGTCGGACATAGATTGACTACCCGTCATAAATACTTGAAATTACATCATTTATTTTCGCACAGCGCTGCTTCGACAATTTCTTGCGATTGCTCCGCACCCGTTGTGATCCGTTGTTCCAATTCCGCTATATCCTGTGTCTGTGTGGCGCGCCGCAGGAAGGCGCGCCCGCCCTTGCCGATCTGCGACCGATCCAGAGTCTGATCCCCCAAGAGCCGCACAGATTGGTTCACCGCGCTGAGCAAATCCAGATGTGCGGTCAGGGTTTCCACAGCCCCCGCCCCCAGCACCCCGGCCTTCTGCGCCGCTTGCAACTGGATTGGGGTCGCGCGGGCGGTTTCCCCGGCCAAAAGGGCGCCAGCCTGCGCCAGCAATTCAATATCGGTCATCCGCCCGGGTCCGGCCTTCACATCCCAGACACCCTGCCCCGGTTTGGCCGCGAAAAGACGGCGGCGCATATCCGCGACATCCCCCAGAACGGCGGCGGTGTCGCGCGGCATCGACAGAACCTCGGCCCGCACGGCGGCGATATCCGCATCGAGGCCCGTGTCGCCCGTGCGGGCCACGACGCGCGCCCGGGTCAGGGCCAGATGTTCCCAGGTCCAAGCCTCGGTCCGCTGATAGCTGGCAAAGGCGCTGAAGGCCGTGGCCACCGGCCCTTGCCGCCCCGAAGGCCGCAGGCGCATGTCCACCTCGTAGGCGATCCCTTCGGCCATCGGCGCGCTGAGGGCGGTGACAAGCGCCTTGGTCAGACGCGCATAATAGACGGCACTGGCCAGAGGGCGCGCGCCGTCCGACGCGGCCAGCCCATCGGCATCATAGATCACGATCAGGTCCAGATCCGAGGTGGCCGTCAGCCGGCCCGCCCCCAAAGACCCCATGCCCAAGACCGCCGCGCCGCGCCCCGGCGGGGGCCCGTGCCGCGTGCTGAAATCGGCCACCACGCAAGGCAGGACCGCCCGCACCACCGCATCGGCCAGATCCGCATATTGCGCCGCTGCGGTATCGGCATCGATCAGGCCGCGCAATTGATGCACCCCGATGCGGAAATGCCATTCCTTGCGCCATCTTCGGGCGGCGTCCAACTGGCGTTCGTAGTCGCCATGCCCCCCTCCGGCATGGGCCAAGCGGTGCGACAGGTCGGCCTGCAACCCATCCGCGCCCGGCCATGGGGCGAAGAAATCCCCGCCGATCACCGCGTCGAACACGGCCGCGTTGCGCGACAGATATCGGGCCAACGCGGGGGCGGTCGCGCAGATATCCACGATCAGGTCGATCAGCTGCGGGCGCGCCTCGAACAGGGCAAACAGTTGAACACCCGCCGGCAACCCCTTGAGAAAACCGTCAAATTGGTTCAGCGCCTCGTCCGGGTGCGCCGCGTCTTGCAAGCGGGACAACAGGTCGGGCTTCAGGCGTTCGAAGATCGCGACGGCACGATCCGATCGCAGCGCAGGATAGCGGTGCCAGCCTTCGACAAGGGCTTTCTGCGCCTCGGCCAAGGCGGGGGCCACGGGGGGGCGGGCAGCGGTTTCAGGCGGCGTGAAGAAAGGTTCGGTCAGCCGTGCGGTCTGGCGCAGACTGTCCAGAACCTGCGCCTGAAAGGCCGCGACATCGCCCTGCCCCAGCAGACAGGCCAGACGCTGCATCCCTTCGGGGTCGCGTGGCAGGCTGTGGGTCTGGGCGTCTTGGATCATCTGGACCCCATGTTCCAAGCGACGGTGCTGCCAATAAAGTTCGGTCAGCGCCGCGGCGGCTTCGCCGGGCACCCAACCGGCCCGGGCCAAGGCCGCCAAGGCCGCGTCGGTGCGGGCGGGTCGCAGCGACGGATCGCGTCCGCCCGAAATCATCTGGTGGGTCTGGGTGAAGAACTCGATCTCGCGGATGCCGCCTGCGCCCAGCTTGATGTCATGCCCTGCCACGGCCATGTCGCCCAGAAGGCCCTTATGCGCGCGGATGCGTTGGCGCATCTCGTCGCTTTCGCGCAGCGCGATGAAATCAAGATGCTTGCGCCATACGAACGGCGTCAGACGTTGCAGATAGGCCTGCCCCGCCGCCAGATCCCCGGCCGCCGCGCGCGCCTTGATATGGGCCGCGCGTTCCCAGCCGCGTCCGATGCTTTCGTAATAGCGTTCCGCCGCTTCCATCGCGATGCAGACCGGCGTGACCGAGGGATCGGGGCGCAAGCGCAGATCGGTGCGAAAGACATAGCCATCGGCGGTCAGGTCCGACATCAACGCCATCAGGCGGCGGGTGATCTTGATGAAGGTTGCGCGGGCCTGCATCACATCGGCGCGGGCGAACCGATCCTGATCGAACAGGCAGATCAGGTCGATATCCGAGGAATAATTCAGCTCGAACGCGCCCATCTTGCCCATGGCCAAGACGACCATCCCGGCCCCTTGCGCGGCATCCTCGGCGGTTTGGCCCGGCAAGCTGCCGCGCCCGATTTCGGCGGCGACCAACCCGTGCAAGGCGGTTTGCAAGCTGGCATCGGCCAGATGCGTCAGGGCGCGCGTCACCTCGGCCCCGGTCCAGACCCCGCCCAGATCGCAAAGCGCCGTCAACAGCGCGACCCGGCGCTTGGCGATGCGCAAGGCGGTCTTGTGCTGGGCGGCTGGCAGGTCGCCAAGGTTTGCCAAGACGGCGCGCATCTGGTCTTCGGGCGCAGTGTCCAGAAGATCGACCAACGCGTCGGGGTCGCGGCGCATCAAGCCTGCCAGATAGGGGCTGCACCCGGCGACCCCGGCGACCAGATCGCGGGCAGGCCCGGTCAGATGCGGCAGATCCCGCAGCGCATCGTCGGCCCGGTCGGGATCGAAGGGCACGGGCGCGGTTGTCAGGCGAGAGGCAAGCGAAGCGGTCATGGCGCGACGGTGCGCAAGCGCGCAGGCAGGGTCAAGTCGGCTTGCGTCGTCTAAGCCGGCCTTCTACGACCTTTCACAACTGGGATGGAAAGGAACAGCGCCATGAGCAAGAGCCGCAAACGCGTGGAACAGGCGCTGGCCGAGGCTGGCCTGCCGATCAAGGTGCTGGAGATGCCGGGTGAAACACGCACCGCCGCACAGGCCGCCGCGCAAGCGGGATGCAGTTTGGACCAGATCGCCAAGTCGATCATCTTTCGCGGGCAGGACAGTGGCGCGGCGGTGTTGTTCCTGACCGCTGGCGGAAATCAGGTGGACGCGGCAAAGGCCACAGCCCTTGCGGGCGAACCCCTTGCGCGGGCCGATGCCGATTTCGTGCGCGCCACGACCGGCTTTGCGATTGGCGGCGTGTCGCCCGTGGGCCATCTGACGCCGCCGCACAGTTTCTTCGATCCGCGTCTTCTGGAATTCGATGTGATTTATGCCGCCGCTGGCACGCCCCGGCACATCTTTGCCATCGAACCCCACGCCCTTTTGCAGGTGTCGCAGGCGCAAATCGGGGCATTCTGCACCTAGGGGCAGCTATTTTTCGGCTTTCTTCCAGTGGCTTAGGCGAAAAAGTAAAAATGTTTAACATTACCCCTTGCGGGGGCTGGGTCGCGGTCCCATCTTCCATGATGTGAAACGGATAAACATTCATCCCTCAACATGGAGCACCTTGATGAACACTGCCTCTTCCCAAACCTTGCCCGTCGCCATGGGCTGGTTTTCCCGCGCCGAGGCTTGGCTGGACAGCAAGGGTAAAGGCGCTTGGATCGCCGCAATGGTCCTTGGCTTTATCCTCGTCTGGCCGATCGGCCTGGCCCTTCTTGCCTATATGATTTGGAGCAAACGCATGTTTTCTGGCAATTGCGGCGCCCGCCGCACCGCACACCGTCATTCCTTCCGTTCCAGCGGCAACAGCGCCTTTGACGCCTACAAGGCCGACACGCTGAAGCGCTTGCAGGACGAACAGGACGCTTTCGAGGCGTTCCTTGAGCGCCTGCGCGAAGCCAAGGACAAGACGGAATTCGACCAGTTCATGGAAGACCGTGCCAAGAAAGCCAGCGTTCCTGCTGCACCGGACACCCCGGCCCAAGCGTAACGCCCCGGCCCCGGACCGGGCCTGCCCGAAAGGGCGGGTCCGGTTCCATTGTGTTGCCGCCCTGCCCATTGACCCACCCGAAGACACCCACATATGACCTACACTTCTAACAAAGCGATGTTGCCCATGTCTGGCCTGCCCGACCCCCGCGCCCATGCCGACCTTTACGACGGCGTCACCCTGAAACGGGGCGTCGCTTGGGGGATCGATATCGTCATCACGGCGGTGATGACGGCGGTTCTGGTGCCCTTCACCTTGTTCACGGCGCTGTTCTATCTGCCGCTGCTTTATCTGGTGGTCAGCTTTGTCTATCGCTGGATCACACTGGCCCGCGGGTCGGCCACGATCGGGATGCGGCTTGCGGCCATCGAATTGCGCAACCGCGACGGTCAGAAGCTGGATGCCAGCGAAGCCGCGCTGCACACGCTGGGCTATTCGCTGTCTTTCGCGATATTCCCGGCGCAGATCGTGTCGGTCGCCCTGATGATCCTGTCGGATCGCGGTCAAGGCCTGACCGACCATATCATGGGCACCGCGATGTTGAACCAGCGCGCGGCGCGCTAGGGTCTGGACCCATTAATCCTACGCCGCTGGTTTGACAGATTTTCTGTCTG
>CAZIKH010000088.1:0-8582 GCA_964539755.1 uncultured Dinoroseobacter sp. | reverse complement strand
CCGGATACCGGCCCTAACGATGATTGGCCTTTTCGACATAGGCGCGCAGTTCTTCTGCCTCACGCCGGGCGTCCCGCAACCCCTCCATTGCAGCGCTTAATTCTGCCTCGGCTTGGGCCAGCTGATTGGTCAGCTCTTCTTCGCGATATTGCAGGTAGGTAATTGCCTGATCCCGGGTCTCCTCGGCCTCATGCAGCGCTTGCGCCATCTGGTCCAATTCGCCGATGTCCGACTGGCTGACCCGCGTAAAGCGCGCCACCAGCCAGCTTGTCGCCCAGCCCAAGACAAACGCCACAAACAGAATCACTGCGATGGCAAAGATGAACTCGGATCTATTCATTCGGTGGCCTCTTCTGTGGCGGCTTCTTCTTCTAGGCCTTCATCGTCCAGCAGCACGCGGAATTCGATGCGGCGGTTGGCTTCCCGGCCCTCTTCGGTGCTGTTGTCGGCAATCGGGTTGGTTTCGCCATAGCCACGGGCAATCAGGTTCGTTGTCAGGACCCGTCGATCCAGCAAGGCGGTCAACACGGCCTCGGCACGTTGCTGGCTAAGGCGGGCGTTCATTTCTTCGCGCCCTTGGCTGTCGGTATGGCCCGAGATTTCCATCCGCACATCTTCACACGCGCGCACGATCTCTGCGATGCGATCCAGCACATCCTGCGTGTCCGACGAGATCGTGGCCGAGCCCGGTTCAAAGGTGATCTTCTTTTCGCTCAGCGCGTCATTGACCTTTTGCGCGCATTCTTCCGGGGTTGGCAGCGCGGTGGCGGGATCAAGGTTTGGATCATAGCGCACTGCGATCCGGAAATCCTCGGCATCCCCCAGCTTTTCCGCCAAGACGCGTGCGACCTCGCTGTTGGCGTCCTGCTGCCCCGTTGTGCCCGTGATCTCGACGACCTCAGGCTGAACAACCAAGGTCCCGTTGTTGACGAAGCTCAGCGCTTCCAACCCGGCCAACACGCGCACGGGCCAGCCATCCGGCAGGTTCGGATCCAAGCGGGTTGCCGAATAGACCTGATCCGTGCCGAACAGCGATTGGGCATAACTGTTCACCGCGTTGCGCTGAAGATCGTCGGCTACGCGCCCTCGCAACTGCACCAAGCCTTCCGGGCTTAGGGTCGTGACGAATTCCGGGACCTCATCCGTGCCGCCGGTGCCGTCAATCCGGACGGGTTCGGGCAAGACCGAATGCAACGAAAACACCGCAGGCAGGTTGCTTTCCAACTCCCCAACGATGCGGTCAAACGTGGGCTGGGGCGTTTCGGTCGGCGCAACCAAGGTTATATCGGCGTCCGACATGGTCAGCGTGCCGCCTTGCAACGCGACAATGGCCGCGATGCCTTGTTCAACGGCTTCTGCCCACCGTGGGCTTGGGACCCCCAGACCGATCACACAATCGACCTTGCCCGTCACCCCGGCGCGGGTGCCCGCCGCAACGATCCGCGACAGGGCCTGTTCGCTGTCAGCCGAGCAGGCATCAAACCCGGCCACACCATCGGCGATTTCGAACCGCAAGGTGAACGGGGCCAGAACCGGGCGCGGTGCCTTGATGTCCATGACCAAGCGAAGATCTTCGGGCGCAGCACGGCTTAGCGCGGCTTCGATTCTTGCCTTTTCCGCAGGCGAATTCGTCACGGCGCTGATCGCCACTTGATCCGCCGACATCGAGATTTTGGACCGGGGCAGATCGCGCAGGGCTTCCAACGCAAAATCCAAGGCGGCGTTCCACCCGGCTGGCACCTCGTGGTCGGCGGTTTCCAGCATGTCCGCGACTTGGCTGGACCCGGCAAGGTCTTCCAACCCGTCCAAGACCCGGGCGCGCCCTGTTTCGGCCGGGATCAGCCCGATCAACTGAATGCCATCTTCGTTGCGCAGCATCTCGATCGAGAATCGCAGCGGTTCCAGCCCGGTGGAATCCGCCACATCCATGCGGTCGATCAAACGGTCGGGTGCCACCATCCCCCCGGCAATGGACAGGGCGGTGAAACGGGTCGCTTCGTCCGGGGCCGTGCCCGACAAGGTGACCAACAAGCCGTCCGCTTCGATTTCGACGAATTCCAACGCTTGACCCGTCAGGGCGGATTCCAGTTCCGAGACCGAGCGCCGTTCCACCAGACTGGCCGCAACGCTGGCTGCCAAGACCGACAGAACCGCCGCCAACAGCAGGGCGATGCCACGAATTACAAGGGGGCGCGAAACGGTCACCGGCGCGGTCACTCCGTCTAAGCAGTATGGGCCTACTTCCTAGACCCTGTGCCGACGGGGTTCAATCAGACCAATGCAGCGCAAGCAAGAAACAGCGTGGCCAACAAGCCCGTGTCGCGGTTTGACCGGAACAGATACAGGCATTGCGCAGGATCTTCGATATCCAGACGTCCCAATTGCCATGCCATGTGCCAGCCCATGGCCCATGCGGCCCCCAAGCCCAACACCAATTGCAGCGGGTTGCCCGTGGGGACCAGCGCGACCAGCACCGCAGCGCCGAACAAGACCACACTCAGCACCAGAAACCCGCGCAGCCACTTGGGCGAGTTGGCTTCAAACAGCCGGGCGGTCGACTTGACCCCGATCAGGGCGTCGTCTTCGGTGTCTTGGTGCGCGTAGATCGTGTCGTAGAACAGCGTCCACGCAATCCCGCTGCCATAAAGCAGCACCGCCGCCATGCCCAAGTATCCCACCTCGGCCGTCCACAACAGCAACGCCCCCCAGTTGAAGGCCAGTCCCAGAAAGACCTGCGGCCACCAAGTGAACCGTTTTGCAAACGGGTAAATCGCCACCAACGCCAACGAGGCCACCCCAAGCAAGATGGCGGGAATCGGGAAGGTCAGCAGAATCGCGAATGCGGCAAGCGCTTGTGCAACCATCCACGCGACGGCTTGTGTCACGCTGACCTGCCCGGATGGCAAGGGGCGGGACCGGGTGCGGGCGACCTGCGCGTCGAAATTCCGGTCGGTGATGTCGTTCCAGGTGCAGCCGGCCCCGCGCATCAACCACGCCCCCAGGGCGGATCCCAGGATCAGCCAGATCGACGCCGCCGACAGCCCATCGGTCGCCGCGGCACCCAAGAAAACGCCCCACCAGCAGGGCAACAGCAACAGCCATGTTCCGATCGGTCGATCCGCCCGCGACAGGCGCAGATAAGGGCGTGCCCAAGCCGGCGCCTTGGTGTCCACCCAATTGCGATCCACGGCATCGGCAACCGCGCCAGCCACTGGCGTTCCCTTGGCTTTGGTCATAGAGATTGCCCCATGGCGACAGCGAAAATCAGGTTGTGTGTTAACGAACCGTTGGGGGCGGGGCAAACGGTTCCGCTGACCCGCGACCAAGCGCATTATCTGTTCGGTGTCATGCGTCTGGCAACGGGCGATGCGATCTTCGTCTTCAACGGCACGGATGGTGAATGGCGGGCCGAGGTGACGCAATCCGACCGCAAAAGCGGCACTTTGGTCGCCAAGCGTCAGACAGCACCGCAGCAAATGCCGCCGGACCTGTGGCTTCTCTTTGCGCCGATCAAGAAAGCCCGCACCGATTTCATTGTGGAAAAAGCCACGGAAATGGGCGCGTCGCGCATTCTGCCGGTGACGACGTCCTATACCAATTCAGAACGGATCAACCGGGATCGGCTGCAAGCCCATGCCATCGAAGCGGCGGAACAATGCGGTGGCACCTTCGTGCCCGAAGTCGCCGATCTGGCGCGGTTGGACAAGCTGCTCGACACATGGCCGCAAGATCGCCGCTTGATGTTCTGTGACGAGGCGTTGGTGGGCGCGCGCGCGTCGCTGATGTCGGCCGCCCCAGCCAGCAAATGGGCCATCCTGATTGGGCCCGAAGGGGGCTTTTCTACCGACGAACGCACCCGTCTGAAATCTGCGGATTTCGTCACGCCAGTCAGTTTGGGTCCACGGATTCTGCGCGCGGATACCGCCGCCGTGGCCGCCCTGACCCTATGGCAGACCGTGCTGGGCGACTGGTGAGCACCTTTCTGCGGCCCGAGGCGCGGCGCGTGTTGATGCGCTGGCGTGACGTGCTGGTATCGGTGGGCGTTCTGGCGCTGGGTTTGTATTTCCTGACGGTGCCCGGTCCCGTTGTGCAAGGCGTCGGGGCGGTAATGTGCCTTGCCGGGCTGGGCTATATCATCGTCGGCTGGCGACGGATGCGCTTTCGCGGTGCGGGCGATGCGCCCGGTGCCATTCGTGTAGACGAAGGTCAGATCACCTATCTGGGCCCTGTCACCGGGGGTGCGGTCGCGCTTAGCCTGATGACCGAATTGTCCTTGACCGGGCCACCGGGTGCGCGCGTCTGGCATATCCGCTCCGAAGTCGGACCGCCGCTTGATATCCCCCATGATGCGGTTGGATCGGATGCCCTGTTCGATGCCTTCGCCACGCTGCCGGGCCTGCAATCAGAAACCTTGGTCAGATTGCTCAGATCCGCGCAGACTGGTCGCGTCACTGTGTGGCGACGCGCAGACCAGCCCGGGTTGACACCGCTGGGCGAAGCGCACAGTCCTTACCCCGACAGACGACCCCAGTGACGGAGCCTGCCCAATGTCCATTCCCCAATCCGGCGGCGGGCTGATCGAAGATCGCGCGCAACTTGCGGACTATCTCGCATCGGGCTGCAAGCCCAAGGATGACTGGCGCATCGGGACCGAGCATGAAAAGTTCGGCTACTGCAAGGACAGCCTGAACCCCTTGCCCTATGCGGGCGACCGGTCGATCCACGCGGTGTTGTCTGGGTTGCGGGACCGCTTCGGCTGGAAACCCGTCGAAGAAGGCGGCAACCTGATCGGTCTGGAAAAGGACGGGGCCAATGTCAGTCTGGAACCGGGCGGCGCGTTGGAACTGTCCGGTGCCCCGCTTCAGACGATCCATGAAACCTGCGACGAGGTGAACGCCCACCTGCGCGAAGTCAAACACATCGCCGACGAGATTGGCGTTGGGTTCATCGGTCTGGGGGCCGCCCCGATCTGGACCCATGATCAGATGCCATTGATGCCGAAAGGCCGCTACAAGCTGATGGACGGCTACATGCAAAAGGTCGGCACGATGGGCACCGCCATGATGCGGCGGACCTGCACCGTGCAGGTCAATCTCGACTTCGCGTCCGAAGCGGACATGGTTCAGAAGATGCGCGTGGCGCTGGCCTTGCAACCCGTTGCGACCGCGCTCTTTGCGAATTCGCCGTTCTTCGAAGGCAAGCCGAATGGTCACAAGTCTTGGCGCAGCCGCATTTGGCGCGATCTGGACCCGGCCCGCACCGGTATGCTGCCATTCGTCTTTGAAGACGGGTTCGGGTTTGAACGGTGGGTGGACTACGCGCTCGATGTGCCGATGTATTTCGTCTATCGCGATGGCAAGTATATCAATGCCTTGGGCCAGTCATTCCGCGACTTTCTGAACGGCGAACTGCCCGCCTTGCCCGGTGAAAAGCCGCTATTGTCCGACTGGGCCGACCACTTGACCACGGCGTTCCCCGAAGCCCGCATGAAGAAATACATCGAAATGCGCGGCGCCGATGGGGGGCCATGGCGGCGTCTATGTGCGTTGCCGGCCTTCTGGGTTGGGTTGACCTATGATCAGGGTGCGCTGGATGCGGCGTGGGATCTGGTCAAGCATTGGGATGCCGAAACCCGCGAAGGGCTGCGCGTCGCGGCCTCCGTCGATGGCTTGCAAGCCCAAGTCGGCGACATCAACATGCACGATCTGGCACGGCACGCGGTCGAGATTGCCGAGGCAGGCCTTGCCGCGCGGGCGCGTCCGGGGGCCGGCGGGCTGATCCCCGACGAGACACATTTTCTGAACGCGCTGAAAGAAAGCCTCGACAGCGGTCAGACCCCGGCGGATGAATTGCTGTCGAAGTATCATGGGGATTGGAACGGCGATCTCAGCCGGATTTACGCGGACTATTCCTACTAGGTTTGGTCAGCCTGTGGCGGGTCGCGGCCCGTCTAATCGTCGGACTTGCGGACCGTGGGAATGCTGGATTGGCGCAGGCTGGGGTCCGGTGGGGCAGGTCGGTATCCGCCTGATCCGGAACCGCCACCTCCACCGCCCAAAGGGTCAGCGCCAAAGCGGTTTGCACCGTCGGTGCCGCGTTGGACAAAGAAGAACAACAAGACCAGCCAGCCGATCAAGGGCAGCAAGATCAGCAGGTACCACCATCCCGACAGGTCCCGGTCATGCAGGCGGCGCACCGCCATCGCGATGGATGGCAGCAGCACCGCCAAGCTGGTCAGCCCTTGGATCGGGCCATTGTTGCCCGCCATGCCAAGCAAAGTCGCATCAAGGATCGAGGCTGCGAAGGACAGCAGGATCACGAAAAGCGTCCAGAACCAGTATTCAGACCGGGGCGCGCGCCCGCTGAAGGTGACGTAGTTCTGAAATCCGGATCGAATGGCGTCAACGAAGGACATGGGGGCCTCTGTCCAATTCAAGTCTTTGGCTGGTACCCTGCCAACCCCGCCGAAACTTGTCGAGGTTCAAACGCGTCCTGCCTAGCCTTGCCGCTGGACGACGTTCTTGCGGTAATACTCCAGAATCTCGGCGCGACGTTCGGCTTCGGACGGGGCGGGCTTCATGCCGCGGGGCAGGCGCACGCGGGCCTTGCCCTTTGCACCATAGGGGTGGTGTCCGAAACGGTTGGTGCCCGGCGAACTTGGCACCAGCATGAAGTACAGCAAGATGAACGGGCCGATGAACGGCACCAGCACGATGAAATACCACCAACCGCTGCGGTCCGAATCGTGCAGGCGTCGGACGATGGACGACAGCGCGGGCAACCAGAAGAAGACCGCGAAGACAATCATCGACACGCCCGTGAAACGCGCCACAAGGGCTTGCGCGGCCAGCGGGTCCATCGTGCTGAAATAAAAGATCATTCCCAGCGTCAGGGCGAACATCGCCAAGAACTGATACAGGACAAACCACCAGTATTCTGCGCGGCTGGCGCGGCCCGAGAAGTTCAGGATATTGCTGTAGCTGGCCCCGACGGCGGCAACAAAACCCATGTCTTAGTCTTTCTTGGTTCCGATCCTTGGTTCGGAGCCATCAAGCAGGCGAATTATGTTCTGGGCATGGCGAATCCAGACCAAAATCCCGAGCAATATCGTCAAAATCAGGACATCTTCGCGGCCCGCGCCCCAAGCGATTGCAGGGGTCATCAAGGCAGCAAACAAGGCCGACAGGGACGAGATGCGGAAGGTCGCGGCGATGAACAGCCACATCAGGCAGGCCCCAAGCCCAATGGGCCATGCCAGCGCCAGCAAGGTGCCCAGAAACGTGGCCACGCCCTTGCCACCCTTGAAGCGTAAATACACGGGAAAACAATGGCCTAGGAAGGCTGCAAAGCC
This sequence comes from uncultured Dinoroseobacter sp., assembly GCA_964539755.1. GTDB lineage: Bacteria > Pseudomonadota > Alphaproteobacteria > Rhodobacterales > Rhodobacteraceae > Dinoroseobacter. Next base: position 1,231 of record CAZIKH010000088.1, on the reverse strand, counting down.
CGCAAGCTGGGCGGCATCCTCGCCCAGCAGCGCGCGCGCGATCAGCACCGCAAACGCCCCCTTGCCGGCATCGAGGATCAGGGTAAGCGCCGCTGCCAGCTTGTTGCCGGTGCGCAGCACATTGGTCGCCCCGATATTGCCGGACCCGATCTTGCGCAGGTCACCCAACCCGAAAATCCGGGCGATGACGATGCCAAACGGGATCGCGCCGGCAAGATAGGCCACCAGGGCCACCGCTGCGAGAAGTTCAAAAGAAGTGGTTATATCCGGCATCTGTTTCACGTCGGTATTGCGTCGGTCCTGTGTCGGTCCCGCACTGCAGAAACCGTAACCAACTGGTTAATCGGAAAACGGGAAGACCTGCACCCCATCCACCCATGTGGCGCGCACCCGTCCTTGCAAGCGCGCCCCGTCAAAAGGCGTGTTCTTCGATTTCGAATGCAGCTTGCTGCGGTCCAGCACGAAGGGGGCGTCGGGATCGAACAAGACCAGATCGGCCGGTGCCCCCGGCGACAGCCGTCCCCCCGCCAAGCCAAGGCGGCGCGCGGGGTTCAAGGTCAGGGCGCGCCACAGAATGGGCAGCGACATCGCGCCCGAATGCACCAGACGCAGCGCGGCAGGCAGCAGGGTTTCCAAACCCACCGCCCCGCTGGCGGCTTCTTCGTAGGGCAGGCGCTTGCTTTCTTCATCCTGTGGGGTGTGCATCGAACAAATCACGTCGATCTCGCCCCGCGCCACGGCTTGCACCATGGCCAAGCGATCTTCTTCGGCGCGCAGCGGCGGCTTGACCTTGAAGAAGGTGCGATAGGTGCTGACGTCGAGATCGTTCAACGTCAGGTGATGGATCGAAACCCCTGCGGTCACATCCAACCCGGCCTCGCGCGCGCGGCGCAAGCTGGGCAAGGCGACCGCCGTCGACACCTGATCGACATGATAGCGGGCGCCGGTCATTTCGACCAAAGCAAGGTCGCGGTCCAGACCGATCCGTTCGGCCATGGGCGATACCCCCGGCAAGCCGCGCAGGGTCGCGAACTTGCCCGAGGTCACCGCCGCCCCCTTGCTGAGCGTGGGGTCCTGCACATGGCCGATCACCAGCGCGTCCAGCCCTTTGGCATAGGTCAAGGCGCGGGCCAGAACCTTGTTGTCCTGCACAACCCGGTCGCCGTCCGAAAACGCGACCGCCCCGGCATCGGTCAGAAAGCCGATCTCGGTCATCTCGCGCCCGTCGCGG
>CAZIKH010000087.1:0-8630 GCA_964539755.1 uncultured Dinoroseobacter sp. | reverse complement strand
CCCGACCCCATCATTACGAATGACGTGCTCTACCAGCTGAGCTACAGCGGCCCCGGATTGGGTGGCGGCCTCTTAGCACCGCAGGTCAGGGGGTGGAAGCCTTATCTTTCTCGGGTGTGTCTTCGGGGGTGTCGGGGGCGGGGTCCAGCACCTCGACCACGTCTTCGACCGGGGTGACGGTGTCGGCGTCCTCGGCGGACAGCGTGATGTCCTCCAGATCCGAGGCGGTCGCGTCTTCCACGGGGCTGTGGTCTTCGATCTGCCCAACGATCAAGGGCAGCATTTCGGTCGAATTGGGGATCGCCAATTCGGATTTCGGCGGTTCCACCCAGCTGAGTGTATCGAACGCCCCGCAATTGGTGCAGATCGGCACCCAGTCGGAATGGATGTTGTGGCATTTGTCGCAGCACCATTGCGGGCCGCGCGACGCGGTCAGGGCCCGGGTCAGCCAGCCGCGCACGACCTGATCGGGCGCGCCTTCGCCCCGTTCGATGGCCGCCATGATCGCAAGCGAGCGCGCAGTGGGCAGGCGGTCCGGCAGGTCGCCCAGCACCCGGCGCGCGGCGGGAAAGTCTTCGGCGGCCAGATGCAGTTCCGACATCAGCATCAGCGTTTCGGGATGATCGGGGTGCACTTGCTTCAGCGCCGCGAACCGCGCCAGACGCGCAGCGGGCGATTCCTGCGGTTCGATTTCGGCATAGGCGGCGGCCAGATCGGGGTGCGGGGCTTCTTCCCAGGCCTTTTTCAGAACCTTGACGGCCATCTTCGGCTTGCCTGCCTTGATGTAGAGCCGCGCGGCCAAGGCTGCGGCGGGCACAAGGGTCGGGGCCAAACGGTTCGCTTCGATCGCCATTTCCTGGGCCTGTGCGTCATCGCCTTCGGCCAAGGCATCGCGCGCGGCGGCATAGGACAGCACCGAATCGCGCCGTGTATGCACATCGCGTGGCAGGCTGCCGGATTTCAGCTTGGCGGCCAGCGTCTTGCGCGCGCCGGTCCAGTCGTCTGCCTCGGCTTGCAGGCGCAACAGCACGTCTTGGGTTTCTTCATGCTTGGGCTTCAGGGCAAAGGCCTTTTCCGCCAGCCGCAGCGCGGTGACCGTGTCGCCTGCGGCCAGTTTCTGTTTCATGATCCCCCGCACGCCGACAAAGCGCGTGCGTTCGTCCTGCAGCAGTCGCTTGTACACTTCTTCGGCTTTGACGTGATCGCCGGCCAATTCCGCCGCCTGCGCCGAGATCAGGTTGGTCAGGTCCGGGCGGTTCAAGAACTTTTCGGCGCGCTGGGCCTTGATCAACGCCAGCTTGCCTTCGCCGGATGCCAGCGCCATCAGGCCGTCGGCCATGGCTTCGAACCCGCGCCGTTCCCGGTTGCGCAGGAAATACCGCGAGATCGCGGTTTCGTCGCCATTCAGGAATTTCAGAACGGCCACGATCAAGCCCACCAGTTTGAAGGCCAGAAAGATCGCGCCCAACAGGATCAGCGCCGCCACCACGGCGGCCAAGGGGGACAAGGTGAATTCCGTCGCCCCAATGGCCAAGCGGACCGCGCCGCCCGTTTCCAACAGCGCGCCCGCGCCCAGGGTCAGGGCCGCCACGATGCAGACAAACAGCAGGATTTTCAGCAGGGACCAGAGCATTTCCGCACCTTCAGTCGATGGCAGACGCGGTCAGCGTCGCAAGGGTTTCCAGCGCGGTCAGGCGCGTTTCGGCTTGGGCGACCCAGCCCGCCATGGCGGCTTGTCCGGCCTCGGGCAGCGTGCGCAGTTCGGCAAGCACCCTTGCCACATCGCCTGCTTGCAGGGCCGCTTCGGCCCGGGACAGGATGGCATCGGGGTCATCGCCGTCGCGGGCTTCGAGGGACCGCGCCCCCACTTGGGCGCGCAGGAAGGCCCCGAACCGATCGCCGACGCCATCGCCCATCGTGGCCTTGACCGATTCCGCCAGCCCGGCGCGGGCGGCATCGGGGAAGCTGCGTTGCAGGGCGGGCAGACTGGGAATGCCGGTCTCTGCGACACTGTCTAAACCGTCAAACGTGGCCCCGGTGGCCTTCAGATCGGCCAGCGCCGCGGCGAAAGGCGCCCCGGTTTCGGACGCGGCCACGATCCGGGCAATCGCGGATTGCCGCGCCACCTGCGTCGCCTGGGCATCGGCGGCGGCTTGCAGATCGGCAGCGCGGGCTTCGGCGGCTTCGATTTCGGCACGGGCCTGTGCCGCCATTTCGGACATTTCGTCCTGAAGGGCGGCGGTTTCGGCGCGCTGGGCTTCCAAGGCGCGTTGCATGTCCTGCAATTGCGCGGTGACGGCGGCCCCATCATCGCCGGCAATCACGGTGATCCCCTGATCCGCCAATTCGGTCAAACGGGCGTCGAGGTCGGCCAATTGGGCGGCCAGCGCATCGAAGGCGGCCTGTTCCTGATCGGTGATGACATCTTCCACCACTTGCGGGCCCGGCAGATCGGCAAGGGCGGTTTCCAAAGCGTCCAGTCGGGCCACCAAGGCCGATTCGTCGATGGCAGGCGCGTTGGAGGGGCCAACGGCATACATCGCCGCCGCGCCCAGAACGGCAGCGACCGCGCCGCCCAGCACCAAGGGGATCAGCGCGTTTCCGCTGTCCTTTCGCGCAGGCGCGGGGTCGGCGGGTTCAGACGCAGGGGCGGTGTCAGCCCCGGACGGATCATCGCCAGATGCTGTGGTTTCGGCGTCTTCCACCGCATCATCGGGCTTGTCCGGGTCGGTTTTGTCGGTGTCCGCTTCCAGTTCGACCGCGTCTTCGATCTCGGGTTCTTGGGGCGGGGCGTCTGCGTCCTGCGCTTGCAGTGTCTCGTCGGCCTCGGTCGGTGCGGGATCGGTTTCAGCGCGGGTCTGGGGGGTGTCGGCCAAGGGAACCTCTCGGGTAACGGAACAGGCAGGGCAACATGTCGCGAAATCGGACAGCCCAGTGTCAGACTAGCTGGACGCCTACCCCCCCTCAAGGCGCATTGCGGCGCTGCGGCGATAAACTGCTTCCGCCATGGCCGGCCCGGTGGGCGCGGCGGCCATATCGACCCCGGCATAGCCGTGGGGGGGAATGGCGTCCGCAACCGCAGGGCTGAACGCGATCAGGACCGCCCCGGGCGCATGGGGGCAGTCCTGCACGAACAGCGCGGCGGTGCGGGGCGAAAACAGCGGCACCACCGCCGGGTGGCCTGTGCGCAGACGCGTGCGCACAGCGTCCGGCAGGGGACGGGCCTGTTGGTCATAGACACAGCGGCTGTCGCAGGTCAGGCCCTGCGCTGTCAGGCGGTGTGCAATATCGCCCCGCGTATGCGCGCCATGCAGATGCAGCAGGCGCCCGGGCGGCGACAGGTCTGTCAGCGCGTGCACCAGCGCATCGGCGGTGCCGCCCATATCTTGGGCGGCCAGACCCAAGGCCTGCGCCGCTTGCCGCGTGCGCGGGCCGACGCAATAGGCGGTCAGGCCGGGTGGGACCTGTCCGTCCAGCGCCCGCACCCCGTTTTCCGAGGTCAGGATCAGCGCGTCCACATCCTGCAAGGACCCGACCGGGTGCAAGACGATGTCCAGCAAGGGGGCAATGACGATCTCGACCCCCAGATCGGCGGGCAACGCGGCTGCAAAACGGTCCGCCTGCGCCTGTGGGCGCGTCAGGATCAGAAGCGGCGGTCGGGATTGTCGGGCCATGGGTCAGGTGCTACCCCGGCGTCACCCCTTCAGGCAAGCGATGGACGCGGCATGATCGTTCTAGGACTGGAAAGCAGTTGCGATGACACCGCCGCCGCCGTGCTGTCGGTTCGGGACGGTGTCGCCGATATCCGCGCGTCGGTCGTGCAGGGGCAAACCGCGCTGCATGCCGATTTCGGCGGCGTGGTGCCCGAAATCGCCGCCCGCGCCCATGTCACCGCCTTGGACCGCGTGACCCAAGACGCCTTGACCCAAGCGGGCTTGGGTTTGGCGGAGCTTGACGCCATCGCCGTGACGGCGGGGCCCGGCCTGATCGGCGGGGTCTTGTCGGGGGTCATGTTTGCCAAGGGTCTGTCTGCGGCCACGGGCGTGCCGCTGGTCGGGGTCAATCATCTGGCGGGCCATGCGTTGACGCCCCGGTTCACCGATGCCTTCCAGTTTCCCTATCTGATGCTTTTGGTGTCCGGCGGGCATTGCCAATTCCTGCTGGTCGAAAGTGCCACCGCCTTCACCCGGCTGGGCGGCACCATCGACGATGCCCCCGGCGAAGCCTTTGACAAGGCCGCGCGCCTGTTGGGTCTGCCGCAGCCCGGCGGCCCGTCGGTGGAACGCGCCGCCAAGGCGGGCGATCCGGCCCGGTTCCGGTTTCCGCGCCCCCTGCTGGATCGCGCGGATTGCGACCTAAGCTTTTCCGGGCTGAAGACCGCCTTGCTGCGGGCGCGCGACACCGTTGTGGCCGAAGAAGGCGGATTGACCCCGCAAACCCGCGCCGATCTTTGCGCGGGATTTCAGGCCGCCGTGGTCGAGGTGCTGGTCGAAAAAAGCCGCCGCGCCTTGCAGACCGTCGGTGCCAAGGGCTTGACCGGGTTCGCCGTGGCGGGGGGTGTTGCGGCAAACACCGATCTGCGCGCCGCGCTGACCGGGCTGGCCCGGGATCACGGGCTGACCTTCGCCGCGCCGCCGCTGAAATACTGCACCGACAATGCGGCCATGATCGCTTGGGCGGGGGCGGAATTGTTTGCCTTGGGGCATCGGGACGGGCCGCAGCTGTCGGCGCGCCCCCGTTGGCCCTTGGACACGCGCCAAGCCCCGATGCTGGGATCCGGCAAGAAGGGGGCCAAGGCATGAGGATCACGGTTCTGGGGGCGGGGGCCTTTGGCAGCGCCTTGGCGATTTCGCTGGCGCTGGGCGGTCAGCGGGTCGCGCTGTGGGGGCGCAACCCGGACCGCATGGCCGATATCGCCCGCAGCCGGACCATCCCACGCCTGCCCGATGTTGCGTTGCCGGACTTGGTCGATGTGGGGCCGGATCTGGCCGCGATCCGCGCGGATATCCTGCTGTTGGCGGTGCCGATGCAGACCTTGGCGCAGCTGTTGCAGGACCCGGCGTTTCCGCACGCGTCCTATCTGGTGGCCTGTTGCAAAGGGATCGACCTTGCGACCTTGCAAGGCCCCACCGCCTTGATCGCCGCGCATCGGCCCGACGCGATCCCCGCCATTCTGACCGGGCCCAGCTTTGCCGCCGATATCGCGCGGGGCCTGCCCACCGCGCTGACCCTTGCCTGCCGCGACGCCAAGGCGGGGCAGGTCCTGCAAACGGCCCTGACGACCGAGGCATTGCGCCTCTATCGCAGCACCGATCCGCTGGGGGCCGAATTGGGCGGCGCGTTGAAGAACGTCATCGCCATCGGCTGTGGCTTGGTGATGGGGGCGGGACTGGGCGCATCGGCCCGCGCCGCCATGATCGCGCGGGGCTTTGCCGAAATGCAGCGTCTGGCGCTGCGGCTGGGCGCATCCCCCGAAACCCTGACCGGTCTGTCGGGCTTCGGCGATCTGGTCTTGACCTGCACCTCGCCGCAATCGCGCAACTATGCCCATGGGCAGGCCTTGGGCGCTGGCCAGACCCCCGATCCGGCGCGCACGGTCGAAGGCATCGCCACCGCGAAAGCGGCGCTGGCACTGGCGGCGGCGCATGACATGGACATGCCGATCACGACGATGGTATCTGCGGTCTGCGAAGGGACATTGGATATTCCGGGTGCCTTGAAGTTCTTGATGCAACGCGAATTGAAAGCGGAATAAAGATGTTGATTGCCTTGATCTGCCGGGACAAGCCCGGTGCGCTGTCCACCCGCATGGCCAACCGCGAAGCGCATTTGGCCTATGTCGCCGAGACCGGCGTGGTGCAACAGGCAGGTCCGTTCCTGGATGCGGATGGTCAGATGTGCGGATCCCTGATCATTCTGGACGTGGAAGACATGGCCGCTGCACAGGCTTGGGCGGACGGCGACCCCTATGCCAAGGCGGGCCTGTTCGACAGCGTCACGTTGGATGTCTGGAAGCGCGTGATCGGCTGATGCGTTACTGGCTGTTCAAATCCGAACCCTCCACCTGGTCCTGGGATCAACAGGTCGCCAAGGGCGCGGACGGGGAAGAATGGGACGGTGTGCGCAACTATCAGGCGCGCAACTTCATGCGCGAGATGGCGATCGGGGATCGCGGGTTTTTCTATCATTCGCAGACCGAAAAGGCGGTTGTCGGGATCGTCGAGGTGATTGCCGAGGCACACCCCGACAGTTCCACCGATGACCCGCGCTGGGACTGCGTCGATATCAAGGCGATAGCGCCCCTGAAAACGCCCGTCACCTTGGACAGCATCAAGGCCCATCCCGATCTGGCCGAGATGGTTCTGGTGAAGAATTCGCGCCTGTCCGTGCAGCCAGTGACCGAAACGGAATTCCAGATCATCTGCGCGCTGGGCGGTGTTTCCCCCACATAGGTAAAGATTGCCGTTTGGTCCCGTCCGCCCCATCATGTCCGCATCACGGATAAGGGAGGGAAGACCCGTGGGAATTCTATCAGTCTTGGCGGCGGCGGCCGCGTCTTGGGTGTTTGGTGCCGTTTGGTACATGGCCTTGTCAAAGCCATGGATGGCGGCGGCGGGTGTGCCGCGCGGCCCCGATGGCAAACCCCAAGGCGGCAACGGGGCATTGCCCTTTGTCTTGTCGGCCATTGCGATGGTCATCGTTGCAGGGATGCTGCGCCATGTGCTGGCCAGTTCCGGTATTGTCGAGGTGGGCAAATCCGTCCTGACCGGCCTTGGCGTGGGGCTGTTCTTCATCAGCCCGTGGATTCTGATCAACAACGCCTATCCCGGACGCCCCTTCACGCTGACCCTGATCGACGGGGGCTATGCGGTGATCGGGTGTGGCCTGATGGGGTTGATCCTTGCGCTGATCTAGGGGCGCGGTCGCCGGGCCCAAAAGGACTTTTTGGCCCCAAGCGATGCGGTGCGATCATCGCAACGGGCCGGGGGGCCGCCGAACCCAGTGGCGACCCCCCTATGCCCCACGTGCTTTCCCAAGCACCACACGTGTCAAAAAGGGCCTGCCGTACTGGTCAGGCCCTTTCAGATTAGCGCATTCTTGGCCGTGCGACAAACACGAAGCGCATAAATTTCTATTAAAATTCAGCCGCTTGCGAGATCAGCCGTAAACGCTTTCCTTGCCGAAATGCTTGGTCAGCATGTAATAGACGACCGCGCGATACTTGTTCCGCTCGGACTTGCCATAGGTTTCGATCACGCTGTTGATCGCGTCCATCAGTTCCGGTCCGTCCTTCAGGCCCAGTTTCTTGATCAGGAAGTTCGTCTTGACGGTCTCCAACTCGCTGGGCTGGCTGCCCGCCACGGTCGAAGCGTCGTCATTGTAGATCGCCGGACCGCAGCCGATGGTCACCTTCGTCAGAAGGTCCATGTCCGGCGTCATCCCGCACTTGTTCTTCAGGTCGTCCGCGTATTTCGCGATCAACTCGTCCCGTTTGCCCATTTTCTGTCTCCCCGTTGATTGGTCGGCGCTGTGTACGCACCGCATGTTCACATTTGCATGAAACCCGCCCGAACCGCAGCTGACAAGGGTTTCCTGCGTGCCGTCTTCCCCCCCTATCGCAGCACCACGCCATCGCGGCGGCCGTGCTGGGTGCGGCGGTCAAAATCCTTTTCCGCCTCGATCCATTTGTCGAGGATGTCATAGGCCCCGTTGCAGCCAGCCTTTTCGATTTCCTGCGCGGCCCCGATGCCAAAGCGCGCGTGCTGGTCTTCGTGGATCGTCAGGGCGATCAGCATCCGGTCCCATCTTTGCCGGACACGGTCGGGCAGGCTGTCTGGCCGGACATGGCGGGGCAGGGTCATGTCGATGTCCACCGACAGACGACAACTGCCGGACCAACGGACATACCAGCTTGTATAGCCCCAGAACCCGTTCGGGCCGCGCGCCGCCATTTGCTGCAACAGCCCGTCGATCGTGGTTGCGTCCACGTCATAGTACTGGCGGTCGATGGCCACGCGCGGGTCTGCCAAGGCGGGCCCAAGGCCCAGCGCAGCAAGGGTCAGCAAGATCGACAACGCGGTTTTCATGGGGCGATCTTGCGATGCGACCCAAGCGGTTCGTCAAGACAAAAGGCCGACCCTGACGGATCGGCCTTTCAGAAATCGTGAAACTGGGTCGGATCAGTAACGATAGGCTTCCGGCTTGTAGGGGCCTTCGACCGTCACACCGATATAGTCGGCCTGTTCCGGTTTCAGTTCGGTCAGCTTCACACCGATCTTTGCCAGATGCAGGCGCGCGACCTTTTCGTCCAGATGCTTGGGCAGCACATAGACTTGGTTTTCGTATTCGTCGCCCTTGGTCCAAAGCTCGATCTGGGCCAGCACCTGGTTGGTGAAGGACGCCGACATCACGAAGGACGGGTGCCCGGTGGCGTTGCCGAGGTTCAGCAGGCGGCCTTCGGACAGAAGGATGATGCGGTTGCCAGAGGGCATCTCGATCATGTCCACCTGGTCCTTGATGTTGGTCCATTTGTGGTTCTTCAGCGCGGCGACCTGAATTTCGTTGTCGAAATGGCCGATATTGCCGACGATCGCCATATCCTTCATCTCGCGCATATGCTCGATGCGGAT
>CAZIKH010000086.1:0-8634 GCA_964539755.1 uncultured Dinoroseobacter sp. | reverse complement strand
AGGTCGCAAACGCGCGCTTTGGTCGAATTCGGACGCGCCAGCCCATGGCAGAACTCCTAGACCCGCGGAACCTTCGTTCCGGACACAGCCATGATCGCCGTTCACGCCGTTCCCGATGCCTTTTCGCCTGCGGAATGCAGCACCCTTTTGGCCCAGATCGCCGATGCCCCGGCAAATGCCGCGCGGCTGGTCGGGCGCCAGCAGGACCACAACATCCGCCGCGCCGATCTGGTCTGGCTGGATGATGTGCCGGGCACCGATTGGGTCATGGACCGGATGATCGATCTGGTGCGCGTCGCAAACCGGGATGTGTTCGATTTCGATGTGACCGAATTCGCGGAAAGCGCCCAAGTCGCCCGCTATGATGCCTCGGCGCAGGGGCATTTCGATTGGCACACCGATATCGGCGACGGGCGTCTGGCCGAGCGGCGCAAACTGACCATCGTTGTGCAGCTGACACCGCCTGCGGACTATGACGGCGGGCGGCTTCAGGTGCAGCCCGGCCCGCAAGTCTTGGTCGCCTCTGACGCCCAAGGGGCAGCGACCCTGTTTCCCGCCTTTCTGCTGCACCGGGTCACGCCGGTCACCAAGGGCGCGCGCCACTCCTTGACCGTCTGGTGTCACGGTGCGCCGTTTCGCTAAGCCGCGAAATACGCTAGGCTGGCGACGCGCACCGACTAAGGAGGGTGCCGATGTCCGGCAACAAGACCGTCGCCACCGATGCAGATGTCACCGCCTTCTTGCACGCGGTCGATCATCCGACGCGGCGCGCGGATGCTTTGACCTTGGACGCCCTTTTTCGCCAGATCACCGGATGGGAGCCGCGCCTGTGGGGGCCGTCCATTGTGGGCTATGGGCAGTATCATTATCGCTATGACAGCGGGCGCGAGGGGGATTTTCTGGCCACAGGCTTCAGCCCCCGCAAGGCGAACCTGTCGATCTACATCATGCCGGGATACAGCGATTATGCCGACATCCTGTCGCGCCTTGGCAAACACAAGACCGGGGCGGCCTGTCTTTACATCAACAAGCTGGCGGATGTGGATCTGGACGTGTTGGCGGAATTGATCCGCGCGGGACTGGACGACCTGCACCGGACATACCCGGTGCAGGCCAGCTAGGGGTTACAGCATCAATTGATAGCTGTGCGGCACGTACCGGAAGCCGTCGCCATCCACTGCCACATAGCCGATCCCCGGGAAGGGCATGTGATAGCCGATCATCGGGATACGCTCATCCGCGATTTGGCCCAGAACAGCGCGGCGCGACGCAGCCGCGGCGGCCTTGTCGGCGTCGAAGCGCACTTCCCAGTCCGGCTTGGCAAGCGACCAGACCGGATGGTTGGCCAGATCCGCGATCAGCATCAAGGCCTCGCCGCCCGATTCAATCCGGTAACACATATGGCCCGGCGTATGGCCGAAGGCCGCAACCGAGGTGATGCCCGGTGCAATCTCGGCCCCGCCATCGACATAGGTGGTTTTCTCGGCCAATGGGGCGACATTGGCCTTGTAACCATCATTGTCCGCGCCACGCCAGAAATTGTCCTCGGCTGCCCCCGTCACATAGACGGCGTTGGCGAAAGTGGGCGTGCCTTCGTTCATCAAGCCACCGATATGGTCACCATGCATGTGGGTCAGGACCACGTGGGTCACGTCCTCGGGGGTGTAACCCGCTTCGTTCAATGCACTGGTGATACCGCCCGCGTTCAGCCCGGTGTCGAACAGGATCGTGTTCTCTCCTGCTTTGACCAAGGTCGGGGTAAAGAAGAACTGCGACATGTCAGTCGGGATGAAGTTCTGCGCGCTGACATCGGCGAATTCCTCTGCCGACACGTTCATGCCAAAGATGCCTTGCGGGTTGTCGCGGGGCGTGGTCCCGGCCAGCAAGGTCGTCACTTCGAAGTCGCCCAGCGCAAAGCGGTTGTGCAGCCCGCCACGGGACGGGCCCATGGCATGCGCTGCCCCTTGCGCCGCGGATGCGGCGGTCAAGGCAAACGGGGCAGCCATCGCGCTGGCCAAAGCCTGACGGCGTGTAAGATGCGACATTTCATTCGTCCTCCGTGTTGGGATCAACTGCGGGGGACATAGCGCGATTTCGGCTGCCGCCGTGTGCGCTGGCGCAGATGTGATGTGTGGGATTGACCCGCTTGACCCGGATCGGCAGAGGCCCGCTATTCCCACCATCGGTCGATTGCCGCGATGTCCGCGTCGGTCCATCCGAAATGATGGGCGAATTCATGCACCAGAACATGCCGCACCAGATCGCCCAAGCTGACATCCCCGCGATCCGCCCATTCGTCCAGGATGGGACGGCGGAACAACCAGATGGTGTCCGGCCCCATCGGCTGGTCCATCACGGATTTCTCGGTCAGGGGGATGCCTTCATAAAGACCGGTCAGTTCATACCCGTCTTCGATTTCTAGATCGGCCAGCATATCGACGCTTGGCCAATCCTCGACCCGCAGCACGACCCCTTGCGCGGCCCGGGCGATGTCAGGTGGCAAGGCGGCACGCGCGGCTTCGGCAAGGGCGGTAAAGGCCTGCAGATCGGGCGGGGGGATGTTGGTCCAGTCCATGTCCCCGATATGGACAACTGGCCTGCGGTATGAAAGAGGACAACCGCACTTCAGAAGGCCCATGCCCCCATGACCGTCACCCGTTTCGCCCCCTCGCCCACTGGGTATATCCATGTCGGGAACCTGCGCACCGCATTGATGAACTGGATGATCGCACGCAAGGCGGGCGGCACCTTCATTCTGCGCATCGACGACACCGACCCGGAACGCTCGAAGCAGGAATATGTCGATGCGATCAAGACAGACCTCGAATGGCTGGGCCTGACATGGGACCGCGTGGAAACGCAATCCAGCCGTCTGGACCGCTATGCTGACGCGGCAGACAAACTGCGCGCCGCGGGCCGGTTCTACGAAGCCTTTGAAACGCCGACCGAGCTGGACCTGAAGCGCAAGAAACAACTGAACATGGGCAAGCCCCCGGTCTATGACCGCGCAGCCCTTGCCCTGACGGAGGCGCAACGCGAAGCCTTGCGGGCCGAACGCGGCAATGGCGTCTGGCGCTTCAAACTGGACCAGCAGCGTATCGACTGGGAAGACGGCATTCTTGGACCGATCTCGATCGATGCGGCCTCGGTCAGCGACCCGGTGCTGATCCGGGCCGACGGGCAGGTGCTTTATACCATCGCCAGCGTGGTCGATGACACCGAGATGGGCGTGACCCATGTTGTGCGCGGCTCGGATCATGTGACCAACACCGCGACGCAGATCCAGATCATTCAGGCCTTGGGCGGCACCGCCCCGACCTTTGCGCATCATTCGCTGCTGACCGGCCCGCAAGGTGAAAGCCTGTCGAAACGCCTTGGCACCTTGTCGATCCGCGACTTGCGCGCGGGCGGCGTGGAACCGATGGCATTGCTCAGCTTGATGGCGCGCCTCGGCTCGTCCCAACCGGTCGAGCTGCGCGACACCCCCGCCGAGCTGGCCGAGGCGTTCGACATCTCGCAATTCGGCGCAGCGCCAACCAAGTTCGACGCGGATGACCTGAAACCCCTGACCCACCGCGCCTTGGCCGCCATGCCGTTCGAGGGCGTGGCCGATCAAATCGCGGCGCTGGGGGTGCCCGCCGATCTGGCCCCCCGGTTCTGGGAGGTCCTGCGCGAAAACATCGACACCCGGGCCGAACTGGCAAGCTGGTGGCAGGTGTTGCGCGACGGGGCCACGCCGCTGGTCGATGACGAAGACAAGGCCTTCGTCGAAGACGCCTTGGCCCGCCTGCCGCAACCGCCCTATGACGCCGATAGCTGGGCCAAATTCACCGCCGAGGTGAAAGAGGCCTCGGGCCGCAAGGGCAAATCCCTGTTCATGCCGCTGCGCAAGGCCCTGACCGGACGCCAGCGCGGGCCCGAGATGGCCGATTTCCTGCCCCTGATGCAAGCAAAGCCCAAGCTCTGATCCCCCTTCCGTTCAAAATATCCCCGCCGGAGGCAAACCACCGCTACAAGGGGCACAGGATCGGGGGACCGCGCGATGGCTGAACAAGCAAAATTCCTGACCGGCAACCTGTTCCGGCATGTCAGCGTGATGTCGCTGACCTCGTCGGTGGGATTGGTCGCGGTCTTCGCGGTCGACCTGATCGACATGATTTTCATTTCGATGCTGGGTCAGGCAGAACTGGCGGCGGCGGTGGGCTATGCCGGGGCGATCCTGTTCTTTACGACCTCGTTTGGCATTGGCATGGCGATTGCCGCCGGGGCCTTGGTGGCGCGCGCCTTGGGCGCGGGGGATCGGGCGCTGGCCCGGCGTCGGGCCACCAACGCGCTGATCTACGGGGTCGCCTTCGGGGCGGTCTTTGCCGCCCTTGTCTGGATCAATCTTCCGGTCTTCGTCGGGCTTCTGGGCGCGCAAGACGAAACCGCCGATCTTGCCGTGGGGTATCTGCGCATCATCGTGCCCAGCCTGCCCTTCCTGATGGTGGGGATGGTGGGGGGCGCAATCCTGCGCGCCCATGGGGATGCGCGCCGGGCGATGATGGCCACGCTTTACGGCGGGGGCGTCAACCTTGTGCTGGACCCGATCCTGATCTTTGGCTTTGGGCTGGACCTGACCGGGGCGGCCCTGGCGTCTGTTGCCGCCCGGATTACCATCGGGGCGGTCGCCCTGCTGCCGATCCTGCGCCACCATGGCGGGTTCGAACGCCCCACCCCTGCAACGCTGTCCGAAGACCTGCCCCCCATCGCCATGATTGCAGGTCCCGCGATCCTGACCCAACTCGCCACGCCCATTGGGCAGGCCTATGTCACCCGCGCCATGGCAGACTTTGGCGAAGCGGCGGTGGCCGGCATGGCAATCGTCGCGCGGCTGACGCCCGTGGCCTTCGGGGTGATTTTCGCGCTGTCGGGCGCGGTCGGCCCCATCATCGGACAGAATTTCGGGGCAGGCCAGCGCGACCGGGTCCGGGGGGCGTTTCGCGCCGCCCTGCTGTTTACCGCGCTTTATGTGGTATCGGTCGCCCTGATCCTGTTCTTGCTGCGGGGTCTGATTGCGGACCTGTTCGACGCCCAAGGCGACGCCCGCGCGTTGGTCTTCCTATTCTGCGGCCCGCTTGCGCTGGCCTTCCTGTTCAACGGCATGCTGTTCGTGTCGAATGCCGCCTTCAACAATCTGGGCCATCCGTTCTATTCAACATGGCTGAACTGGGGGCGGCATACCTTGGGAACCATTCCGCCCGTCTTGCTGGGGGCGACCCTGTTCGGCGCGCCCGGGGTTCTGATCGGGCAAGCCCTGGGGGGCTTGGTTTTCGGCCTGATTGCATGGGCGCTGACCGAACGCCTGATTGCGCGCCCAGACCTGCCCAAACCCACCGGACCCCGGTTTCACACCCGCCTCCTATCGATGCTGTATCACCGCCGATAACCGCGCCAACCAGTCATCGACCAAGGCGGTCTCGGTCCGGGTCAGTGTTTGGGCACGGGGATAGATCGGGGCATCGCGGTCGTTCAAGATCGGCGCATGCCAGCCGGACGTCGTCTGGAAGAACCGCGTGACACCGTCTTCGCCGAATTGGTGCAGATACCCTTGCACCACAACATCCAAATAGCTCAGCAGGATCGGGTGGTCGGGATTGCCTGCCGGGCGGCTGATCTCGGGCCGGGTTGCATAAAGCTGCACCTCGGCCACCTCAGGGGCGTCGGTTTCCAGATCCGCCAAGGCGACCGGATGGCGATCATAGGCGTATTCACGCGCGTCCAAGGCCGCCCAATCCCCATTCGGCACGGCCGCGATCAACCCATCCAAGATGCCATCCGGGTCCGGCACAACGCTTAAGAACGCCGCCGGACGCAGGTCGGTTTCGCGCCATACGCGGCGCCATCCCCGCACCCGCGCAGGGCTTGCTTCGGGAAAG
Organism: uncultured Dinoroseobacter sp.; assembly: GCA_964539755.1. Classification (GTDB taxonomy): domain Bacteria; phylum Pseudomonadota; class Alphaproteobacteria; order Rhodobacterales; family Rhodobacteraceae; genus Dinoroseobacter. The sequence continues at coordinate 2,716 of CAZIKH010000086.1, read as the reverse complement.
GCATGGGTATGCCGATTAACAAGCGACCCGTAGCCAAAAAAGAAGGGATGTTTCAAATCCGCAGGCTCCAGACCGGTCCAAGGGGGCGACCACTCGACATCCCGCGCGCCCAGCCTAGATGACCAGATAGGCGCCATGCTGGAGCGCGGAGGAGAGTAAGATGCAAGATATGAATCAAACCTTTGACCAGTCGCACATGGACGACGACGCAGACATGGTCTTTGGCAGCGGCCCCGAGAAGATCGCCGTCGATGCGGCGCGGTTCTTCTGCTTGGCCTTCGCCTTCATCGTGCCGAACGTTCTGCTGATCAATCACGTCTGGGGCTTCTAGTCCGAAAGCCCGGCCGCCCGCCGCGTCACGATCACCGACCCAACCGAATAGCCCGCCCCGAACGAGCAGATCAGCCCGGTTTCGCCGGGCTGCATGTCGCTGGAATGCTTTGAGAACGCGATGATCGACCCCGCAGACGACGTATTGGCATAATCCTGAAGGATATTTGGCTGTTCCGCCGGGTCTGGCACCCGCCCCAAGACCTTCCGCCCGATAAAGTCGTTCATCGTCTTGTTGGCTTGGTGCAGCCACAGGCGCTTCAGATCCTCGGCCGCCACGCCTTCGTCGGCCATGTGGTCAGCGATATGCTGGCTGACCATCGGCAGCACCTCTTTGAACACTTTGCGCCCGTTCTGCATGAACTGCATGTCGCGTCGGTCGGCCATGCCATCAGGCCGGGTCCGGCGCAAAAAGCCATTATTGTTCCGGATGTTGTTTGAAAACTGCGTCGCGCAACGGGTCGAAACGATATCCCAATGCGCGCCTTTGGCGTCTTCCTTGCGTTCGATCAGCGTGGCCGTGGCCACGTCGCCGAAGATGAAATGACAGTCGCGGTCGCGCCATTCCAGATGGGCGCTGCAAATCTCGGGGTTGAGAACCAACGCCTTGCGCGCACTGCCCGCGCGGATCATGTCCGCCGCCGCCTGAATGCCGAAGGTGGCACTGGAACAGGCGACATTCATGTCAAAGGCAAAGCCGCCCGCGCCCAGAAGCTGCTGCACCTCGATCGCAATCGCGGGATAGGCGCGTTCATGGTTCGACGCCGCAACGAGGATCAGATCGATCTGCGTGCCGTCCACCCCGGCTTCGGCCAAGGCTTTCTGGGCCGCATCCAGCGCCATTTCCGCCATGATCCCGGGTTCTTCATCGGATCGCTGGCGCAGGCGCGGATGCATCACGTCGGGGTCCAAGACCCCGGTCTTGTCCATGACGAACCGCTGTTCGATGCCACTGGCATTCACGATGAAGTCAGACGAGGACTGCGGCTTTGGTTCGACCTCGCCTGCGGCGATGGCCTCGGCATGGTCGGCGTTCCACTTGTCCGCATAGGCGTTGAAGGCGGCAACCAGTTCGTCATTCGTGATGGTTTGTTCCGGCGTGAACACGCCCGTGCCGGTGATGACGGGTTGATACATGGCGCAGCCCTCCCTCGCGTGGGGTGGCAGGGTGCATGGATTGATCAAAGGGTCAAGAATAGCGCGCACAGAAAAGGGCGCAGACCCATGGCCTGCGCCCCATTCCGTTAGGTCACTTCGGCTGGATCAGGCCAGCTGAATGTTGTCGGCGCTTTCGCGACCGTCGCGGCCTGCTTGCAGGTCGTAGGTCACTTTCTGGTTGTCCGACAGGCCGGTCAGGCCGGCGCGTTCAACAGCCGAGATGTGAACGAAAACGTCCTTGCCGCCACCTTCCGGTGCGATGAAGCCGAAGCCTTTGGTGGTGTTGAACCATTTCACGGTGCCTTTGGCCATATCCGTGGTCTCCTTCATTTGAGCGGTGCCCGCGGAACTGCGGCACCCCGGCGTCGTCTAGGATCGAGTGACTGAAGCCGGATAAGGGAGACAGGTGGTCGATAGAGTTAGCTAGGGGCGCAGGTATCAGGTTTGGGCTGGAAATCAAGGTGTTTCGGGGCAAACGCGGCGTCAGTAATCGTCGTCCTCGACCACGGTCAGGCGCGACAGCGCCGTGCCGATTTCCGCCAGAACGCCCAGCGCGATCGAGATCAGGATGATCCGAATGGCCCGTTCGACCGCCTCGCCCGTGTTGGGGGTGCCGAGGTAACGTTCTGCAAAGACGATATAATCTGGCTGTGTGCCGCCAAAGATGGCCAGCCCCAGAATGGCAAGCCCCAGCAGAAATCCGATCCAGGCCAAGGCACGGGCGATTTTGGTGAAGAACATGGCGACGCGCGTTCCGGCAAATTCCGACAGGCCTTACCAAATCATGTCAGGCCCGCCAAAGCCAGACCCGGGGGGCTGTCTTGCGTCGGTATCGCGTCGGTATCACGTCGGTGCGCCCGGGCTGCAACGCACGGTCCGTTAAGATTTTCCTAAAATCCATCTGGCAGGGTGCAGGTCCAACTTGATGCGAGGTGTGATATGTCCTTGGCCCTGCGCCCCAAAACCAAAGCCCGCCGCCGCGCGGAAGACGCGATGTATGAATCGCTGTTCTTCCTGCGCAAAGGGTGGATCATCGAAGACACGATCCGCGATCAGGTGCCCGATGACTGGCACATGCTGGAATTCGACTATGACGTCGCCGAGAAGAAAGAGAAGATCACGCTGTATCTGGATCGGTCCGTGGCGCGCTGTTTCAAGGCCATGGGCAAGGGCTATCAGGAACGGATCAACGCGTTGCTGCGCACATGGATGCAGATGAAAATTCAGG
>CAZIKH010000085.1:0-9049 GCA_964539755.1 uncultured Dinoroseobacter sp. | reverse complement strand
GTTCGCGTTTGACGTTCATCAGGAAGTTGATGACCGACACCGGCGCTTTCAGCAGCACTTCGCGCGACCGACGGCGGGTGCCTTCTTCTTCCAACTGCCGCAGGATCATCAGGCCGATGCTGTCATCCGACCGGATCAAGCCCGTGCCATGGCAAGCCGGACAGGGTTGCGTCGTGGCTTCCAACATGCCCGGACGCAACCGCTGGCGCGACATTTCCAACAGACCAAAGCCCGAAATGCGCCCGACCTGAATCCGCGCGCGGTCGGATTTCAGCCGTTCCTTGAACCGCTTTTCAACGGCGGCGTTGTTCTTGCGTTCGTCCATGTCGATAAAGTCGATCACGATCAGACCCGCAAGGTCGCGCAGGCGCAATTGGCGCGCCACTTCGTCGGCGGCTTCCAGATTGGTTTTCAGCGCGGTTTCTTCGATGGACCCTTCCTTGGTCGCCCGGCCCGAGTTCACGTCGATGGCCACAAGCGCCTCGGTCACGCCGATCACGATATACCCGCCCGACTTCAGCTGCACGGTCGGGTTGAACATCGCCGCAAGGTAGGATTCGACCTGATACTTCGCAAACAGCGGCATGCTGTCCTGATACAGCTTCACGTTCTTGGCGTGGCTGGGCATCAGCATCTTCATAAAGTCTTTGGCCGTGCGATAGCCTTCTTCGCCTTCGACCAGGACCTCGTCGATGTCGCGGTTGTAGAGGTCACGGATCGACCGCTTGATCAGGTTGCCTTCTTCGTAAATCTGCGCGGGCGCGATGGATTTCAGCGTCAGGTCACGGATCTGTTCCCACAAACGTTGCAGGTATTCGTAATCGCGCTTGATTTCCGCCTTGGTGCGCTGCGCGCCCGCCGTGCGCACGATCAGGCCCGCGCCTTCCGGCACCTCGATGGATTGGGCGATTTCCTTCAGCTTCTTGCGGTCGGCGGCATTGGTGATCTTGCGGCTGATCCCCCCGCCCCGCGCCGTGTTCGGCATCAACACGCAATAGCGCCCGGCCAGCGACAGATAAGTGGTCAGCGCAGCGCCCTTGTTGCCGCGTTCTTCCTTGACGACCTGCACCAGCAGGATCTGGCGCACCTTGATGACTTCTTGAATCTTGTAGCGGCGCGGGCGCGGTTTGCGCGCGGGCCGGATTTCTTCGTCCAGGTCTTCTTCGGCCACGGATTCGATCTGTTCGGCATCCGCCGCCGGTTCGTCGCTGTCTTCCACCTCGGCATCGGCGGGCGGGAAGCCTTCGACGGGGTCTGCGCTGTCGGCCTCCTCGGTCAGATCGACCACATCCATACCGGAAATGACCTTGGGGTCCGGCGCATCGGCGCTGCCTGCGGTTTCCGTTTCCGCCCCGGTTTCGGGGTCTTGGGTCGCCACCGGGTCTTCGCCTTCGACCGCCATTGCCTGCGGTTTCGGGTCCGCCTCGGGTGCGGGCGCCTCGGGCGTTTCGGCTTCGGCGGTTTCAGGCGTGTCCGCCTCGGGGGCTGCGGGTTCGGACGCCTCGGCCGGGGTCTCGGCTTCGGCGGCTTCGGTCACGGGGGCCTCGGGCGGCGTTTCGCCTGCATCCGCGTCCGGCGTTTCGGCCTCGGCCCCGTCCTGCGTTCCCTCGGGGGCCGGATCGGCTTTCTTGCGGCGCGAGCGGCGCTTTTTCGGCGCGGGCTTTTCTTCGTCGTCCTCTTCCAGCGACTTGGCATAGGCGCGTTCTTCGGCCAGCAAAGCTTCGCGGTCCGCGACCGGAATCTGGTAATAATCGGGATGAATCTCGGAAAACGCCAAGAACCCGTGACGGTTTCCGCCGTAATCGACGAAAGCGGCCTGCAACGACGGTTCGACCCGCGTTACCTTTGCCAGATAGATATTTCCTGCAAGCTGCCGCTTGTTTACGGATTCAAAGTCAAATTCGTCGACCTTGTTCCCATCCACCACCACGACGCGGGTTTCCTCCGCGTGGGTGGCGTCGATAAGCATTTTCTTAGCCATGTTGTCTCTGTGCAGCGCGGCAGAACGCGGGCACCCAAGGGGTGCTGGCCTATCCTGCGGGGCTGTGATTGGGGCGATGCGAGGAAGGCGTGCGCCAAGGCCAAGGCGCTTTTGCGCCAGCCCTGTTTCTGCACTGCTCCGTCGCGTGTCATCGCGGTTCTTCTCCGACGCACTAAGGCGCCTTGCGGCCCTTGCGACGCATCGCAAGGGAAATTTCGGACCCTGAGGTCCCGTCATCTGTTCTGGAAACCGGAAGCGGCGGTGCGCGTGGTCTTCGATTAGAACAGGTAAACCTTGTTCGGAGACGGACGCGCTAGAGACGCACCGTTCCTGCCCCACCATAGGGGCAGTTGCGCGGAAAACACAAGAGGGCAGATGCCGACCGAAGCGATCTTGACACCGCTTCGGTCCAAAAAATCCCTATCCGCCCAGCAGGTTCGGCACGATGGTGACGAAATCCGGGAAGCTCCACAGCAGGGCCAGACCCAAGATCTGAATCAGCACGAAGGGGATCACGCCGCGATAGATATGGCCTGTGGTCACCTCTTTCGGGGCCACGCCCCGCAGATAGAACAGGGCAAACCCGAAGGGCGGCGTCAGGAAGCTGGTTTGCAGGTTCACCGCGATCATGATCGTCACCCATTTCGGGTCCATCGTGCCGCCATAGATCACCGGTCCGACGATGGGCACGACGATGTAGATGATTTCCAGGAAATCCAGCACGAAGCCCAGGATGAACAGCACCAGCATCACGATCAGGAAGACAACCATTTCGTTGTCGAAGCTGCGCAGGAATTGCTGGATGTAATGCTCGCCCCCGAACGAGATCACGACAAGGTTCAGAACCTGACTGCCGATCAGGATCGTGAACACCATCGACGTCACCTTGGCCGTTTCCCGCACCACGGGCGGCAGAACATTGGTCCGCCACAGCGTGTAGCAGGCAAACAGAACGCCAAAGATCGCGACGTGATAGGCCGCTTGGGCAAAGATGATCGCGACCCATTCTTCGAAGCCGGTGGTTTCCAGCCCGGTGCGCAGGTCAAAATTGATGCCGATCAGCAGCATGATGACGATGGCGAAGCTGCCGATGATGATCCATTTCGCGGATTTCTGTTCATCCTTCAGCTTGCGATAGGCCGCCAGCATGATCGCCCCGCCCGCGCCAAGCGCGGCGGCGGGCGTCGGGTTCGTCACCCCGCCCAGGATCGACCCCAGCACCGCGACGATCAGAACCAAGGGCGGAAAGATCACCCGGATCAGGTCGTTCTTGCCCAGACGTTCCACGGCGAATTTCGCGCCATAGCTGGCCAAGGCAAAGGGCAAGGCCATCAGAACAAAGGTCGTGCCCGCCGTGGTGGTCGGCGCGATCAGGAAAATGTCGAACAACAGGCCCAGACCGATGCCCCCCGCCCCGATCAACAGCGGCGTGCGATCCGCCGAAGGCGCGATGCCGCGCGCGGTGGTCAGGACCAGCGCATAGAACAGCAACAGGATCGCGATGCCCGACCCGATGGGGGCCGCTGCCGCGATCTTGTCGGCCAAGGCTTGTGCCATTTCGGCTTCGTCGCGTTCATGGCCCGCATCGAACCCGCCCGCATCGTCAATCGCTTGCTGTTGCGCGACGGCGACGTCCCATGCCTCTTGGCCGTGCAGCTCGATCATCGCGGCTTGGCATTGCGGCGACACATTGGTGCGCAAGGACGCGGATTCCCCGGCATCGGTGAAACTGGAAATCGTCAGGTCCTGACTGCCGACCATATTGATCGACGTGGCAAGGATCAGCCCCCCGATCAGGGCGCCCGGCACCGCCAGAAACCAGGTGAAGGATTCCTGACGCGTGATCACCTCGGTCCCGGTGTCGCCCATTTCCACGGGCGGCGCTTTCGTCGGGTTCACCATCGCATAGCCGAACGCATAGGCCCCATAAAGGAAGGCCAGCATGATCCCCGGCAGGATCGCGGCTTGGAACAAGGTGCCCACCGACACCACCGCCGCCTCGCCCAGATAGGTCAGCGCATCCGAACACCCGACCAATTGCGCGCGTTCTTCTTGCGCGGTCGCATAAAGGTCGCCCGCCAGCGTGCCCAACAGAACGATCACGATGGACGGCGGAATGATCTGCCCCAAGGTCCCCGAGGCCGCGATGACCCCGGTCGACAATTCGGGCGAATAATTGTTGCGCAACATCGTCGGCAGGGCCAGCAGGCCCATGGTCACCACGGTCGCGCCCACGATCCCGGTCGACGCGGCCAGAAACGCCCCCACCACCACGATCGACACGGCCAACCCGCCCGGCAAGGGCCCGAACACCTTGGCCATCGTGGTCAGCAGGTCTTCGGCGATTTTCGACCGTTCCAGCGTGATGCCCATCATCACGAACATCAACACCGCCAGCAGCGTCTCGATGGACTGGCCCGCGATGACGCGTTCATTCATCCGGTTGACGATGAAGCTCATATTCCGGTTCATCGCCTGTTCCCAGCCGCCGGGGAACAGCGCCTCTTCGACCCTTGGCAGGTCGGGGTATCGGAAGACCGAAATGCTTTCGCGGATCACCCCTTCGGCGATCAACGCGGCATATTCCGGCGAATTGGTGTCGATGGCCTGATGGATCAGCAAACCCGCACTGTCCAGCGCGGCGATGATCGCAAAGGAAATCACCGCCGACCCGCCAATGGCGAAGGCCACCGGGAAGCCCGACATGATCGCCCCGAACAGGCAGAAGAACACGATGATGAGGCCGACCTCGATACCGTCCAGACCAAAAATCATTTGGGGGCGCCCCTTCGTTTAATGCGACTTGACTTCTACGAGGTGCTCGGCGGTTTCCGCGTTCGGATCGTCGCCCAGCGTATCGCGGTCAAGATATTTGTTGGCCGAGGCTTCGCCCTCGACATATTCCAGATAGCTGCGCCAGAAGAAGGCCACCGCCTGCAACAGAACCATGCCGCAGAAGGCGACGATCAGAACCTTGAACAGGAAATAGGCGTCAAACCCGTTCGGCGAGAAGCCGATGGTTTCGACGTTCCAGCGCACGGCGCGCGCCTTCATGATCGTGCGTTCCAGCGTGTCCGAGGCCGCCACTTTCGGCGTGATCAGGTGCCGCCACATGAAGTACCACGAATACATCCATGTCAGCACCATCACCGGCATCATGAAGAACAGGCTGCCCAGCATGTCGATCATGCGCTTCTTGCGATGGTTCACCGCCGCATAAACCAGATCGACGCGCACATGCCCGCCCTGCACAAAGGTGTAGGCGCAGCACAGGCAAACGACCATGGCATTGTAAAGTTTCAGTTCTTCCGAATACCACGACAAATCGCGGGTGAAGATATAGCCAAACGGCCCGATCGAGATTTCCGAGACCCGGAAGATGCGTTGCAGAAAGATGATCAGGATTTGCTGCAAGACCATCAACAGGCCCGCATAGGCAAAGAACCGGCCCACGACATTGGCAAAGCCTTCCAGCCCCCGCACCATGCCCCACATGAAGCCGGTCTTCCACACGCCGATCCCGGTCAGGATCAGGAAGGCGGTAAAGAAGACGAAGAAGAATTCGACCGATCCGCCGTAATAGACAAAGCGCATCAGCGCCTCGCCATCGGACCAGTTCAACCAAAGCTGGGGATGCGTGATCGCATAGGCAAAGTGATAGATCGACAAACCGATATTGGTGATGACCCAAACGATGAAATCGAGCATCCGAACCTCATGGCGATGAAAGTCCCCGGCCAGCGCCCCCCAGAAGGCAGCCGGGTCAGGCAGGACCCGCCCCGCCGCTCGGGCAGGACGGGTCCAAGATCAGGCGGTTGGCTTAGCCACCCATCACGCGGTCACGCTGGGCGGTATAGGTGCCCTGCGATGCGCTGATCCAAGCCGACGAGGCCGCCATGGATTCCATCACGCTGTCATGGATGCGCTTGAAGATGTCGTCGCCCATGTTTTCTTCCAACACCTCGGCCGAGGCGCGCCCGAACGCATCCCAGACGCTGTCGGGGAAGGTGCGGACCTGAACGCCACCGGCTTGCAGACGCTGCAGCGCCGGGCCGTGGTTGTTCAGGAACTGTGCCAGGTTCCACTGGTGGCATTCGCCTGCGGCGATCTCGATGATCTTCTGATGCGCGGGCGACAGGCTGTTCCAGACATCCAGGTTGGTGGTCAGCGACAGGGCTGCGCCCGGCTCGTGGAAACCAGCGGTGTAGTAGATGTTGGTGATTTCCTGGAAACCAGCCGCTTCATCCGACCACGGGCCGATCCATTCGGTGCCGTCGATGGCGCCCGATGCCAGCGCTTGGTACACTTCGGACCCCGGAAGGTTCTGCACCGATGCGCCCAGCTTGCCCAGGGCTTGACCGCCCAGACCCGGCATCCGGAACTTCAGGCCCTGGAAGTCTTCCGGACCGTTGATTTCCTTGGCGAACCAGCCACCTGCCTGCGGGCCGGTGTTGCCTGCCAAGAAGCCTTTCAGGCCGAAGATTTCGTTCAGCTCGTCATGCAGGGCCTGACCGCCGGCATGGTAGTACCAGTTGGCGATTTCCTGCGCCGTCATGCCGAAGGGCACAGCGGTGAAGAAGGCATAGGCGGGGTGCTGACCAACCCAGTAATAGTCGGCCCCGTGATACATGTCGGCCTGACCGGCGGACACGGCATCGAACACCTCGAACGGACCCACCAGTTCGCCACCGGCTTTCAGGTCGATGGTCAGGGTGCCGTCGGACATCGCGGTGATGCTGTCGGCGACGCGCTGTGCGGCGTCATGCACGCCTGCGGCGCCACGGCCCCAGGTGGTGACAAGGGTCAGGGTGCGGTTGCCCTGTGCGATGGCCGGTGCGGCCAGCGAAGCGGCGGCGGCTGCACCACCCCCCAGCGCGGAAGTGCGCAAGAAAGAACGACGATCCATAAGATCCTCCCCGTTGTTGAAGTGCCCACCCTATTTCGTGGGCGGATCATTTGAAGTGGGGGCAAGTTACTCGGTCCCGGGCAGAGGTCAAACACAAAGCCGCGTGCGCGGCCCGTGTTTTCGCGGGTTTGGCGGGCCGAACCGCATAGAAAATAGACATTTGCAACTTATGAAGCCGAGTAAACCGCCCGCCCCACACGCATAACGCGAATTGATCCAGCCCTGCCCCGCCCATGGGCCAGACCCAGACCCGGCAAACCGCCCAGCCGCGCAAGGTGACTCGGGCCGGGCGACATTTGACGGATCGCCTTAAACGTGTATGCTGATCTCATCTTTCCCTTGCGCCGCCGAGACCCATCCATGCCCTCCTCGACCGCGCAGCGCGCCGCCCCAAGCCCCGTCTTTCATGTCCAGCCCATCGTCGATCTGGCAACCGGGCGTCCCATCGGGGTCGAAGCCCTGTTGCGCCACCCGCAGACCGATGGCCGCTGGCTGGGTCCGGCAACGGCACAAGACGACCCCACCCATGACATCACCCCCGCCATGGTCGGGCAGGTTCTGGGCACCGTCGATGCCATCGACCCCCAGCTGATGGTCAGCTTCAACCTGCCCCCGGCCTTGGTGGGCGGGTCCGGTCCGGCGTGGCTGGCGGATTGCGATCCCTCCGCCCGCCCCGGCAAGATCGTCCTGGAACTGCTCGAACACCCTGCCCCCGGCATCGACCTGACCGCCGGTCTGACCGCGCTGCGGGCAAGGGGTTTCCATCTGGCGCTGGATGATTTCGGCACGCGGCACGCCAATCTGGATCGGCTGCGCGACCTGCCAATTGAGATCGTCAAACTGGACCGCAGCTTTCTGGCCAGCGGACCGCAGGACCGCCGCACCCGCGCCATTCTGGCCGCCCTGCGCGCCCTGACCGACGCCCTCGACTGCGTGCTGATCGCCGAAGGGGTCGAAACCCCCGCGCAGCGCCAGCACCTACAAGCCCTCGGCCTGCGCTATGCCCAAGGGTTCCTGCTGGGTCCGCCGCAACCGCTGGCCGTTTGGGCCAGCGCCCCGAACGATCCTGCCTGATCCGCGCCGCATCGCCCTGCGCAACAAAAAAACACGAACTCGCCCTCTCGGGACAGGAAAAGTCGCCATTCGCGGTTGACGCCCCCTGCCCCGCCCCCTAACGTCGCGCGCACGAAGCCCAAGGGAAGCCCAACACATCATGGACATGATCGTAGGACTTGTAGGACACAGGCGCATGGACCGGTAACGGGTTTCCAGACCCTCCGACATGCGCCCCCGAGTTCCGACCGGGGGCTTTTTTTTGACCCGCGCACCCGCACATACGACAACCGCGCAGCCAAGGAGAGACAGACGATGACGGCACAACAGATGACCGGCGCGCAGATGGTGGTTCAGGCCCTGATCGATCAGGGTGTGGACACGATTTTCGGCTATCCCGGCGGTGCCGTGCTACCGATCTATGACGAGATTTTCCAACAGGCGAAAATCAAGCACATCCTTGTGCGCCACGAACAGGGCGCCACCCATGCCGCCGAAGGCTATGCCCGCGCCACGGGCAAACCGGGCGTCGTTCTGGTGACCTCGGGGCCCGGGGCCACCAACGCCGTCACCGGCATCACCGATGCGCTGATGGATTCGATCCCGCTGGTTGTTCTGACCGGGCAGGTGCCGACCTTCATGATCGGCTCGGACGCCTTTCAGGAAGCCGATACCGTCGGCATCACCCGCCCCTGCACCAAGATGAACTGGCTGGTGAAGGAAACCGACGAGCTGGCCAGCACGATCCACGAAGCCTTCCACATCGCCACCAATGGCCGCCCCGGCCCGGTGCTGATCGACATCCCCAAGGACGTGCAATTCGCCACCGGCACCTACACGCCCCCCGCCAAGGCCGATCTGGGACATTACCAGCCCAAGGTCAAAGGCGATATCGAGATGATCACCGCCTTGGTCGAAGCCATGGAAACCGCCGAACGCCCGTTGTTCTACACCGGGGGCGGTGTGATCAATTCGGGCGACGCGGCCAGCCAGTTGCTGCGCGAACTGGTCGATGCAACGGGCATTCCGATCACCTCGACCCTGATGGGTCTGGGGGCTTATCCGGCGTCGGGCACGCATTGGATCGGCATGTTGGGGATGCATGGCCT
>CAZIKH010000084.1:0-9099 GCA_964539755.1 uncultured Dinoroseobacter sp. | reverse complement strand
GATGTCGCCCTGAAGCTGAAGGCGCAACCGGCCGAAGTGGCCGACCGCGTGCAGGCCTTGCTCGAAGAACGCAAGGCCCTGCAAAACGAAGTGGCCAGCTTGCGCCGCGAATTGGCGATGTCCGGCGGCGCCGGGACCACAGAGCCTGCCAGCCGCACCGTCAACGGCCTGTCGTTGGTGGCCCAAGACGTCGCAGGCGTGTCTGGCAAGGATTTGCCCGCCTTGATTGACGCGCACAAGGATCGGATCGGGTCCGGTGTCGTGGTCTTGATCACCGCGACAGGCGACAAAGCCGCCATCGCTGCGGGCGTGACCGAGGATCTGACCGAAACCGTGTCGGCGGTGGATGTGGTCAAAGCGGCCGTGGCGGCCATGGGCGGCAAAGGCGGCGGCGGCAAACCGCATCTGGCGCAAGGCGGGGCCCCCGCCGGGCCGACCGAGGCGGCCTTTGCGGCGGTCGAAACCCTGTTGAAAGGATAAGTGCGATGTCTGCATTCTGGATTGCCCATGTCACCGTCACCGACGAGGAGGCCTATGCCCGCTATGCGGCACTGGCCACCCAAGCCATTGCAGAGCATGGGGGCGAGTTCTTGGCCCGCGGCGGCAAGGCGATCCAGAAAGAAGGCCGCGCCCATCCCCGAAATGTCGTTGCGCGCTTCCCCAGTCTGGAGGCGGCAAACGCTTGTTATGAAAGCGCGACCTATCAAGAAGCGCTGTCCCATGCCCAAGGCGCGTCGGAACGCGATCTGGTTCTGGTCGAGGCGCTGGATTAACCGCCATCCTGCGGCGCGCGGGTGAACACCCCGCGCAGCGCCTCCTTATAGACGGCCCAATTCAGCGCAAAGCTGTCTTTCTGGGCCGCCAATTGGCGGACCGTCATGCGCCGCTTGCGCACCACGCGGCGGGCCATGCGAAATTCGAAGCGACGTTTCCGGTCCAGCAAGCGTTTCGGCAGCCCGCGCCGCAACAGCGCCCAGGCAAGACCCAGCTTCAGGAAGGCGATCGTGCGAAATGCGGTCTTGCTGAGGGTTGTCCAGATCATCCGGCTGGTTGCCGCCAGCATGGCCACCAACCAAAACGGGATCTTGACCGAAAACAGGATCAGCCACAGGCCAACCGAACTGACCGACAAGGCGAACATGGCGACCACGACGATCATCGCGGTCAACAGTTTTTCCAACGGACCCAAATCGGAATACCACGCCATCATCCGGGCATACCGGGTTGCAATGCCCGCCCGCAGCGCCCCGATCCAGCCTGCAATGCGCCGCCGCATCACCGATCCCATGATCAGGGGCAGAAGCGATGTGCTGACCCATTTCTTCAGAAGCTCGACCCGGAAGAACAGCGCGGTATGGGTCTTCAGCCACAGCGCGATCACGGGCCATTCCAGCGCGATGACCTTCTTGCCCAGCAATTGCAGCTGCACCAAGACCAACCCCAAGGCCACCAAGACCTTTTCGCCAAAGGCGACGGACAACAGGATCGACACCGCGATCAAGACAATCAGAAGGGCAAGCGCGCGCAACAGCATGATGCAAGGGGATGCGGGTCTTGGGGCAAGCCTGTCAAGGCTTGGCAGGGGGCGCGCTTAGGTTCCGATATAGCGGTCCTTGCGATGGTTGATCGCGATCACAAGATTGACGATCAACGCCCCCAGCAAGGAGGCCGCAACAACACCGGGTTCCAGCACAAAGGCCGCGACCGCAAAAATGCACGCATCAACGATCAATTGGGTCCAGCCCGCGCGAAACCCGGTTCGATCTTGCAGATACAAGGCCAGAATGCCGATCCCCCCCAAGCTGGCCCCATGCCGGAACAGGGCCAGCAGACCCCCGCCCGCCATGCATCCGAACAAGAGGGCGCCGATCCAAGGGGTGACATCGCCAAAACCCAGATGCAGGGGCAGAAATTCGGTGAACAGCGACAGCAGCCCGACCGCGATGAAGGTCTTCAGCGTGAAGGCCACCCCCATCCGTTGATAGGCCAGCCAATAGAAGGGCAGGTTGATCACAAAAAACACGGTGCCGACGCTGATCCCGGTCAGATAGGAAATCAACACCGCCAGACCTGCGGTTTGCCCGGTCACAAGCCCCAGATGGGTCAGCAAGACCAGCGAAGCCCCGCAGACGAAACTGCCAAACAGCAGCCCCTGCGCGTCCTCAAGGGCGGTGTGTTTTTGCTGGGGTTTGGGGGTGTCCATCATGCTGGGCAAGTAGGCCGATCGCGCCCGGTGACAGCCACCTTACAAGGCTTTTTGCAGGTTTTCGTCGATTTTTTCCAGAAAGCCCATGGTGGTCAGCCAGCCCTGATCGGGTCCAACCAGCAAGGCAAGGTCTTTGGTCATGTGACCGGCTTCGACGGTATCGACAATCACACGTTCCAGTGTTTCGGCAAATCCCATCAGGGCGGCATTGTCGTCCAGCTTGGCGCGGTGTTTCAAGCCGCCTGTCCACGCATAGATCGACGCGATCGAATTGGTCGAGGTTTGTTCGCCCGCCTGATGCTGGCGATAATGCCGGGTCACGGTGCCATGGGCGGCTTCGGCTTCGACGATCTTTCCATCGGGCGTCATCAATTGACTGGTCATCAGACCCAGACTGCCGAACCCTTGGGCAACCGTGTCCGATTGCACATCGCCATCATAGTTCTTGCAGGCCCAGACAAAGCCCCCGTTCCATTTCATGGCGCAGGCAACCATGTCGTCGATCAGACGATGTTCGTACCAAATGCCCTTCGCCTTGAAGGCATCGGCAAACTCTTCGTCATATATTCGCTGGAACAGTTCCAGAAAGCGCCCATCATACTGTTTCAGGATGGTATTCTTGGTCGAAAGATAGACAGGCCATCCAATATTCAAACCATAGTTCAAAGCCGCGCGGGCAAAGTCGATGATGGACTGGTCAAGGTTGTACATGCCCATAAAGACGCCGGCCGACGGCGCATCGAAGACCTCGCGTTCGTCCACGGTGCCATCCTCGCCCACGAATTTCATCGTCAGCTTGCCGGGGCCGGGAAATTTCAGGTCGGTTGCCTTGTATTGATCGCCAAAGGCATGCCGCCCGATCACGATGGGCTTTGTCCAACCGGGCACAAGGCGCGGCACGTTCCGGCAAATGATCGGCTGGCGGAACACGACGCCGCCAAGGATATTGCGGATCGTCCCATTGGGGCTGCGCCACATTTGCTTCAGCCCGAATTCTTCGACCCGGGCTTCGTCCGGCGTGATCGTGGCGCATTTCACCGCGACGCCGACCTCTTTCGTCTTTTCGGCGGCGTCGATGGTGATCTGGTCATTGGTGCGGTCCCGCTCCTCGATGCCAAGATCATAGTAAAGAAGGTCCACATCCAGATAGGGCAGGATCAGCTTTTCCTTGATGAACGCCCAGATGATCCGGGTCATTTCATCGCCGTCCATGTCGACGATGGGGTTCTCGACTTTGATCTTGGTCATCGCGGGATCGCCTTAGCCGATGATCGCGTTCAGCGTCGCACTGGGGCGCATGACATTGGCCAGTTTGACCGGATCGGGCTTGTAGTATCCGCCGATATCCACCGCTGCGCCCCGCCCGGCGCCCAGTTCGGCAAGAATCTGGGCTTCCTGATCCGCCATGGCTTGGGCGATGGGCGCGAACTGGCTGGCCAGTTCCGCATCCTCGGTCTGCGCCGCCAGGGCTTCGGCCCAATAGCGCGCGAACCAGTAATGGCTGTCGCGGTTGTCGGGTTGGCCCACTTTGCGGCCCGGGCTGCGGTCATGATCCAGAACCCCTTGCGTGGCGGCTTCGACCGCCTTGCCCAGCACCGCGGCCTTGGCATTGCCCGAGGTTCCGGCGAAGAACATAAAGCTTTCGCCCAGCGCGCAGAATTCGCCCAGACTGTCCCAGCGCAGGTGGTTTTCTTCGACCAGCTGCTGCACATGTTTGGGGGCCGAGCCGCCCGCACCGGTTTCGAACAGCCCGCCGCCCTGCATCAGTTTGACGATGGACAGCATCTTGGCCGAGGTCCCCAGTTCAAGGATCGGGAACAGGTCGGTCAGATAATCCCGCAACACGTTGCCGGTGATGGCAATGCTGTCTTCGCCCTTGCGGATCGTTTCCAGCGACAAGCGGGTGGCTTCGCGCGGGGCCAGGATCTGGAATTTGTCGGCCACGCCTTTGGCCTGCAGGATCGGGGTCACGATCTTGATCAGTTCGGCGTCATGGGCGCGGTTCGCGTCCAGCCAGAAGATGGCCTGACAGCCCATGGCGGCCTGACGGTCGATGGCCAGCTGCACCCAGTCTTCGATCGGCGCCTTCTTGGCACTGGACGACCGCCAGATATCGCCCGCCTCGACAACATGGCTGTGCAGCACATCGCCATTGGCGGCGATCATTTGCACGGTTCCGTCAGCAGGGATCTCGAAGGTGGTCGGGTGGCTGCCATATTCTTCGGCCTTCTGGGCCATCAAACCGACATTCTGCACCGTGCCCGAGGTGGTCACATCCAAGGCCCCGGTTTCTTTGAAATAGGAAATCGTTTCGTCATAAACCGGCGCATAGCAGCGATCCGGGATCACGCATTTGGTGTCGGCTTCGTTGCCATCCGGGCCCCAGCCTTTGCCGCCGGCGCGAATGACGGCTGGCATGGACGCATCGATGATCACATCGGACGGAACATGCAGGTTGGTGATCCCTTTGTCCGAATTGACCATATACATGTCCGGTCCGGCGGCCAGCGCCGCCTTCAGGTCCGCTTCCAACGCGGCGTTCCCGGCGATGCGGGCTTCGATATCACCGATGCCGGAATTCGGGTTCACGCCCAGCGCCTTCAGCGTGGCACCATGCTTGTCGAAGAAGTCGGCCAGATAGACCGACACGGCATGTCCGAAGATGATCGGATCGGACACCTTCATCATGGTTGCTTTCAGGTGCAGCGAAAACAAGACACCTTGTTCAGTATTCGAAATTTCGTCTTTCAGAAAGGACCTTAGCGCTTTGGCCGACATGAAGGTCGCGTCCACAACGGTGCCTTCGGCGAATTGGACGCCGTCCTTCAACACATGCTCGGTCCCGTTGGGATCGGTCAGAACGATCTTGGCAGCGCCCGCTTGCGCGGCGGTGATCACGGTCGAGGTTTCGTTGGCATAGAAATCATTGCCGGGCATCGACGCGACATGGGTCTTGCTGTCCTTGGACCAAGCGCCCATGCGATGCGGATTGGCCTTGGCGTAGTTCTTCACCGCATTGGCAGCGCGACGGTCGGAATTGCCTTCGCGCAGAACCGGGTTCACCGCCGACCCCTTGATGGCATCATACCGCGCGCGCGTTTCCTTTTCAGCCTCGGTCTGCGGGGCTTCGGGATAGTCGGGCAGGGCATAGCCTTTGGCCTGCAATTCGGTGATGGCGGCGACCAGTTGCGGAACCGAAGCCGAGATGTTCGGCAATTTGATCACGTTCGCTTCGGGCGTTTTCACCCAATCCCCAAGGGCCGCAAGATCGTCCGACTGGCGCTGATCGGCGGGCAAGACATCCGCAAAGGCCGCGAGGATCCGACCGGCCAGCGAAATATCGCGGGTATCGACACTCAGCCCGGCCGCCTTGGCAAAGCGCTGAACGATGGGCAGCAAGGACGCGCTGGCCAGTTCGGGGGCTTCGTCAACGGTGGTATATACAATGTCAGGGAAGGTGGGGGTTGCCATGGGGTCGCCCTTTCGCGGTCAGCCGAAATTCTGACCGCGTCCTAGCGGATTGCGCCCCTTTCCGAAAGACCCGTATGCCGTTGTATACCGATATGCCGCAGGGGCGGGATCAGCCGGGGTCGCCTTGCGCTTTGCGGGCCTCGATCAAGGCGCGGGCCCGTTTTTCGGCCCGCCGCACGCGGACCGCTGTCAGGTAGGCTTCTTCCAAGGTTTGCGACGAAGATCCGATGGTCTTTGCAATGTCATTGACCAGCGGATCGTCCTCGTCCCGTTCCAACGCCAGCGCATCGCGCGCCAAGGCGTCGGCCATGTCCTCCAGAACCCCCATCGGCCTAGCGCGTGGTTTCGGTCAAACGCCGCCGGACATAGCCGTCCACCTCGGCCAGAAGCGGTTCCATATAGGGATCTTCGAAGAAATGGCCCGCACCTTCCATCTCGGTATGGGTGATGGTGATCCCCTTCTGTTCATGCAGTTTGTTGACCAAGCTGACGGTATCGGCGGGCGGGGCGACCCGGTCGGCGGACCCGTTGATGATCAAGCCCGAGGACGGGCAAGGCGCAAGAAAAGAGAAGTCATACATATTGGCGGGCGGCGAGACGCTGACAAACCCGGTGATCTCGGGCCGGCGCATCAGCAATTGCATCCCGATCCACGCCCCAAAGCTGAACCCGGCCACCCAGCAATGCTTTGAATTGGGGTTCAACGATTGCAGATAATCCAAGGCACTGGCGGCATCGCTCAGCTCGCCCACGCCCTGATCATATTCGCCCTGACTGCGACCGACGCCCCGGAAATTGAAGCGCAGGACCGTGAAGCCCATGTTATAGAAGGCATAATGCAGATTATAGACCAAACGGTTGTTCATCGTCCCGCCGAATTGCGGGTGCGGGTGCAGCACAATGGCAATCGGCGCGTCACGTTGGGGCTGGGGGTGGTAGCGGCCTTCCAAACGTCCTTCCGGTCCCGGAAAAATGACTTCGGGCATAATGTGCCGATCTCCTTGCGCGGGCGCACCGCTTGACGGATCGGGTGCGCAAATCTAGAACCATTCTAAGGGGCTGGACGCCTCCACTTACGGACCTAAGCAGCCAATCCCCGCGCGTCAACGGCGACTGCGGGCCCATTCCGGGGTTATGCCATGAAACTCAGCACGAAAGGGCGCTATGCCGTCGTGGCATTGGCGGATTTGGCGACGATCAAGGAAGATCGACTGGTGACCTTGGCCGAAATCTCGGACCGCCAGGATATCTCGCTGACCTATCTGGAACAGCTTTTCGTGAAATTGCGGCGGGCGGGGCTGGTCGACTCGGTCCGGGGGCCGGGCGGCGGGTATCGTTTGGCGCGCTCGGCCGATTCCATCCGCATTTCCGAGGTGCTGGAAGCCGTCGATGAAACCGTGTCGGCCATGCATACCGGGGCAGGGGCCTCGGGCGGGTTGTCGGGAACGCGGGCACAATCCATGACCAACCGTCTGTGGGAAAGCCTGTCGGCGCATGTCTATGTGTTCTTGCATCAAACCCGTCTCAGCGATGTGGTGTCGAACGGGCTGACCCCCTGTCCGGCGGTGCCGACCCTGTTCACCGTGGTTGACGAAACCTGACCGCATGGCCAAGCGGGTTTACCTGGATCACAACGCCACCATGCCGCTGCGCCCCGAAGCGCGCGCAGCGATGGTCGATGCGATGGACGTCGTCGGCAACCCGTCTTCGGTGCATGCCGAAGGCCGCGCCGCCAAGGCCCTGCTGGAAGGATCGCGCGCCACGATCGCGCAGCTGCTGGGGGCGCAGGACGCCGACATCATCTTCACCTCGGGCGCGACCGAAGCGGCGGACCTTGCGTTGCACGGGCGCGGATTGCTTGGGGCAGACATCGAACATGACGCTGTTGCGGCCCTGATTGACCCGGTTTTGCCCGTCGATGCGCAGGGACAGGTCGATATCCCCGACCCCGCGCGGGCGACGCTGCAACTGGCCAATTCCGAAACCGGCGTGCTGCAAGACTTGCCGCCGGGGCTGGCCGTGGTGGATTTCACCCAAGCGGTCGGAAAAATCCCCGTTGCCTTTTCATGGACCGGGGCGGATGTGGGCCTGATCTCGGCCCATAAATTCGGCGGACCCAAGGGGGTGGGGGCGGTGTTGCTGCGCCGGGGACTGGAGCTGCCCGCACGTTTGCGGGGCGGCGGCCAAGAGATGGGGCGTCGGTCTGGAACCGAAAACATCATTGGAATCGCGGGGATGGCAGCCGCACTTGAAGCTGCCAACCGAGATCTCGAGCAAGGCGTCTGGGACCGGATCGAGGAATTTAGAAATATTCTAGAAATAAGTCTTCACTCTGCGGCAAATGAGACTATTTTTGTCGGGAAAGGCGCGCATCGCCTTCCGAACACAAGCTGCATCCTGACCCCCGGCTGGAAAGGGGAAACCCAAGTGATGCAGATGGACCTTGCGGGATTTGCCGTTTCGGCGGGGTCTGCCTGTTCCAGTGGCAAGGTGCGCGCCAGCCGGGTTCTGCGGGCGATGGGCTTTGATGACCTGTCTGCGGGGTCGGCGATCCGGGTTTCCTTGGGACCCGACACGACACGAGACCAGATCGACCGCTTCGCCGAAGCTTGGTTGAAACAACATGACCGATTTCGGGCCCGCGCGGCATAGCTGTGCAACGTCCCGCAAGACCATAAAGCGGCCCCCGGCGGGCCAGAACAGGAGCCACGCATGACCGCGCTTGATACCGATATCCGTGAAGGGGTTGACCGTGAAACCGTCGAAACGGTTCAGGCGATGGGTGGCAAGTACAAATACGGTTGGGAAACCGAGATTGAGATGGATTACGCGCCCAAGGGCGTGAATGAAGATATCGTTCGTCTGATCTCGGAAAAGAACAACGAACCCGAATGGATGACCGAATGGCGTCTGCAAGCCTTCGCGCGTTGGAAGCAGATGGAAGAACCTGAATGGGCCATGGTCGATTATCCGCCGATTGATTATCAGGACCAATACTACTACGCCAAACCCAAAAGCATGGAAACCAAGCCCAAGTCGCTGGACGAGGTGGACCCAAAGCTGTTGGCGACTTACGAAAAACTGGGTATCCCCCTGAAAGAACAGATGATCCTGGCCGGGGTCGAAGGTGCGGAAGATGCCCCAGCCGAAGGTCGCAAGGTGGCCGTGGACGCGGTGTTCGACAGCGTTTCGGTCGGCACCACCTTTCAGGCCGAACTTGAGAAGGCGGGCGTAATCTTCTGTTCGATTTCCGAAGCAGTTCAAAAGCACCCAGAATTGGTGAAGAAATATCTGGGGTCGGTTGTGCCGCAGTCCGACAACTTCTTCGCCACCCTGAATTCGGCGGTCTTTTCCGATGGGTCCTTCGTCTACATTCCGCCGGGCGTGCGCTGCCCGATGGAATTATCGACCTATTTCCGGAT
>CAZIKH010000083.1:0-9155 GCA_964539755.1 uncultured Dinoroseobacter sp. | reverse complement strand
TCGGCGGGATCGAACACGCGATTCTGCACCTGCTCTATTCGCGCTTCTTCGCCCGCGCGATGCATCTGTGCGGTCATTTGCCGGCAAGCGCCTGCGAACCGTTTGACGCCCTGTTTACCCAAGGGATGGTGACGCACGAGATTTACATGACGCAGGACGAAAACGGGCGTCCGGTGTATCATCTGCCCGAGGACGTGACCGACGGCAAACTGGCTGACGGCACCGAGGTGACGGTGATTCCTTCGGCGAAAATGTCGAAGTCGAAGAAGAATGTTGTCGATCCTGTGCGAATCATCGCGGATTTCGGGGCAGACACGGCGCGGTGGTTCATGCTGTCCGACAGCCCGCCGGAACGCGATGTCGAATGGACCGCAGCCGGGGCGGAAGCGACCTATCGGCATCTGGGGCGGGTCTGGACCCTGTCGCAGAAGATCGCCGACTTGCCCGAAGGCGCGGGCGAAGGGGATGAAGACCTGCGCCGTGCCTTGCACAAGACGATCTTCGAGGTGACCCAAGGCATCGAAAGCTTTGGCTTCAACGCGGCGATCGCCAAGCTCTATGGCTTCACCAACACCTTGGCGAAATCCAAGGCGGGCAAGGCCACACAGGTCGAAGCGATCCGTACATTGGCCCAGTTGATGTCGCCCATGACCCCGCATCTGGCGGAAGAGATTTGGGCCCAACATGGCGGCAGCGGCCTGTTGGTCGACGCGCCTTGGCCCGTGGCGGACGAGGCATTGCTGGTCGAAGACACCGTGACCTTGCCGATTCAGATCAATGGCAAGCGGCGGTCCGAACTGACCGTTCCCAAGGACATGGACAAGGCCGAGGTTGAAAAGCTGGTGCTGGCCGATCAAGCTGTCCAAAAGGCGCTGCAAGGGGCCGCGCCGAAGAAGCTGATCGTGGTGCCCGGACGGATCGTGAATGTCGTTGTCTGATCGCAGAACGGTTCTGGCCTTGTTGGCCGGGGCCAGCTTGGCCGGGTGTGGGTTCACGCCTGCCTATCAATCGGGCACGCCCGCGCGCGGGTTGCGGGGGGCCGTCTTGGTGGACCCGCCCGCAACGCGCGCCGATTTCGACCTGATCCGCGCCGTGGAAGATCGCTTGGGGCGACCGACGGTCGCGCGGTACGGGCTCAGCGTGTCGCAAGCCGTGTCGCAAAGCGCGCTGGCGGTCCAAGGCACGGCGGCGATCACGCGGTATAACCTGATCGGCAAGGCAGGTTTTGTGTTGCGGGACCTGCGCACCGGCACCGACCTGCACAGCGGCGAGGTGGAAACCTTCACCTCCTATTCCGCGACCGGGTCCACCATCGGGACCGCGTCTGCCGAACGCGATGCGCGTCGGCGCTTGGCCAGCGCGCTGGGGGATCTGATCGTGACCGATATCCTGATGCATTTGCCCCAAACGCCCCCGGCCGAGGTCGAATCGTGAAGCAGACCGGGCGCGATCTGGCCCGGTTCATCGCCAAGCCGGACGACGGTCGGGTTGGGTTTCTGTTGTATGGCGCGGATGCCATGCGGGTGGCCTTGCAGCGCCAAGACCTCTTGAAAGCCCTCGTGGGGCCGCAGGCCGAAGAAGAAATGCGTCTGACGCGGTTGGCTGGTTCGGACCTGCGCAGTGATCCCGCGCGGCTGCTGGATGCCATCAAGGCGCGCGGGTTTTTCGCTGGACCAACGGCGGTTTTCCTCGAGGACGCCACAGATGCGGTCTTCCCAGCCATCGAGGCAGCCTTGCAGGACTGGCAGGCGGGCGATGCGACGCTTGTGATCACCGCCGGGGCCCTGAAGCCCACATCGAAACTGCGCAAGGCGTTCGAAGGCCACGCCCAAGCCGCCGCGGTGGCCATCTATGATGACCCGATGGACCGCGCTGAAATCGAAAGCCGCCTGCGCGACGCGGGCCTGCCCGACCCGGACCGTGCGGCGATGGGGGCGCTTTTGGCGCTGGCGGGTGCATTGGACCCGGGCGACATGCGGCAGGTTCTGGAAAAGCTGTCGCTTTACAAGCTGGGGGATTCCACGGCGATCACGCCGGACGATATCGCCGCCGTCGCACCCGCCTCGACCGAGGCGGCGCTGGACGAGATGTTGCATGTCGTTGCCGAAGGACGCGCGCCGGAAATCGGCCCGCTGATGGCGCGCCTCTCGGCCCAGGGCCAAGGGGGGGTCTCCATCTGCATTGCGCTGACGCGGCATTTCAAAGCCCTTTATGCAGCGGCAGCCGATCCCAAGGGGCCGCAAGCCGGTTTGGCCGCGCTGCGCCCGCCGGTCTTTTGGAAGAACCGCGACCGCATGGTCCGGCAGGCGCAGGCGTGGGGCGGCGAAAAACTGGCCCGCGCCTTGGCGGAACTGGTCCAGACCGATCTGGCCCTGCGGTCGTCCCAGCGTGCGCCGGATCAGGCGGTCATGGAACGCACCCTTATTCGCTTGGCCCGTCTGGCCAAAGCCCGGCTTTAGAAAGGACAACACATGTACAAGGTTCTCGGGGGGGTGCGCAGCCGCGCGATGCGGGTTCTGTGGATGCTCGAAGAACTTGGCGTGCCTTATGAACACGTCTCGGCGGGGCCGCGCAGCGACGAGGTGCGGGCGCTGAACCCGTCTGGCAAAGTTCCGGTTCTGGTGGTCGATGGCACCACATTGACCGATTCCAGCGCAATCCTCAGCTTTCTGGCGGACAGGCATCAGGCGCTGACCTTTCCGCCGGGAACCTTGGAACGGGCCCGTCAGGATGGGTTGATGCACAAGGTCCTCGACGAAATCGACGCGGTCTTGTGGACCGCTGCACGCCACAGTTTCGTCTTGCCCGAAGATCAGCGGATGCCCGAGATCAAGGGACCGTTGCGCTGGGAATTCGCCCGATCCGAAGGCGCCTTGGCCGACGCCTTGGGCGCGGGACCTTACCTGATGGGGTCCGAATTCACGATTGCCGATATCGTGCTGGCCCACTGCCTTGGCTGGGCCATCACCGCGAAATTCCCGGTCGAAGACGCGCGTTTGCAGGACTATCTGGCGCGCTGCCGCGCCCGCCCGGCGTTTCAGCGGGCCGCGGCGCTTTAGCCATGGGGCTGATGCTGAACGGCGTTTATCTGGTCGACGATCCCGGCCCCGACACCCAAGCGGGCGGGGCCTTCCAACGGGCGAAATCCACCTTGCGCGACTGGATCACCCCGGATGGCCCCTTCCCACCGACCCCCAATCGGTATCACCTTTACGCGGCTTGGAACTGTCCTTGGGCGCATCGCGTTCTGTTGGCCTTGGCGGTGTTGGGGGTGCGCGATGCGATCACGGTGTCGATGGCGCGCCCGCGCCGGACCGATCAAGGCTGGGTGTTCGACCCCGACGGTCCTTTTGCCGACCCCGAACTAAACGTGGCCAGCCTGCATCAGGTTTATGCCCGTCAGGTGCCCCCCTATACCGGGCGGATCACCGTCCCGGTGCTTTGGGACCGTCAGACCCAGCAAATCGTCAGCAACGAAAGCGCCGATATTCTGCGCATGTTGGGGGCTTTCGGTGGGCCGGACCTGTACCCCCCGGACCTGCAACAGGACATCGACGCTTGGAATGACCGCATCTATCAAGGCTTGAACAATGGCGTCTATCGCGCGGGTTTCGCGCGGACGCAGGCCGCGTATGAGGCCGGGTTTCACGACGTCTTTGCCACGCTGGACGCGATGGAGGCGCAGCTGGCCCGCACCCGCTATTTGACCGGTGATCGCTTTACCGAGGCCGATCTGCGCGCCTTTCCGACGCTGGCCCGCTTCGATGTCGCCTATCATTACGCCTTCAAGTGCAACCTGCGGAAGCTGGTCGACTACCCCAACCTTTGGGCCTATGCGCGCGACATCTACGCGATGCCGGGCGTGGCCGAGACGGTGAAATTCGAGATCTACAAACAGGGCTATTTCTCGCCGTCCGAATTGCGAAATCCCTTGGGGATCGTGCCGCTGGGGCCCGAGATCGCCGATTGGGACGCGCCGCATGGGCGTGGCTAGGGATCGGGCATCTTGGCCCTTTCCCTAAGAATTTCTGGGAAGACAGCGCGAAACCACAACATAGGGCGGGGCAGGGCGCCGCTTGATCCTCATCTTGTGGGGGTCCTAAGATTCTTAGGCATGTTAACCCTTTGCTTACCGCTTCGCCGCCACGAAATCCGCTGCATGGTCGCCGGCCCAAAGCCCTGTGGCAAAGCACGCGGTCAACAAATAGCCCCCGGTGGGCGCTTCCCAATCCAGCATCTCGCCTGCCACGAAAACGCCCGGACGGTCGCGCAACATCAATCCTGCATCGACCTGCCTTGCCGCAACGCCGCCGGCGGTCGAAATCGCCTCGTCCATGGGGCGCAAGCCGGCGACCGGCACGGGGATCGCCTTCAGGGCTGACGCCAGGGCCGCGTCTTGCGGGAACGGGCGCAGCCATTCCTGCACCAGGGCCCGCCGTGCCCCGTCCAGCCTCAAGACCTTTCGCAGGTGGTTGGTCAGGCTGGCCTTGCCGCGCGGGCGTGCCAAGCGCGCGTGCAGGTCTTCGATTGTCAGGTCGGGAAACAGGTCCAGCACCAAGGCATGGCCTTCGCGCACGCCGCGGCTGATCGCATAAACCCCGCCGCCTTCCAGCCCCGAGGCTGACAGGGTGAATTCGCCCCGCGTTTGGTAAGAACCTGCCTGCAAGGCCGCACCTTTGATCGGCTGTCCGAAAAACGGTGGCATATGCGCGGACCAGTCGATGCGCAGACCGACATTGGCGGGCTGGAACGGCGCGTTGCCCGGCAGCCATTCTGCCCATGCCCCATCGCTGCCCAACCGCGCCCAACTGGCCCCGCCAAGGGCCAGAACCACAACATCGGCCTGTGCCCGGCGCAACCCCTCGGGCGTGTCGAAAACCGCGACGGTCCCTTCCAGCGTCACCAACCGCCACCGCCGCCGCAGGTCCACGCCCAACCCGTCCAGACGCCTCAGCCATGCCCGCAACAGGGGGGAGGCCTTCATCGCCACCGGAAACACCCGCCCCGTTGTCCCGGTAAACACGTCTTGGCCCAGCCCGCGCGCCCAGTCCTGCACCTGCGTGGGGCCGAAGGCGGCCAGCATCGGGCGCAGCCAATCCGCCGCTTCGGCATAGGCGCGCAGAAACTCGGCTTCGGCCTCATCCTTGGTCAGGTTCAAACCGGACTTGCCCGCCATCAGGAACTTGCGCCCGGGCGAGGGCATCTTTTCGGCCAGCGTCACCTTGCAGCCCGCTGCGGCCAATCGATCTGCGGCCATCAGGCCGGCTGGGCCTGCGCCAATGACAAGCGCCCTAGCCGTCACGCGCATCCCCCAGAATACGCACATCGCGCTTGGGATAGGGGATTTCGATCCCGGCGTCTTTCAGCGCGTTCCAGATCAGGAACAGCACATCGCTGGTGTATTTCTTGTCCCCGTCATCGATCCCGTTGACCCAGAATTCGACGGCGAAATCCACGCCCGACTCGCCGAACCCGCGCAATTCGCAATCCGGGGGGAAGGGGGTGTCCAGCACCTCGGGGTGGGTGGCGACGGCGGCTTCGACCAGCGCGGGGACCTTGTTGATGTCGGTGTCGTAACTGACCGAAAACGCGGCCTCATACCGGTTGGCGCTGCCTTGATCGGAATAATTCACGATGCGCGTGGTGATGAAATCCTCGTTCGGGACCATGATCCAACGCCCGTCGAAGGTTTCCAGAATGACCGACCGGGCGGTCATGCGCACGATGGTGCCCTCTTCGCCGCCATCCAGCGCCACGAAATCCCCCACCGTCGCTTCGCCTTCCAGCAGCAGGATGATGCCCGACACATAGTTCGACGCGATCTTTTGCAGACCAAAGCCAACGCCCACACCGACCGCGCCCCCGATCAGGGTCAGCACGCTCAGGTCCAGCCCCATGATGTTCAGAAACAGCAGGAAGGCGATGCCGAAGATCGCGGCTTCGGCCGCTTTCGACGCCAGTTCGCGGGTTGCGGGCCGCATGTCCTGGCGCTGGATATAGCCCGTGGATTGGTCCTTCGACCACCGCCCCAACCAGAAGATCAGCGCCGCCACCACGACCGACCGGATCAAGAACAAAAGCGAGAAGGACAGGTTGCCCAGCGGCACCACAAAGCCGTCCAGCCACACCGTCACCGCGTCCAGCAGCCCCAGCGCATAGAGGGCCGCAACCGGGATCAGGACAAAGCGCCCGACCAGTTTCAGGAAGGGTTCGCGCAGAATGTCGTGAACCAAGGCGCGCGCCGCCAGAAACAGGAACACGCGTTTGCCAAAGGCGATAACCGCCCCGGAATCAAACAGCGTTCGCGTGATCGTTTCGCCAATCGACGTGAAGGCATAGGCCAGCAGGGGCAGCAACAGCGGCAGGAAGATCAGCACAAACCGACGGGCCGTCGCCAGCGGTGACAGCGCCCCTTCCGCCGGGGTCAGCAGCCGGGTCAGCAAGGGCGACAGGCGCCGACTGACCAAGCGCGCCGCAAGATAGGCCACGATCAACAGCGCGAATTGCGACCATGCCGCGGGCGAGGTCAGCCAATCCCGCGCAAGGTCCAACACCGGTTGGGCATAGCCCATCGCTTGATCCCATAGGTCCTGCATCTGTCCCCCAATACGCCGCCCGTGCCGGATCGTTTAGCGGCCACAGCCCGCAGCACAAGCCTTCAGGGCGATCCGACGATCTGGTCGGGCCGCGACAGGGCCTCGGCCAAGACGTCGTAAACCACCCGGATCCGCCGCGCGGTCTGCAATTCGCGGTGCGTGACCAGCCACACCGGAAACCGCAACGGGGTCTGATCGGCAGGGTAAACCCCGACCAGCGGATCCACGCCGCACAAGGCCTTGGGCAGCAGGCCTGCCCCCAATCCCGCACGAACCCCTTCCCAGATCATCACACCGCTATCGGTGGCCAGAACGCAACGATCCGGGGACAGGGCGACGCCTTGTCCGGCGATCATGCGCGCAACCTCCTCGACATCGCCGGACGAAACGAAGGGCAGACGCTCCAAGTGATCGGTCCCGACCGTCTCGACCAGACTGTGGCGGGCCAGCAAGGCGGCATCCCAATCGGCAACATGGCGCGCGATCAGGTCGGGTTGGTCGGGTCGCACATGGCGCACCGCGATATCGGCCGCGCGGCGCATCAGGTCCTCGATCTGGTTGACCGCGCGCAATTCGATCCGCAGCGCGGGCGCAACCGCGCGCAGCCGCACCAGCACCTTGGGCAGAAAGGCGGCACACAGCAGGTCGCTGGCGGTGATCGTCACCGTGCCCGACACGTCCTGCGATTGGCCGCTGGCCACAAGGGACATGCGGCTGGCGGCATCGGACATGGCCTGCGCGTGATCCAGCAAGTCGCGCCCGACCGCCGTCAGGGTCAGACCCCGGACCGACCGTTCGAACAACGTGACCCCCAGCGCTTGTTCCAGCCCGGTCACTTGCCGACCGACGGTGGGTTGTGTGCTGCGCAAGGCCCGCGCCGCGCCCGAAAAGCTGCCCGCCTCGGCGGTGGCGACGAAGGCTTTCAGATGGTTCCAGTCAAAGCTGACAGCATCCCAGTTCATACAAGAATGTATAGCTGAAGTGCAAAAACGTGCAATTCCTACGTCATGCTTGTATGGGGTATGCCAGCGGCGACAGGAGATCGCCATGACCAACCCCATCCCCCCCGCCTTGCGCATCCCGACCCTGCTGCTGGCCTATTCGATCCTGCCGCTGGGCGGGTCCGTGTATCGTCTGGCGTGGTTCGCCAACGGGGCCGAGGCCGGCAGCGACCCGCGCCTTGCCGATATCGCGGCGATGCCGGGCCCCTTGCTGGTGCATATCCTGTTCGGCTGCACCTTTGCCGTCTTGGGGGCGTTCCAGTTTTCCGATCCGATCCGCCGCCACAGGCCCCGCACGCACCGGGCGCTGGGCCGCTTGGTTGTCATTTCCGGGGTCTTGACCGGGTTGACCGCCGCGCTGGCGCCCTTCCTTTACACCCCCGCGCCGGATATCTCGGCCTTGGGCAATGGGCTGCGCGTCACTTTCGGCCTGATGCTGGCGGCTGCCTTGATCCATGGCGTGGCCTTGGCCATGCAGGGCCAACTTGTGCAGCATCGCGTCTGGATGATGCGGGCCTATGCCATCGGCCTGTTCGGCAACACGCAAACCGTGCTGTTGATCGGTCTTAGCCTGGCCATGGTGCCGATCACGCCGGGCCTGACGGCGATCTGTGCGGCGCTGGGTTTCTTGATCAACCTTGCGGTCGTCGAACGGCTGCGACCCGCTGTGCGAACGCCGTCCCACCTTATCATGCAAGGAGTGCCCCGATGACCGACGCCGCCTTTTGGACCAAACTCGCCCCCCGCTATGCCGCACGGCCGATCGACGATATGCAGGCCTATCTTGAAACGCTGAAGGTCACGGCGGGGTATCTGTCGCCCGAAGACCATCTGCTCGAGGTCGGATGCGGCACCGGCGGCACGGCCTTGCGGCTGGCCCCGCATGTGGCGCAGGTGACGGCAACGGATATCTCGGACGGCATGATTGCGATTGCGCAGGCCAAACTGACCGGGGACGCGCCCCGCAACGTCGCCTTTCACGTCGCGCAGGCGGATGATGTGCCCGGCGATGCGCCGTTCGACGTCATCTGCGCCTTCAACCTGCTGCACTTGGTGCCCGACCCGCAGGCGACCGTGAACGCCCTGACCCGGCATTTGCGCCCCGGTGGCCTGATCATCACGAAGACCCCCTGCATCGGCGAGATGGGCTGGTATATCCGCCCCGTGATCCGGGTGATGCGTGCGGTTGGCAAGGCCCCCTTCGTGGTGCCGCTGACCCGGTCCCAACTGCTGGGGGTCTTTGATCGGGCGGGGTTGGAAACGGTTGAAACCCGCACCTTCGGCAAGGCCAAGACAAGCCCTTTCATCGTGGCGCGCCGGTCCTAGCTTGTGGGGGGATGAGCGATCCGATCTGCCCCCTCTGCCTGCGTCCGATCCCGCCGGATGTGCCGCAATCCCTGCACCACCTGATCCCCAAGCTGAAAGGCGGCAAGGGCGGGCCAACGGTGCTGCTGCATCACATCTGCCACAAGGAAATCCACGCAACCCTGTCCGAGGCCGAATTGGCGCGCGCCTATCCCACGCCCGAGGCGCTGCGGGCACACCCAAGGCTGGCCAA
>CAZIKH010000082.1:0-9236 GCA_964539755.1 uncultured Dinoroseobacter sp. | reverse complement strand
GAAGGGGCCTAAGGAACGCCATGCGCATTTTGCTGTTGGAAGATGATCGTCAGCTTGGCCCTTGGGTGGCCGGGGGCCTGCGTGAAGAAGGTCACGTGGTCGATCATTTCGAGAATGGCAAGGACGCGCTGCTGGCAGCGATGGGCCAAGACTATGACCTGTTCATCTTGGATCGCATGGTGCCGGGTCTGGATGGCTTGGCGGTGTTGAAATCGCTGCGGGCCTCCAAGAACACGACCCCGGCCCTGTTTCTGACCGCGCTTGGCGAGATCGATGCGCGCGTCGAAGGGTTCGAAGCGGGCGGCGATGATTATCTGACAAAGCCCTTCGCCTTTGCCGAATTGTCCGCGCGGGTGAACGCCCTGAGCCGTCGACGCGACGGCAGCGACCGCGCGGCGTCCGAACAGACCGTCCTGCGCCATGGGGACCTGAGCCTTGATTTGCTGGCGCGGCGCTGCGAACGCCAGGGTCAGCAGATCGACCTGATGGCCAAGGAATTCAAACTGCTGGAATATTTCATGCGCAGGCCGGGGCGATTGGTGACCCGGACCATGCTGTTGGAGCAGGTCTGGGATATGAGCTTCGATCCGACCACCAGCGTGGTGGAAACCCATATCAGCCGCCTGCGCGCCAAGATCGACAAACCCTTCGATGGCGACCTGATCCGCACCCGGCGGGGCGAAGGCTATGTCTTTGGCCGCTAGGCTGACCGGCGCCCTGCGGTGGCTGCGGCGCTCGTCGATGTTGCGGCTGACGCTGTTGCTGTCTGTCCTGTTTGCCATCGGCATGGCTGCGGCGGTGTCGGTGGCCTTGTCCCTTGGCCGGGACGCCGTCCTGCAACGGATCGACCTGACCTTGGCGGGGCTGGCGGCGTCGGTCGAGGCAGATGATGCGCCCGACGATTCTTTCGCCGTGCTAATCCGCCCGGTGTCCGAATTGCGCGATCTGCCCCCGGATTTTGCCCGCATTGCCCGACAAGGCGGCGGGACCGTCAGTTTGGACCGGGCCTTTCGCCGGTCCGAGGATTGGCGCGTCCTGATCGCCCGCGACAGCGACGACGAACGCATGTTGATCGCCGTCCCGCTGGATGACAGCGAAGACGCGCTGGACCAACTGGAAGAAATCCTGTGGACCGCTGCCTTCGCGGTGGTGGGTCTTGCCTTGGCCATTGGTCTGGGGGCGGGCCTGCTGGCGCAACGGCGCATGGCCCGCATCACCCAAACGCTGACCCGACTGGCCAGCGGCGACCTGCACGCAAGGACCGGTATCACACGATCTTCGGACGATCTGGACGATCTGGCCCAGCATCTGGACCGCACCGCATCGGAATTGGAACGCCTTGTGGCGCAGACCCGTCACCTGGGGGCCAGCATCGCGCATGACTTGCGCACCCCGCTTGCCCGGTTGCGGGCGCAGCTGGAAATGCTGCCCGAAGGCGATGAACGGGGGGCCGCCTTGGAAGAAGCCGCGCGCCTGTCGGGGATTTTCGACACGATCATGCGGGTCGCCCGGATCGAAGCCCAACAGGGCACAGACGGCTTTACCCCGGTTGATCTGGGGGCGCTGATCGCCGAAGTGGCCGAAACCTTTGGGCCGGTGGTCGAGGACGCGGGCAAACGCCTTGTCTTGCGTCCGCAGGCCCCTGCCACCGTGCAGGCCGACAAGGGCATGCTGGTTCAGGCTTTGGCGAACCTGCTGCAAAATGCCTTGGTTCATGGCGGCCCGGACATCACGCTGTTTGCCGACGGGCCCCGCCTTGGTGTCGCGGACAACGGCGCTGGCGTCGATCCTGCCCTTTACCCAGAGATCCTGAAGCCGATGGTCCGTCTGGATGGCGCGCGCACGACAGATGGCAGCGGGCTGGGTCTGGCCTTGGTGCGGGCGGTTGCCGACCGCCACGGCGCCGATCTGGCCCTGACGCCCGAGGCGCCCCAGGGTCTGCGCGTGACCTTGAAGTTTGCAAAACTGTAAACTTGGCGTCAGGGGCGGGTGAGACCGGGGTCTCATATAAGGGGTATCGAAACCCTTAAAGGAAACTGGAGACCCAAGATGACGACCTTCTTCAACAAAGCCGCTGCCAGCCTGTCCAGTGTGGTTCTGTTTTGCATCGGCGGCCTGATCGCGGGCATTGGCCTGTCGGTCGTGGCGCTTTTGGCGATGTTCGGGCTGGCCGCCGCCGGGCTGGCGATGCTGGCGGCCCCCTTCGTGGCAAGGTCCCACCCCGATCTCGCCGCGCAGAAGGCTGACGCGGCGCAACCGGCCTGACGCCCGACAGGGGCCGGGGGCAATCCCGGCCCAAGACGCAATCGCCTAGCGATCCTGCCACGCAGGGTCGCGTTTTTCGATGAAGGCCCCGATCCCTTCTTCGGCATCATGGGTCAGCATGTTGTCGACCATCACTTGGCTGGCATAGGCATAGGCGTCGGCCAAAGGCATTTCGCGTTGGGCATAGAAGGCCTTTTTGCCGGTCGCCAAGGTCATGCTGGATTTCGACGCGATCTTGGTGGCCATTTCCAAGCTGCGCGCCTTCAGGTCGGCATCGGGCACCGCGTAATTGATCAACCCGATCTCGGCGGCGCGGGCTGCGGGCATCATGTCCCCGGTCAGCAGCATCTCCATCGCGTGCTTGTTCGACACGTTCCGCGACAGGGCCACCATGGGCGTGGAACAGAACAGCCCGATATGCACCCCGGGGGTGCTGAATTTCGCGGTTTCGGCGGCGATGGCCAAATCGCAACTGGCCACCAATTGACACCCTGCGGCGGTGGCGATGCCGGTGACCTCGGCAATCACCGGCTTGGGGCAGGTGACGATGGCCTGCATGACCCCGGAACACAGCGCCATGACCTTGGTGAAATAGGCGCGCCCCCGGTCCGGGGCGTTGCGCCCGGCGGTCATTTCCTTCAGATCGTGGCCCGCGCAAAACGCCGGACCGGTCGCCGCCAGAACGACCACCCGCACGGCCGGGTCCGCGCCCGCATCGGCGATGGCTTGGCCAAGTTCGGCCAGCATGGCTTCGGAGAGGGCATTGCGGCGTGCCACATCGTTCAGGGTCAGGCGCAAAATCCCGTCATCCGATTTTTCGCGCAGCAGGATCACCGTGTCCTGTTTCATGGGGCGGGTCCTTTTTTGGGGCTTCGTTCAGGGTCAGGCGCAGTCTATCGGCAAGACCCGTGTCGATAAAGCAGAACCGCTGGTGACCCGCGATCCGGCAAGGCCCCAACGAAAGGGCGCCGGGACGGGCTTCGGCGGTCCGATCGGTGCCCGTCCCGCAGCCCGGGTCAATCGACCATTTGCAAGACCGTTCGTTGTGGCCCGCGCCCGCGCTGACGTGGGGCGCTGGCCGCGATGCTGGCGGCGTTTTCGGCCACCGCGCTGGTCCGAACCGCCTGTTGTGTCAGAAGATCGGATGCCTGCACGGTCAGGGCGGCGAATTGCTGGGGTGTCAGATCGAATTCCGCCAAAGCGCCCGCGATTTCAGACACTGTCCCCCGCACATCGTTCACCGCAACCGTCGCTTCGATCAGGTTCGGATGCGGCAAGGCGGACAGGTCCAGACCCGCTTGGTTGGCCGCATCAAGCTGCCGGATGAAGTATTTCGACGCTTTCGCCGCCGCCTTGTCGGGGTCGGTAAACCGGGCCGGATCGCTGGGGTCGCGCAGGCCATTCAGCTCTTTCAGGGTGTCGCCGCGGTTTTCGTAGAAGCTGTCCAGATAGGCCCCCCGTGGCGTGTCGCTGGCCCGTGGCCCGGCGCGCAGGGTGTCTGCCGTGATCTCGGCACCGCCCGCTTGGATTTCGCCGACCACATGGCGGATGGCCCCTTCCGTATAATAGGCTTCCGACGCGAAATAGAGCGCTTCGCCCTGCCGGGTTCGGGCATGGCGGGCGAGCGTGGCGGCGGCTTCGTTCAAACTGGCTTCGGCCAGGGCCTCTTGGATCAGTTTCGCGCCGGCATCGTTTTCGCGGGCGGCGCGCCGGGCCGCCGCGCGCGCGTCCGCAAGGCTGCTGCGCACCGCGCGGGCCACATCGGGATCGATATCGTCAAGCCCCGCCCCCAAGGCGTCGATCCGATCCGGCGTGCGATACAGGTCCGGGTCTTGGAAGGCCTGAAAATGGCGCATGGTGTTGTCGATCTCGCGCAGGTGGTCGGCATAAAGATCGTTCGAAACCTGCAAGCCCAGATCATCAAGCTGCAATTCCAGTTCGTAAGCGGCATCTTCGCGCCCGGCCTGCCGGGCCAGCGCGATGTCTTCGCGCAGGGCCTGCAATTCGTCGGTCCCGCCAAGGCGCGTTGCAACCCCGTCTTCCAGGGCTTGCTGGGCCCGCTGATGCGCGGCATCGGCTTCGTCAAGGATGCGCTGCATGGCGCGGCGTTGGTCGGCGGTTTCCATGGCGTCGATGGAAAGCTGGCGATGCGCCTGCCATTCGGCGTCCGACGCAAAGCGGCGGATCTTGGTTTCCCGATGCACAACCTGACGGATGCGGTCGGTTTCGATGGCCTGCAGATCAACCGCCCCGCGTGCGCTTGTCTCGGTCGCCCCGATGAAACTGTAAGACGGTTCGGTATAGACATTGGTGTCGAAGACCGTCCCGCTTTCGGCCCCGTATTGCGCGCGGAATTCTTCGTTGAACCGGCGCACGACCTCGGCCGCGCCCGGCCCTTCTTCCAGACGGATCGACAGGTCGTAATCCGAGGTCAGGTTGTTCGATCCAAAGGCCAGTCGACGCGGACGGTGACCGGTTTCGCGGGCCACGTCGTCGATGATCCGGTCCAGCCGCTGGTTCACGTCCGTGCGCCGCAACGTCGTCAACTGGTGCAGGGCCCCGTTCGAGATGCTTTTGTCTTTCAGGACCTTGTTCCAGCGGAACCCGTTGCGTTCGAGATTGCGCAGCGCGGCGGCGGTTTCCACGTCGCTCAGGCGGCCCCGGGACCCCGACAGCCAATCAAGATCGCGCAGATTGACCCTGCGCCCGGAAGTGCGCAGCGCGCGCACGGTGTCGCTGGCGGCCTCGACCGCAGCTTCGGCCCGCGCGATATCGCCTGCATTCCCCGCGGCCCGGGCCGTGCGCAATGTGTCTTGCGCGGCTTCAAGGGCGCGCTGCTGGACCCCTTCTTCCAGCAATTGGAACGCCAGATCGCTGAGGGTTTTCTGGCGGAAACGCAGGTCATTCACGGTTTCCAGAAGCTCGGCCTGCACCACGGGATCGCCGCGCCCGGCCAGCGCCAGATAATCCTCTGTCTCGGCCAGACGTCGTGTCACCGCCTCCAGGCTGTCCGCGGCCAACGCGTCGCCCTGCCCGAACCGCAGATCGAGATCGCGCGGCAGGTTCGTGGGTTCCGCCGTCTTCCACAGCCGGTCTTGCGCGCGCACCTGATCCACCACGCCTTGAATCCGCGCAAAGGCCGCGCGTTCGGCGTCGGTCATCGCGTCGGGGTTGCTGCGGTTCAGCGCGGACAGTTCTTCATAGGCTTGGCCCAGCCGCGCGCGATCCTGCGGCGCCAATTGGCGCAAGGTCGTCGGGTCAGCGGGATCAAGACGGTTGGTCAGGGCCATACCCGCAGCGGCCTCATCACTGATCGGGGCGTCTTCGACCGACCGCAGGAAGCTGCGCAATTCCGCATCGGCTTCGTCCAAAGCGCGGGCAATCGGGTCGGCATTGCGGCTGAGCGCGCTGCGGCTGAAGGATCGGTTGGCCAGAATATCGGAGGTGCGCGTGGCCAGATCCACGAACTGGTTCGCATCCAGTTTCAGGTCCCGCAGGACCCGCGCGACCGCATCCAGATCGCCCCGATTGGCTTCGACAACCACGGTCGCGTCGATGATCCGGCGGTCGATGATGCCCTGTTCGGCCAGCGCGCGCAGGTTCATACCGCCTTGGTTGGCCGCGTCCAATTGCCGGATCATGTATTTGGACGCTTTCGCCGCCGCCTTGTTGGGATCGCCGAACAGACCCGTGATCGGGTTGCGCTGGTTGGCGACCTCTTTGAACATGTTCGCCCGGTTTTCGCCGAAACTGTCGAAATACTGGTCCGCCGACAGGCGCGATGGCACCGGGTCGGACAACAGGCTTTCGACGTTGATCTTCCGCCCGCCGGCCTGCAATTCGCCCACGACATGGGCGATGGCCCCGTCTGTCTGATACGCCTCGGACGCATAGAACAGGGCCATGCCCTGACGGTTGCGCACCTGTTCGGTCAGGCGGTCCAGCGCATCGTCTTGCAGGCGGCGCGCTTCGTCCCAGACATCCGTCGCGTCGATCCCGCGTCGGTTCAGTTCGCGCGCTTCGGCGACCTTGTCGGCGATCTGGTCCAAGCTGCGGCCATAGGCGTTCACATCGCCTGCGCCGACACCGCGCCGGGCCAAGTCCGGCACCTCGCGCAAGCGCTCCAACGCGTCGCCGCTGTCCAGATCGATCCGCGACAGGCGGTTGCGTTCGGCGGCGAATTGTTCGGTTTCGCCAAGCAGGCGCGCATAGGTTTCGTTGGACGCCTGAAGGGCGATGTTGTCCAACTGGCCTTCGACGTCCCGCAGCCGCGCGGCGTCCGCGTCGTTCAGCTTGCCGGGCGGGGTTTCGCGCAGCAAACGATCCTGTTCCGCGCTCAGGCGTCGATAATCGGTTTCCAGCTCGTCCAGAATGTCTTCGGGCGCGCGCCCGGCCAGCGCATCGTCGCGCCGCGCAAGGTCTTCGATGGCCTTGATCTGCTCGGCGCGTTCGGCGGCCCGAACGGCGGAGAAGTTGTTTTCAACCCGTTGGAACACCTCTTCGAGGGCGCGCACTTCGTCGGGCGAGCGCCCTTCCAGCAGCGTTGCCTTATGGGTTTCCCATTCGGTGTCGGACATGTAGCGCCGCTGCGCGGTTTCGGAATACATCCGCTGGCGAATGGCGTCGCCTTGGATCGCGCGTGTATCGAGCGTGTCGACATCGTCCAGAACCGCCCGCATCCGGGCAAGGTCGTCGCCGTTCAACCCGTCCAGTTGCGCCGCCTTGTGCGCCGCCCAGGCGTCGTCGTCCAATGTCCTGCGGACCGCCCATTGGCGATCGACCGCGCGGCTTAGATCCTGCGCATCGTCGAACCGGTCGATGGCCCGGCGGGCTGGCGCGAAGAAGGTATAGGCCGGTTCGGAATAGACATTCGTGTCGAAGACGATCCCGGATTCCTTGCCGAAAATCTCGCGGAACTGGCGGTTGAAATTGGCGATGATCTCGGACGCGCCCGGTTCCCCATCGGGGATCTTGATCGACAGGTCATAATCCGAGGTCAGGTTGTTCGACCCAAAGGCCAAGGGGTCGATCTTGCGCCCGGTGCGGGCCGCGACGGGTTCGATGGCATTGGCCAACATCCGGTCGACGGTGGCGTTGCGCCAATAGCTCATCTGGTGCAACTGCGCCGGGCCAAGCGATTTGTCCTTCAGCATCTTGGCCCATTGCAGGTTGTTGGTCTGCAACGTGGTCAAGGCCCGCGCCGTTTCTTCCCCCGAAAGCCCCGGCCGCGCGCCGCTGAGCCATTCGAGATCGGCATCGGTCGTGTGTTCCAGCATCCGGCGTTGGGGCGCGATATCCTGTTCCAGCCGGGTGATCTGGTCTTCAAGGTCGGTGACCCGGCCGCGCGCGGCCTCCAGGGCCGCTGGATCGGCGGTTCCCGTGCCTTCCAGACGCGTGGCGGCTTCGCGGGCCCGGTCCAGATCGCTGTTCAGGTTCTCAAGCCGCAGATTGCCCGTTTCGACCGCGTCTTGTGCGTCGGAAAGCTGCTGCATGACCTTCTGACGGAAATCGAGGTCCCCCGCCGTTGCCCGGACGGCTGCGCGGGTTTCCGGCGAAATGCCCGCCCCGTCATCGGCCAGATCGACCAGATTGCGGGTAAAGGCCGCCCGGTTCTGACGATCCGTGATCTCGGCAAGGTTGGATCGCAACGTCTTGGCGCGGTCCGCCTCGGGCAGGACCTGCGCTTCGTCCAGCGGCTTGGGCAAGTCGGTCGATGCGGCCCGATAAGCGGCGGCCTCGTCCAGCGCGCCTTGCCGGGCCGATTGCAAAGCGTTGCGCAGCGCGGTTTCTTCGGCGGTCAGGGGCGCATCGCCCGAGCGTTTCAGACGCCCCGCCAAGTCCTGCGTGGCGCGGTAGACGGCGTTCTGTTCGTCCGGCGACAGGCGGTTGATCGCTTCCATGCCACCATCGGCAATCGCGCTGCGCACCGCATCGACCCGGTCCAGCGGCAGATCGGACCGGGCCAGCGGATCAAGCCGCATCCGTTCCAAGGCACCGGCCACCTCGCCATCGGACAGCCGGAACAGTTCCTGCACCTTCGGTTCCAGCAGCATCCCATCCGCCCGGAACGCGATCGAGGTGAAGTCCGGCACCTGCGACAGCCGATGCCCGGTCCCGGCCTGTTCCACCATGGATTGGACATCGAAATAGCGGCCAAACTCGGTCTGAATTTCCTGCTGGAACCCGGTGGCGAGCAGGTCCTTCATGTTGATCCCGTTGATGCGCCCGTTCGCTTCGGCCCGGCGCAGCAGGCTGACATCGGTGGGGCGGGCTTCGGTCAGCGCGGATTGCATCTGGCGGGCGACGGCGGCGGCTTCGTCCGGGGTGCCCGTCATCTTGATCATGCCGCCCGGATCGAAAATCACGACGCGCCAATCATCCCCATCGCCGATCTGTTCGAAGACGAAATTCTTGGTGTGGTTGTCGGCCCAGACAAGGCC
Source organism: uncultured Dinoroseobacter sp. (assembly GCA_964539755.1). GTDB lineage: Bacteria > Pseudomonadota > Alphaproteobacteria > Rhodobacterales > Rhodobacteraceae > Dinoroseobacter. The sequence continues at coordinate 531 of CAZIKH010000082.1, read as the reverse complement.
GCGCCGGTTCAGGGACCGCATGGTGCCATCGACCGCCGCCGCCTGACCGGGTGTCATCGTGCCGCCGGGGTTGCCCCGGATCTGATCGGCGGCGGTTCCCGAAACCCGTTCGACGATCTCGACCACGCGGCCTTGGGCGGGTCCATCCGTGATCTCGTACCGGGCTTGGCGATTGGCCAGCCGGAAATTGTCGTCTTCGACGCCGTCCAGCGCGCGCCAAGCGTAATCGTCGAAAATCTTGCCTTTGGAATAGGCATCTGCCGAGGAAATCCGGGCCACGAGGTCCGGGTCCCCGCGCACGCCAAAGACGCTGTGTGTCGCGCCTTCGCTGATGGCATCGCCCAGTTCGACGGGGCGCTGGCGGCCAAAGCGGTCGGTGACGATGATATCCCGATTGGCATCGACCACGGGGTCTGGGGTCGGTCCGGCCGCGTCGCCCCGATTGAGCGGCGCATCGGGCGCGGGGCGGGCGTCATCGGCTGCCAGATCGGCCCGGTTCGGCGGGGCGGCGTCCGGTTCGGCGCTTGGGGC
>CAZIKH010000081.1:0-9254 GCA_964539755.1 uncultured Dinoroseobacter sp. | reverse complement strand
GCCGTCGCCCCCACCACGGACCCCAGCCCGAAGGCCAGCCCGCGCAGGAAGTTGAACAGCAAAAGGCGCGGCACCGTCGCGTGGGATCGCATCACCCGGTGATCGTTCAGCTTGGCCAATTCGCGGCCCAGCACGGCGACCTCATGTTCCAGTTTGTCCATCGCGGGCCTCCTTTCCGGCACCGGGCCAGCAAACAGCACCCTTCCCCCGCGCGCAATCCGCGCTACCCTCGCCCCATGCGCAGCTTGCTAATACTTCTTGCCCTGACCACCCCGGCCCATGCGTGGCAGGCCACCATCGGCGCGACCTGCACCTTGCAGCACAGCACCGCCCAGGCAGAGGTCAAGCTTCTATACGACCCCAGCTTGCCCCGCTACACGATCACGATCACGCGCAGCGGCACCGCCTGGCAACCCGCCGCGGTGTTCGGCCTGACCTTCGAAGGGGCGGCTTCCAACACGATCTCGACCAGCCGCCATATGCTGCAGGACGGCGGTGCCAGCGTCACCGTCGAAGATCGCGGGTTCGGAAATGTCTTGGACGGCTTGCAATTCAATCGCAGCGTCACCGCCTTCTTGGGCGACCAGACGCTGCAATTCGATCTGACCGGGGCGGCCCCCGCGGTGCAAGCTTTCCGCGACTGCCGCCCGGCCCCGTCTGTCTAGCTGCCTGCCCCGGGCACCACGGTCAGACCCAGCATGCGCCACATCTGCATGCCGCCCCGGTAATAGCTGATCTTTTCCGCCGGGAACCCGGCTTCGATCATCCGGCGCGCGGCGGTCGGCGACTGGCCGCACCACGGGCCATTGCAGAACAGCAGGACATTCTTCACGTCATCGCCTTCGCAGAGGAACCCGTCAAAATCGACCTCGCAGCCGAAGACATCCATCCGGTCCGCGCTTTCGTTATAGGGCACCGAGATCGCGCCCGGGATCGTGCCCGCATCGAATTGCGGGCGCACGCGGCCATCGACCACCAGCGTGTTCGGGTCCTGAAGCGCGGCCAACACGTCCAATTCGCCCACCGGGGTCACACCGGGCGCAGGCACCATCGGTTGAATGCAGAAATTCGGACAGGGGCGCGCGATCTTCGCGAAATCGCCTTCGATCACCGCGTCGGTGTCCTGCACGCGCGAGATTTCGACCATGCCGTTGGCGGTCGGCACTTCGACCGACAGCATTTCGGGCGTGATCCGCACCTCATCGGCAAGAACGGGCGTCGCGGCGCACAGGGCCACAAGGGCCAGTACATGTTTCATCGAACTCTCCTCCCAGTCTCGAAACATATTCACGCCTGCGATTATATCACAGTGTTTGTCGAAATGGGAAAGGGGACGCGGTGCCTCAGTCGAAAATCTCGACCACGTCATACATCACGGGTTCGAAGCTGCGGCACATCGCGTTGATCTCGCGGTTCCGGCGGCGCATTTCTTCAGAGCGCAGCATCGCCAGAAAATCCTCGCGCCGGGTCCATTTCGAATAATTCGCGATCCGGGTCTGCGCGTCATTCATATGCAGCGCCGCCGAGATGAATCCCGGCTGTTTCGAGATGAACGCCGCATAGGCATCGCGCAAGGCCTCCATCAGGTCTTGCGCGGTGCCCGGGGTCATCTCGAAGGTGGTCAGCACGGTTTGGCCGGCAAAGTCTTTGTCGATCTGTGGCATGGGGCCCTCCCTTTCGGGGCCCATACTAGCACAGGTCCGGCCAATCCCAGCGCCGATCTACAACGTCGCGGGATCGCCACCGCGCAGTTCGTAGACTTCTTCGAAGCTTAGATCGGTATCGGGGATCGGCTGACCCCGGCGTTCCAATTCCGCCTTCGACGCCGCCAGATAATCCATGCTGGTGTTGAAGTTCGGTCCATTGACCGCGCCGTTGTACTGGCTCAGATACTCGGCCACCATGACTTCGTCCGGCAGGCCTTCATAATGCGTGGTGGCCGCGATCAAGGCAGCCGCATCGACGAATTGCCGTGTCTGATAGCCCGACAGATCGAACGCACCGCCGCCACCGCCAGCACCGGGGAAGGAGGTGACGATTTCCTGGTTGGTCATTTGGGTGCTGACATCGGTCGACGCATCCGACACGCCCCCCGCCACGACCGTATAGGTCGCAATACCAAGCCCGACGATTGCCGCCGTCAGAACCACCCAGTCAACGGTGACGGCGCCATCTTCGTCGCGGATAAAGGTTTGTGTCGAAGGGATCATCTGCGGTCTCCTGCCTTTTGCTGGACAAAGGGATCGCCGCAAAACTGGGCCTCGATGAGGCAGAACCGGGATATCACTTTGGCACCCGGACAAAAGAAAGGCCCCCGGGAGGAGGGGGCCAGTTGGGGAGAATAAGATAAGGTGGGCGGGCGCTAGCGCACCACGTGGACCGCGCAGGGCGCATGGCGCACAACGCGCGCGGCGGTGGATCCAAGGAAGTAATCCTGCAACCCAGGGCGATGGCTGGCGATGACGATCAGGTCGATGCCATTGTCTTCGGCGTATTCGACGATCGTGCGTCCGGAATGGCCATGCACGACCGCCACCGACACATCGTCAGTGCCGCCCACGATTTCCGAAACCGCATTGGCGACACCGTCTTCTTGGGTCTTGGCATGGTCCGCCGGCAGGTATTCGGTGGCATAGCTGGGCAACTGGTCGATAACGTTCAGCGCGGTGATCTTGCCGCCCTCCGCCAGCAGGCTGCGGGCAATCGTCAAGGCCGCTGACGTATCGCGGTCATGGTCCAGCGCGATGGGAACTAGGATCGATTTGTACATTTGGGTCGCCTCCCGCAAAAAGATGTATCTGATCCCTATCAGACCGAATCCCCCCTTCACTTTGACCGGGATCAAGTTGCCGCTTGCATTGCCGATCTGGCGGTTTCACCTTCGCACCCATGCCGAAGGACCCGCCCTCGCCCATCCGCCCCACCGACGCCGAGGCGCGCAATCTGGCGCGCGACCTGATGCAGGGCGCACGGTTCGGGGCCCTGGCGGTGTTGGACCCGACCAGTGGCGGTCCTATGGTCAGCCGGGTGGCAATCGCCCTTGATCCGGACGGCTGGCCCATCACGCTGATCTCGGACCTAAGCCATCACACCAAAGCCTTGCGGGCGGATCCGCGCGCCTCGGTCTTGGTGGGCGAACCCGGCCCCAAGGGCGATCCACTGACCCATCCGCGCATGACCCTGCAAGTGCTGGCGCAGTTTGTCCCGCGCGATGGGACGGACCATTCGGCCCTGCGCGCCCTCTATCTGGCGCAACACCCCAAGGCGCAGCTGTATATCGATTTTGCGGATTTCACTCTGGTGCGTTTGACCGTGCAAGGCGCGCATCTGAACGGGGGCTTCGGCAAGGCCTACACCCTGTCACCGCAGGATCTGGCAGCCCCCGCTACCAATGACGGGTCGCCGCGCATCCCTTGATCGTGCCTTGCAGGTTGGGGGTCACCCAGCCGCCATAGAAACTGCCGGGTTGCGGGATGGCGGCCACATCCCCGACCAAGGCCAGTTCCACCCGTTCAGGATAGAAGGCCACATGGTCCTTCAAGGCCCCATAACGGGCGTCCGGGGTCGGATAGGCCCATGCCGCCCGATGGCTTGTGACACCCTTCGCCACCAGATCGAAATAGGTCGCCGCCCCTTTCCATTCGCAGAAACTGCGCCCCGAAGCCGGAACCAGCACGCCCGGCAGAACATCTTCGGGCGGAAAGTAATAGGTCGGCGCATGATGGGTTTCCAGAACCCGAAGCCCGCGCACCGTGTCGGCCACCACGGTCCCCGACAGAAGCACGCGCAGCCGCTGCGGAACCGGTTCCAACGCCGGGGGGCGCGGATAGGCCTGCACGTTTTCTGGCAGCAAGGGCGGTTGGGGGACGTCGGACATCGCCTAGACCTGTGGTCGCCCCCCGAAAAAACAAGGCCTCGCCAAGGACATTCGGGCGGGGCCTTGTCCCCTGCGCTAGACCGGGTTGTCCATCCGGCCTGTCACGTTGACCGTGCCGCGCACCGCATAGGGAAAGTTCATCCGGGCCTGCGATTTGTCCGGTCCATGATTGTGATTGAACGACAACCCCGGAAACACCGTGTTCCCGCTGGCATCGCGCAAATAGCCGTCCACACAGGCGCTGGTGACCTTCCGCATATTCCCTGCAAACGGCAGATACGGTGCGAAATCCAGCACCCAATTCTGTTCCGCCGTTTCCCGGCTGAACGGCAGGGTCACGGGGTTCACCGTCATTTCGTCCACATTGGTAAAGGTGTTGCCATCAAAGGTGATGTTCCGCATCCGCCCCAGATCCAGCGGCGCAATGCTGTCATCCACTTTCTCGACCCGGTCGATCCGCACATCCAGCGATTTGAACACATTGTTGGTCACCGTCAGCCCGTGAACGTAATGGCCCGGCCCATGCGGTTTCACGACCAGCCAGCGAAACCATGTCCCGCCATTGTTCAGGGTGAAGATGTTGTCGGCCACGGTCAGCCCGCCGAACGAGGTTTCCGAATTGAAATCCGGGAACGCGTCATGTTCGTTCGTCCATTCGATAAAGCTGTTGTCGATATAGTTGTTCACCACCATCGTCTTCAGGCTGGGTTGGGTGAAGACGATCCCCGCCGTGCGCACCGCAGACCCCTGTGCATCGCCTTGAAACCAGTGGTTGCCGATAAACATGTGGCCCGCGCCCTTCAGCACCATGAAATGCTTGAACCGCACCGCGCGGGTGTCCCGGATCTTGGCATCATTGGCGTTGACGTTGATCCCGACGGTGGTGCGGTCTGCGACCAAGGTCGTCATTTCCGAAGAATGCATGTTGCAGCGATCGATCGTCAGGCCCTGACATCCCCGCCCGATGCTGGTGATCGCGCGATCCTTCGGCTTGGTGAAATCGCAGTCCCGGCAATGAAAGATGTTCCCTTCCGGCGGCAACATGATCGCCGAGGCATAGCTGTTGCAGCGGAAATCGATCTCTTCGAAGATGAACTTGGTCAGGTTCTGAAAGCCGGAAAAATCCAGCATGTATTTGAACCGCGTGAAGGTATAGGTCTGCGTGCCCGCCGCGTCATACAAGGGCTGGCTGAGGGTCAGTTTGCCCGCGGCAATGTTCTTGTCGCGCACATAAACCTCGCGCCCGACGCCATTGCCCTGCACCAAGGCCCCCACGGGGACCTGCGCGATATTGGCGACATTGGTCAGCTCGAAATTGTTGCCGGGCGTGTAGGTTGCCGTCGAGGTGGCGGTGTCCGGTTCCCACGCCGCCGAAGCCGAGGCTTCGAATTGCCCGTTGCGCACGACCTTGCGGATCGTGAAGTCGTCCTGATTGCCGATGGCCGCATGCACGTCGATGGGTTCCGTGATGTCGATCGACCGCCCGCACAGATCGAGCGAATCGTGATCGGCGGTGTTGAAGAACGCCTGCATCGCCTTCTTGAACGCGGTGGCCTCGTCCCCGAACGCATCGCAATACGTATCCAGCGTGAAGTTCCGCAGAACCTGCAACCGCTTGTCCGCCGGCATCGTCACCGTCCCGGCAAAGCGCACTTCGGACGTGAAGGTGACGTGGTCATTCAGGAAAAAGGTGCCTTGCGGGACCAACACCCGCCGCCCATTCGCGGCCTGATCGGCCGCTTCGAACGCGGCGCTGTCATCGGTCACGCCATCGCCAACCGCGCCATAGTCGCGCACATCCACCCAATCCAACAGGTCCCGCTGATAGACATGGGTCACGTCTTCGATGCGGATATCTTCGATCCGAAGCACACCGCCGGTTGGACCCGTCAGTTCGATTCCGAAATGCCCATAGGCGGGCGCAAGCCCCCAGACCAGATCGACACCGCCGCGTGCGCCGCTGCCGACAATCGCCGAGATTTCCGTCACCTCGCCATAGGCCGTCAGGGGCGTCGCGGGACCAACTTGCGGCAAACCCGTCACTTCGTCCTGACCCGCATCCCCGGCCCAGCCAAAGATGCGGGCGGTCGACAGGTTGCCGGACATCGCCTTGATCCGGGCCGTGATCCGCAGATAGCACCCGGCCAGCAGCGGGGTTTCGCCCTTGTGGACGATCCGCGTGGTCGCCCCGGTTCGCATGATCTCCAAGCAGCGCCCGAAATCCCCATCGGACGGCACAATCACCGCGTTCGGATCGTTGTGCCAATCGGCGCTGCCGGGGGTGCCGTCGGATTTGCTCCAATCGGCCAATCCCGCCGAAAATGCCGGGGGCATAAACTGCAAACCTTCGGTAACAGCCTTGTTCATCGCGAACCTCTCTTGCGCAGGCATGGTCCGCCTTGCCCGTGCCGATGGCAAAGCGGGCGAGATTTCGAACCGATGCTCAGAATGGAAAACCGTCGGACCGGCCTGAACCGGTCGTCAGGACCCAACCCTGCCGATCCGCGATTGACATCTGGTTAACCTTGCGTGCGCTGCGTTGGGCGGCGTCGCGGCAAGCCCCTGTGATGGTTTCCTTTTTCAGGTACAAGGGGGTGTTGCATCCTGTCTGCCCGACGGTGTTTGTTTTTGCCCGGCGAACAATTCCGGCAAGCTTGCGAAACAGTGAATCACCGTGCCTTGCCTGCCGGTCCCAGCTTGGGTTTACTCGGCCCCATGTCGTATCCCGGTCGCCCCCTTCGCCGCCGCAGTTTCCTGGCGGGCCTTGCCGCAACAGCGGGAACCGCCGCTTTCGGCGCGGCCCCCGCCACCTCGATCCCGCCTGCAGCGCGCCCCGCCGATTGGGCCCGCCGCAGTCTGCCCGATCTTGGAACGCTGCTGTCTCAGTCCGGCCTGTCCGGCAAATCCAGCATTCTTGTTGCCGATGCGCGTTCAGGTCAGGTGCTGGAAGCCCACAACCCCCTGCTGGCGCTTCCGCCCGCCTCTGTCACCAAGGCCGCAACCGCGCTTTATGCGCTGGATGCCTTGGGGCCGGGGTTCCGGTTTCGCACCCGCCTTATTGCCACCGGACCGATCCGCAACGGGCGTCTGGAAGGCGACCTGATCCTTGCAGGCGGCGGCGATCCGCTGTTGGACACCAATGCCTTGCTGGAGATGGCAAGCCAGCTAAAGGCCAGCGGCTTGCGCGAGATTACCGGCCGTCTGCGGGTCGCCGAAGGGGCACTGCCGCAATTGCCGCTGATCGACCCCAAGCAACCCGATCATGTCGGCTACAACCCCGCGATTTCCGGTCTGAACCTGAATTTCAACCGGGTGTATTTCGAATGGAAACGGGGGGCGGACAGCACCTATCAGGTCAGTATGGACGCCCGGTCCGACACCGTCCAACCGCGCGTCAGCGTTGCGCAGATGCAGGTCGCCGACCGCGATTTGCCCGTCTACACCTACAGCAATTCGGGCGGGCGCGACCGCTGGACGGTCGCCCGTTCCGCCTTGGGGCGCGAAGGGGGACGCTGGCTGCCGATCCGTCGACCGGGCGCCTATACCGCCGAAGTCTTTCAAACCCTTGCCGGGGCCCATGGCATCCAGCTGCGATTGGGCGATCCGGTCCCGGGCAGTCGCATCGACGGCTCCATCCTTGTCGAACATGTTTCGGACGATCTGCGCAGCATCCTGCAAGGCATGTTGCGCTGGTCCACCAACATCACGGCCGAGGTCACAGGCCTGTCCGCCACCGGCGCGCGCCGCCTGAACAACACCAGTCTTGAACGGTCCGCTTCGGCGATGTCGGACTGGCTACACACCACCTATGGGGCCGCGCGGCCCAGCTTTGTCGACCATTCGGGGCTGGGCGATCAGTCGCGGATCACGGGGCGGGACATGGTGCATGCCCTCAGCAATGCCGGGGCGGAAAGCGCGCTGCGCGGGATCCTAAAGACCATTCCCTTGCGCGATACCGAAGGCGATGTCATCCGCAACAGCCCGACCCAGATTGTCGCCAAAACGGGCACGTTGAACTTCGTCTCAAGCCTTGCGGGGTATATCCGCACGCCGAATGGCCGCGATCTGGCTTTCGCGATCTTTTCCGCCGACCTGCCACGCCGCGACAGCCTGTCCTTGGCCGAACGGGAACGCCCCCAAGGCGGGCGGGCGTGGACGCGCCGTGCGCGCCAATTGCAAAACGATATTCTGACCCGATGGGCGATTGCCTTCGACGCCTAGCGGGGGACGCTAGACCCCCACGCCCGGCATCTGCACCATCTGGACACCATTGATCTGCCAGCCTGTATCGGTCTGGATCATGTTGTAATCCAACTGGTGCAATTGACCGTTCGCGTCGCGCACCTGAACCCGCTGCCAAAGCCGCCCGCCTTCTTCACGCAGGCTCAAGAACTGCACATCCGAAGGCCGCCAGACCATCGGATAGCCTTGCTGCACCATCCGGCCAAAATTGTCCGGCGTCTGGAACATGCCCCGGATGGCGGGGGACGCAAAGGTAAACGCAGTGGCAAAGTCATCGACCTTGAACGCGTCGATCTGGCTTTGGATCGTGTCCTGAATGGCCGGGTTTTCCGTCATCTGCGCCACCGCGCTGGTGGCCAGCCCAAGGGCAAGCAGACAGGTCAGGATCAAACGTTTCATGGGGGCCGCCTCCGGATAGGTTTATCCGAAGGTTAGCTTTTCCCGTCGCCGGGTCAAATCAGGCCCGCGTGACCAGTTCCCCTGCCGCCCCGGCCTCTAGCAGCGCAACGCTTTCGGCCACACCATAGAGCGCGATGAACCCCCCGAAACGGGGTCCTTGATCCGCGCCCAGCAGCACTTGGTACAGCGCCGTGAACCAATCGCGCAGCGGCTCGAATCCATGGGCCTTGCCCACGGCGAACACCTCGGATTGCAGCGCTTCGGCATCCAGCCCACCACTCCAGCCTTTCAGGCGGTCCGCCAGATCCCGCATCGCGGCGGCTTCCACATCCGTGGGGGCGCGGTAGATTTTGCCCGGCTTCACCTGTTCATTGTAATACCGCACGGCATAGCCCGCTGCCGCATCCAGATCAGGGTGCGTGGCGGGCGAGGCGTCCGGCGCATAGCGTTGAATGAACCCCCACAGGGTCTCGGCATCTTCTGCCCCGGCGACACTGGCCAAGTTCAGCAGCATCGCGAAAGGCACCACAAGGTTCGATGCGGGCGGCTGCCCCCCGTGGATATGCCATGCGGGGTTGTTCAGCTGGGCCTTCACATCCTGATCCGGGAAGGCGCGCAGATGCTGGTGATATTCATCGACGGCCTTGGGGATGACATCGAAATGCAACCGCTTCGCGGTGCGGGGCTTTTGATACATGAACAGGCTCAGGCTTTCGGCGGGCGCATAGGCCAGCCA
>CAZIKH010000080.1:0-9372 GCA_964539755.1 uncultured Dinoroseobacter sp. | reverse complement strand
ATGTCGATGTTTTTACCGCAAGAAGTGCGCGACGGGCTGGAACAGGCCCGCAAGAAAGCGTTGCGCAAGGCGTCCCGTCTGCGTGTGACGGTCGGGGACGAAACGGTGCCGATCCTGCGCTTCGAAGACAGCGCGTTCACCGTGGATCTGGCCAATGCGCCCAGCTTGCGTGGCTTCGTCGACATCTATGATGGCAGCCGCCACTTGTACCAAGCCCTGATTCTGGCCAGCCACGAAGATGGCGACCAGATGACCTACGAGTTCAAGCGCATGACCGCGACCGCAGATCGCGCCCCGTTGGACTATGAACGACCGGATGATGCGCCGGTCGCGTTGATCGGCCAAGCGCCCGCCTGACCTTCCTACTGAAGATCGGAGAATGCGTCCTGCAATCGACGGACCGCGTCTTCAACCGTGCTGCGCGGGGTCGCAAGGTTGAAGCGATTCCACAGCGTCGTATGGGGCGAAAAATCACCGCCGCGCTGCGGGCCGATCTTGGCGGTCTGCAACAGGCGTTCGTCGATCTCGGCCTCGTCCATACCGGTGCCGGAAAAATCGACCCAAGCAAGATAGGTGGATTGCAGCGGCATCGCCCAAACGCCGGGGATCGCCGCGATCCCGGCTTCGAAAATCCGTATGTTTTCCTGAAGATGGGCGATCTGCGCCGTCGCCCATGCATGCCCTTCGGGCGAAAACGCGGCGGTCGTGGCCACAACCCCCAAGGTCGCCGGGTCATAGTTCAAGGCGATCAGCCGCTGCTGGTAGGTGGCGCGCAGATCCGGGTCGGGGATGATCGCTTGTCCGACGCGCAAGCCCGCAAGGTTGAAGGTCTTTGATGCGGCAAAGAGTGTGACTGTGCGGTTCCGGTGATCCGGGGCGGCAATGTCCATCGGGACATGGGTCGCGCCGGGATAGACCAGATCGCAATGCACTTCGTCCGCAACAAGGATCAGATCGTGCTTGGCGCAGAAGGCGGCCACTTGGCGCTGTTCTTCTGCCGTCCACATTCGTCCCGAAGGATTCTGCGGGTTGCAGAACAGCAGAATGCGCGTGTCCTCCGTGATCAGGTCTTCGGCGGCGTCCCAGTTGATTTCATAGCGGCCCTCGACAAGGTCCATCGGAAACTCGACCGGGCGGCGCCCGGCGCGCTGGGTCTTCAGACGGAATTCGTGGTAGACCGGCGTAAAGTAGGCCACGCCCTCCCCTGGTTTTGACCAGACGTCCAAACAGGTGGCGATCGCATGCCCAAGGCCTTGTGTCGTCACGATCCAATCGGGATCAACCGCCCACCCATGCCGCGTGTTCATCCACCAAGTGATCGCCTGATGGTAGGCGTCGGCGTCATACCCATACCCCAGCATTCCATGCGCCAATTCGGTTTGCAGCGCGTCGATCACGACGGGGGCGGTCGGGTAGTCGGAATCGGCGATCCACATCCCCAACCCATCCTCTGGGGACACGCCACAATAGCTGGACAGCCGACGGAACTTGGCAGCGGCAGTGGTGCGGCGATCAACGGTTGGGGTAAAGAGGTCGGACATTGCGGCTCCTGTCAGTTATGGGGCCAAGCTATCGCGACCCCGCCCGAGCGCAAGTCGGTTGCAGGACGCCGGAGCGTCGCTTAAATCCCCCGCATGAGCTTGCGAACCATCCTGATCCATCCCGATCCGCGCCTGAAGAAGGTGGCGGACCCTGTCGCCGACGTTTCAGACGACCTGCGGGTGTTGGCGGATGACATGCTGGCCACGATGTATGCAGCCCCCGGCATCGGTTTGGCGGCCCCGCAAATTGGGCTGGGTCAGCGGGTGATTGTCTTGGATTGCGTGAAACCGGAAACGGAAAAACCGCAGCCAATGGTCATGATCAACCCCGAGGTCATCCTGAAATCGGACGAGATGAACGTGTACGAAGAAGGTTGCTTGTCGCTGCCCGAAATGTACGCCGATGTCGAACGCCCGAAGGAAGTGCGCGTCAAATGGCTGGGTCTTGATGGCGAACTGCATGAAAAAGACTTCGATGGCCTTTGGGCAACCTGCGTCCAACACGAGATTGACCATCTGGATGGGATCTTGTTCATCGACTATCTGCGCCCGCTAAAGCGCCAGATGATTACCCGCAAGATGATCAAACTGAAGCGGGAACGCGCACGCGATGCCGGTTAAACGCGGCCTGACCCGGTACCGCCGATGAAGCGTCCGATCTTGATCTGGCCGGACAAACGGTTGTCCGGGCCTGCCGAAACGGTCGGCGCGATCACCGACGAGGTGCGCGCGATCTGGACCGACATGATCGACACGATGGAGGCGATGCCCGGCTGGGGCCTTGCCGCGCCGCAGATCGGTGTCATGCAGCGGCTGGCGGTGGTCGATGTGTCCGACGAACGCGGCAAAGCCGTGCGTCTGGCCGATCCCGAAATCGTCCAAGCCGCGCCCGAAACCCGCAGCCGGGTCGAAGCCAGCCCCTGTTTGCCGGGCATTTCGGCCAAGGTCGAACGGCCCACATGGGTCGATGTCGCCTTCACCGATCACCATGGCCTACGTGTCCGGCAGCGGTTCGAGGATCTTTGGGCGGTCAGCGTCCTGCATCAGATCGACCATCTGAATGGCCAGCTTTACATTGATCGTCTCAGCCGCGTGAAACGTGAGATGGTGCTGAAGAAGTTTCGTAAGGCGCGAGGATAGGAAATGCGCGTCGTCTTTATGGGCACGCCCGATTTTTCGGTCCCGGCCTTGGAGGCCTTGGTGCAGGCCGGGCACGAGATTGTGTGCGTCTATACCCAGCCACCGCGTCCGGCAGGACGCGGCAAGAAAGATCGGCCATCGCCTGTCCAATTGCGCGCCGAAGCCTTGACCATCCCCGTGCGCCATCCCGCCACTTTGCGCGATCCGCAGGCCCAAGCCGATTTCGCCGCCTTGCGGGCGGATGTGGCCGTGGTGGTAGCCTATGGGTTGATCCTGCCTCAGCCGATCTTGCAGGCGCCGCGTTGCGGTTGTTTGAACATCCATGCCTCGCTCTTGCCGCGCTGGCGGGGGGCGGCCCCGATTCACCGCGCCATCATGGCGGGCGATCCCGAAACGGGCGTCTGCATTATGCAGATGGAGGCGGGGCTAGATACCGGGCCGGTCTTGCTGCGCCGGGCCATTCCGATCGGACCGACGGAAACCACGGCGGACCTGCATGACCGCTTGTCCGCGCTGGGCGCGGACCTGATCGTGCAGGCCTTGGCCGGGTTGGACAGCCTTGTGCCCACGCCGCAGCCCACCGAAGGCGTCACTTATGCCGACAAGATCGACAAGGCCGAGGCGCGCATCGATTGGACCCGCCCGGCGACCCAGATCGACCGCACAATTCGCGGCCTGTCCCCGTTCCCAGGTGCATGGACCATGCTGGGCGGGAAGCGGCTGAAGCTGCTGTCCAGTCAGGTTGTGGCAGGGGAAGGACCTGCCGGGACGTTCCTTGATGGGGCCAAGATTGCCTGTGGCACGGGCGCCATCGAAGTGCTGCGTGCGCAATTGGAAGGCAAATCCGCGCAAGAGGCTGCGCACTTCGTCCAGCGGGGCCAATTCGCGCCGGGCGTCTCACTCGGGGAGGGGTAGATGGGGTTCTTTGCGTTTTTTGGATCGTTGATGATCGGCGGGATCGTCGGGTACCTGTCCGAGAAATGGCAATTGACGCATAACGGCGTTCTGCGGTCGATCATCATCGCGTTAGGCGGTGTGATCCTGCTGTTCATGGCGCGCGTGATGTTCAACCTCAGCTTCGGATCGCCGGGGTTGGATGCGATCATCGGTGGGGCAGGGGCGCTGTTGCTGGTCCCGACCGAGGCCGCCGCCCGCGCCCGCCGCCGCAGGAAGTAATCAGCGCGGACCGTCCCGGGGCGGGCGCGGTTTGTAGATCGGCAATCCCCATCCGAACTGGATCGACCCGGCGCGCAGGCCGAAGGTCAGAATGGTGCAGGCAATCAGCGGGGCCCACGTGTTGTCCAACACAAGCGGGGCCACCAGCGCCGCAGCCGCCCCCGCAAAGGCGGCGGTCACATAAAGCTCGCCCCGGATCAGGATCAGCGGGACCTCGTTGCAGACCACATCGCGCATCAATCCACCCATGCAGCCAGTCACAACGCCCATGATCAGGGTCACCGCAGGCCCCTGTCCCATGGCCTGCGCGGCCGCGACCCCAGCCGAGACGGCGATGGCAAGGGCCAGCGCATCCAGCCAGACGATCACCTTGTAGCGGCTCTCCAGCAGATGGGCGGTGAAGAACACCACGACCGAGGCCGCACAGGCCACGCCGATATTCGCGGGGGCCGCGATCCAGAAGACCGGGTTTCGATCGAGCAGCAGGTCGCGGACAGTGCCGCCGCCCACGGCGGTCAGACAGCCGATGAACAGAAACCCGATGATGTCCAATTGTGCCCGGCTGGCAACCAAGGCCCCGGTCAGCGCGAAGACACAGACCGCCGCCAGATCAAGCGTGTCGAGGACGGTCATGGCTTTGGCGCGGGGCTGGGTTTGTAGGGGGCCATGCCGGCGCGCGCCAACGCATCAGCGCGTTCGTTTTCGGGATGGCCCGCATGCCCCTTGACCCATTCCCATGTCACAGTGTGCTTGGCCTGCGCCGCATCCAGACGCTGCCACAGTTCGACATTCTTGACGGGCTTCTTGGCCGAGGTTTTCCAACCGTTCTTCTTCCAGCCATGGATCCAGCCGGTCACACCGTTCTTCACGTACTGGCTGTCTGTCACAATGGTGATGGTGCTGGGGCGGGTCAGGCTTTCCAGCGCGTGGATCGCAGCCAGAAGTTCCATCCGGTTGTTGGTCGTTTCCGCCTCGCCCCCGCACAATTCGCGTTCCTTCAGAACCGTGTCCCCGTCGCGCGCAATCAGCAGGCTGCCCCAGCCGCCGGGGCCGGGATTCCCCGAACAGGCCCCATCCGTATAGGCATAAAGGTCCGGCATCAGATCAGGATGACGCCAAGGCACAGGATCACCAGCGCCGTCAGCAAGATCCGCAAGGCCATCCACCATTCAGGGGCCAAGCCTTGTTTCCAGAACATGTAGTCCATGCCCAGCAAGCCCGCGAACCCGACGATCAGGTATGTCGCCGCGGAATATGGCCCCCCACCGGTGAAGAAGAAGGCCCACAGCGCCGGGATCACCGACAGGACATATCCGGTCGTCGCCACCGCCCCATCCGCCTTGGTCGCAAACCCCCACAGCACCCCAGACATAAAGGCCAGAATGATCGAGCCATAAAACAGTCCGATATAGGGACCCACAAACCTTGGACCCAAGGTGCGGATTCCCCATGCGGCAAGCTCGGGCATCAGAAAGGTGGCAGCGCCCCATGCAAAGGGCAGAACCCCGGCAAGACCAAGGATCAGGGCAGAACGGGGAATGGGCGTGTCAAACATGAAACGATGTCTAGCGGCTGTGGGGCCGGGGTAAAGGGGGCATTGTCCGGCAATCAGGCCGGAACCCGCAGCACCCTTGGCACCTTGAATTCCACATTCTCGACGGCGGTTTCGACGACTTCCTCGGTCACCGTGAAGCGGGCTTTGAACGCGTCGATCACTTCGCGGATCAGAACCTCGGGCGCGCTGGCACCCGCCGTGATGCCGATGGACCGGATCCCTTCCAGCGCCCGCCAATCGATGTCGTCCGCGCGTTGCACCAATTGCGCATAAGCGCAGCCCGCCTTGCGCCCGACCTCGACAAGGCGCTTGGAATTGGACGAATTCGGCGCGCCGACGACAAGCATTGCATCGGCCTTGGGGGCCATCGCCTTGACCGCTTCTTGGCGGTTTGTCGTGGCGTAACAGATGTCTTCCTTGTGGGGGCCGACAATGGCCGGGAAGCGGGCTTGCAGGGCCGCGACGATGTCGGCGGTGTCGTCAATCGACAGGGTCGTTTGCGTGATGAAGGCCAGCTTTTCGGGGTCACGCACGGTCAGGGTCGCGACATCTGCAACGGTTTCGACCAGCAGGACTTCGCCTTCGGGCAGCTGCCCCATTGTGCCGATCGTTTCGGGGTGTCCCGCATGACCGATCATGACCATTTGCAGGCCGCGTTCATGGTGGCGTTCGGCTTCGATGTGCACCTTGCTGACCAAGGGGCAGGTGGCATCGACAAAGACCATGTCGCGCGCTTGTGCGGCGGCGGGGACGGATTTCGGAACGCCATGCGCCGAGAAGATCACCGGGCGATCATCGGGGCATTCATCCAATTCCTTGACGAAGACCGCCCCCTGCGCCTTCAGACTGTCCACGACGTATTTGTTATGGACGATCTCGTGGCGGACATAGACGGGTGCCCCCCACTTTTCCAAAGCCATTTCGACGATCTTGATCGCCCGATCAACGCCCGCGCAGAACCCGCGCGGCGCGGCGAGATACAAGGTCAGAGGGGCTGGGTCGGTACGAGTCATGCGGTGGCCTTTCTGCATCGGACCCTAAGCTGTGGCTGGGGGGCGGTCCAGTGGGTCCAGTGCCGCAAGCCGCCGTCTAGGCACTGTCTGGGTCTTCGTCCCGGGCAGGTCGCCCAACCACCGCGCGCAGGTCCTCAAGGTCGATGAAATTGTCGGCCTGTCGCCGCAGGTCATCCGAAATCATCGGCGGTTGCGACTTGATTGTCGAAACCACCGAGACCCGAACCCCCTTGCGTTGAAGCGCCTCGATCAGGGGCCGAAAATCCCCGTCCCCCGAGAATATGACCGCATGGTCCATGCGGGGGGCCAGTTCCAAGGCATCGACGGTCAGTTCGATATCCATGTTGCCCTTCACCTTGCGCCGTCCTTGCGGATCGGTGAATTCGCGGGCGGGCTTTGTGACAAGGGCAAAACCGTTGTAGTTCAGCCAATCGACCAAGGGGCGCACGGGCGAGTATTCATCATTTTCCAACAGGGCCGTGTAATAATGGGCGCGGATCAGCTTGCCGCGCCGGGCAAATTCCTGTCGAAGCAGCTTGTAGTCGATATCGAAGCCCAACGCCTTGGCCGAGGCATATAAATTCGCGCCATCAATAAAGAGCGCCAGTCGGTCATCTTTGTAAAACAAGGGATCCTCAGCAGGTTTTTTGCGCCGATGCATGGCGCCGAATGGTATCTTTTGCCGGGGTATCGCAAAGGTAGGGAGTTTTGCGCGTGTCGCAAGGGACAAGTGAACCTTCGTTGGTCTTGGTGGCGTTGGGGGCCAACTTGCCCGCAGACGACCAATCGCCGACCGAAACGGTGCGACAGGCCATCCGGGCCTTGCAAGCGCGCTATGGCGCGGTCACGCCAAGCCGACTTTACCGCAGCCCGGCGTTTCCGGCAGGGGCTGGCCCCGACTATATCAATGCGGCTGTTCGGTTTGCGACCTTGGACAATGCGACCGAAGTTCTGGCAGCGCTGCACCAGATCGAAGCGGATCTGGGGCGGACACGGCGGGAACGCTGGGCGTCGCGGTTGATCGATCTGGACTTGCTGGCGCATGGGCAACAGGTGCTGCCTGATCTGGATGCCCAAGCCGCATGGCGCGACATGCCCTTGGCGCAGCAATTGGAACAAGTTCCACAGCAGCTGGTCCTGCCACATCCGCGCTTGCAGGACCGGGCCTTTGTCTTGAAACCGCTGCAGGACATCGCAGCCGACTGGCGACATCCCGTGTTGGGGCAGTCCGTGGACCAGATGCTGGCGCGCCTGTCGCCCGCGCAGATCGACCCCGTTGTGCCAATTGTACAAGGCTAGCCCTTGTCAATTGGTGAATTGACAAGTATCTGAAGGTTTCGGTTTTTCGCACCCGCCCCATTTCTGAACGGAGAAGCACATGGCCCGCGTGACGGTTGAAGATTGCGTTGACAAGGTCCCGAACCGCTTTGAGCTTGTCATGCTGGCAGCCCATCGGGCACGCGAAATCGCGACCGGCAGCCCGCTGACCGTGGATCGCGACAACGACAAGAACCCCGTTGTCAGCCTGCGCGAGATTGCCGAAGAAACCCAAAGCGCCGACGCGTTGCGGGAACGCATGATCGAAAGCCACCAGACGCAGATCGAAGTCGATGAACCGGAAGAAGACGCAATGGCGCTTTTGATGGAATCGAGCAGCGCAGACCGCCCGGAAGACGATGCCGCGGCAGAAGAAAAGATGCTGCGCGCCCTGATGGAAGCCCAAGGGCAGGGTTAACCGCCCGGGTCGGCCCGCTTGCCTGCCATGATCAGGTTCTTCAATGATTGACGCGGACGACCTCGTCACCTTGGTGCGGGCCTACAACCCCAATGCCGATTTCGACAAGATTGCCGCTGCCTATGCCTATGGCAAGCGGATGCATGAGGGGCAGTTCCGTCATTCGGGCGAGCCCTATTTTACCCATCCGGTGGCCGTCGCCGCCCTGCTGACCGAACAGCGGCTGGATGATGCGTCGATTATCACGGCCCTGTTGCACGACACGCTGGAAGATACCCGGTCGACCTATGCCGACTTGGCCCAGAATTTCGGCACCGAAGTTGCCGAACTGGTGAACGGGGTCACCAACCTGACCAACCTGCAACTGAGCAGCAACGAAACAAAACAGGCCGAAAACTTTCGTAAGCTGTTTATGGCCATGTCGAAAGACATGCGCGTCTTGCTGGTGAAGCTGGCCGACCGTCTGCACAACATGCGGACGATCCGGCACATGCGGCCGGAAAAGCAGATCAAGAAAGCGCGCGAAACGATGGACATCTATGCGCCCTTGGCGGGGCGCATGGGGATGCAAGGGGTGCGCGAAGAACTGGAGGACCTGTCTTTTCGGGTTTTGAACCCTGAAGGGCGGTCGTCGATCATGCGCCGCTTCGTGACGCTTCAGCGCGAAACGGGCGACGTGATGCGCAAGATCACTGCTGATATCGAGAAGGAACTGACGCGCAAGCAAATCTCGGCCACGGTTTATGGGCGCGCCAAGAAACCCTATTCGATCTGGCGCAAGATGGAGGCAAAGAAGCAATCGTTTTCGCGCCTGTCGGACATCTACGGCTTTCGCGTGATCGCCGAAACCGAAGACGATTGTTATGCGGTCCTTGGCGCGGTGCACCAGCGTTGGCGCGCCGTTCCCGGGCGGTTCAAGGATTTTATCAGCCAGCCCAAATCGAACGGCTATCGGTCGATCCACACCACGGTGTCGGGTCGGGACGGCAAGCGCGTCGAAATCCAGATTCGCACCCGCCAGATGCATGATGTGGCGGAATCCGGTGTCGCGGCCCATTGGGCGTATCGCGATGGCGTCAAGGAAGAAAACCCCTTCGCCGTGGACCCCGGCGACTGGATCAGGTCGCTGACCGAACGCATCGAGGACGGTGAAGACCACAGCGAGTTCCTCGAACACGTGAAAATGGAAATGTATTCCGATCAGGTGTTCTG
>CAZIKH010000079.1:0-9401 GCA_964539755.1 uncultured Dinoroseobacter sp. | reverse complement strand
ATTGACAGTTTGCCGCGCCACCGTCAGAACCATGCCCAGCTTTACCTAACGTTGGGGATCATGGGTCATGGGAAAGATATACGGATCGGCGTCCGAAGCGCTGGACGGCCTTCTGTTTGACGGGATGCTGATTGCCGCGGGCGGATTCGGCCTGTGCGGTATCCCGGAATTGCTGATCCAGGCCATTCAGGACGCGGGCACCAAGGACCTGACCGTCGCCTCGAACAATGCAGGCGTGGATGATTTCGGTCTGGGCATCCTGTTGCAGACCAAGCAGGTCAAGAAAATGATGTCGTCCTATGTCGGCGAAAACGACCTGTTCATGCAGCAGTATCTGTCGGGCGAGTTGGAAATCGAGTTCAACCCCCAAGGCACCTTGGCCGAACGCATGCGCGCAGGCGGCTGCGGCATCCCCGGCTTTTACACCAAGACCGGCGTTGGCACCGTTATTGCCGAAGGCAAGGAACACAAGGATTTCGACGGTCAGACCTATATCATGGAAAAGGGCATCTTCGCGGATCTGTCGATCGTGAAGGCGTGGAAAGCGGACGAGACCGGGAACCTTGTGTTCCGCAAGACCGCCAGAAACTTCAACCCGCCTGCCGCGATGTGTGGCAAGGTTTGCGTGGTCGAGGTCGAGGAAATCGTGCCGACCGGATCGCTGGATCCGGATCACATTCACCTGCCCGGCATCTATGTGCATCGCCTGATCCAAGGCGAACATGAGAAACGGATCGAACAGCGCACCACCCGCGCGGCGTAACGGAGGTAAACCCAATGGATGACGAAACTCTGCGTGGCCTGCCCCTGAAGACCGGCAACCGGATGCTGAAATACATGCACCAAGCCAACCGCGTCGCCACCGCCCGCTTTGGCGAAGCCGCCGTTTCCCGCGACCCCATGCTGGTGGCAACGCTGGCCTCGGCGATGCTGAACATGGAAGCCGCCGAGATCATGGCCGAAGCCCTGCGCGGCGCGACCCAACCCCTAGAAGACGAGGTCTGAATGCCCTGGGATCGCAACCAGATGGCCGCCCGTGCGGCCAAAGAACTTGAAGACGGTATGTATGTGAACCTTGGCATCGGGATTCCGACGCTGGTGTCGAACTATATTCCCGACGGCATGACCGTGACCCTGCAATCGGAAAACGGCATGCTGGGCATGGGCCCCTTCCCGACCGAGGATGAAGTTGATCCCGACCTGATCAATGCGGGCAAGCAGACGATCACGGAACTGCCGCAGACCGCCTATTTCGACAGTGCGCAGTCCTTTGGCATGATCCGGGGCGGCAAGATCGCCATGGCCATTCTGGGCGCGATGGAAGTTGCGGAAAACGGCGATCTGGCAAACTGGATGATTCCGGGCAAGCTGATCAAGGGCATGGGCGGTGCGATGGATCTTGTCGCCGGGGTTGGCCGCGTGATCGTCGTGATGGATCACACCAACAAGAAGGGCGAAACCAAGCTGCTGAAAGCTTGCACGCTGCCCTTGACCGGGCAAGGCGTCGTGGACCGGATCATCACCAATCTGGGTGTGCTGGACGTGGTCGAAGGCGGCTTGAAGATCATCGAAACCGCCGAAGGCGTGACGATGGATGAAATCCGCGCCGCGACGGAAGCGAAGATTGTCAACTGACGGCGACATCCGCCAAGAGTTGGACGGCACCAAAGGCCGCTATGTCCTGACAACCGCCACCGGCGAGGCCGAATTGACCTTTACGGTGGCGGGGGACGCGCTGTGGATTGCGGACCATACGGCTGTCCCTGACACGATGCGCGGCACCGGGGCTGGGCGGCGTTTGGCCGAACGGCTGGTGGCCGATGCCCGCGCCGCCGGGCGCAAGATCGTCCCCTTGTGCCCCTTCGTGAACGCCGAACGGCGCAAGCATCCTGACTGGGCGGACGTGTTTCAGGCCTAGTTCGCGGCCATCGTGGCGAACACGCAGCCATCCGACGGCAATTCCGGCGGGGTCAGGCACAGCGACCGGGCGACTTCCCAGGCAGCGACGACCTTGGGCACATAGGCGCGTGTTTCGGGGAATTCCGGCACACCGCCTGCGCGCAGCACCGCGTTTTCGCCCGCGTTATAGCCCGCAAGGGCCAAGAGGGCATCGCCCCCGAACTGGTTCAACAGAACCCTCAGATAGGCCATGCCGCCCGCGATGTTCTGATCCGGGGCGAAAACATCTTCGACCCCGAAACGTTCTGCGGTGGCGGGCATCAACTGCATCAAGCCTTGGGCGCCCGCGGAACTGACCGCGTCGGGCTTGCCGCTGCTTTCCACCGCGATCACCGCCAAGGCCAACGCGGGGGAAACCCGCGTCTGGATGCTGTGTTCCAGCAAGGTGCGGCCATGCGCGTTGGCCAAGCCTTGCAGGGTTTGCAGGCTGGGCGCGGCAATCCGGCGGTTGCGCACAACCGCACGCGCCACATCAAGGCGTCCGGGGCTGGCGGCGGCAAGGTCCGATCCGACATCCGCCCAGAAGGCTGCGATATCCGGGTCCCCGGCCGGAACCGCGGTCGGCTGTGCGCCCGGTGCCGGGGCTTGCGGCTGGGTCGGTTGGATTTGAATGGTGATGCGCGGACCCTGCCCCGGCTGCGGCGGTTGCACGCGCTTGAAGGTGAAATCGGGAAACGGCGCAGGGGTCTGCGCGCCCAGCGGCATCGCAAGGCAAAAAAGGCTGAACGCCAAGGTAGGGATCCGCATTGCTCGGCCTCGTGCGGTTCTTTTTTTCCTGCATATCAAAGAATGGCTGCCACGAATAGCACAAGACAGTTCCGCGAAATGAGCAAAGACGCGCCCTATTGCTGCCGCAGTCTGGGGACAAATTACATCCATACCGAGGCGAACAGAGCGTCTGACAGCACACGGACGGCGGGGCAAATCGGTGGACGAGCAACCTAATCTATCACCCATGAGGGACCAGAACCATGAAACTGTTCAAGCTTGCAAAGACCTTCCGCAACGACGAATCCGGCGCAGTCACCGTTGACTGGGTTGTTCTGACCGCCGCCATCGTTGGCCTGGGCATTGCCGTGTACGGCGTTGTGTCCGGCGGTATCCAGGACCTGTCGCAGGACATCGACAACCAGCTGACCAACCAGGCGATCTCGACCTCGTTCTAATCGCTGGCGTCATCGACGTTAACGGCAAGGCCGTGCCCCCGGGCGCGGCCTTGTCGCTGTATACGCCCCGCTATTTGGGCGCACCCTGCCCTATGATAGACCGGTCGCGTCTTCACGGGCGTCTGGTGCCTGCCACCGCAGAATTCCCGTTGGATAGACCGCTGCGCCGCAAATCCTTGCCAAAAAGACCGCGAACAAACCCTTAACGTTCCACAATCCTGCCCTGATTGAGGGGGATAACGAACCTGTCCAAAGCAAAGGGCTGTCCCGCAAATCAGAGGGTTGGGGCACCAGATCAACGCCAAGGGCATGAACTTGTTAAACACTCTCAGAGGGATAAGACCATGAAACTGTTCAAGCTTGCAAAGACCTTCCGCAACGACGAATCCGGCGCAGTCACCGTTGACTGGGTTGTTCTGACCGCCGCCATCGTTGGCCTGGGCATTGCCGTGTACGGCGTTGTGTCCGGCGGTATCCAGGACCTGTCGCAGGACATCGACAACCAGCTGACCAACCAGGCGATCTCGACCTCGTTCTAAGCGACCCGCTTCAAAACCGCATCAAGGCCGTGCAATCCGCGCGGCCTTTTTGCTGTGCCTCGAAATACCTTGTTTTCGCCACAGTTGCGTCATGCGCATGCCCGTCTGCCGGGCAAACCTAAGCCTTGGGGAAATGTAATCAGTCTTGCGCGAGCCTGTACCTTCGCGCTGCCACATCGGAAGGATCGGAAATGCGACTCGTATTTGGACTTGTGCTTATCCTTGGTGTCGCCCTGGCGGGCGGAGCCATGTACATGGCCAAGGATCGGATCAGCCAGTACCAAGCGGTGCTTGCCAACCAGCAAGCGGCCTTGGCCAACCAGATTACCACCACCGAAGTCTTTGTCGCCAATCGCCAAATTCGCTACGGGGAACCGTTGACGCGCGCCGACGTGCGCCCGGTGCCGTGGCCGGAAAACGCCGTGCCTGCCGGGGCCTTCACCGATCCCGAAATGCTGTTTCCCGAAGGCGTGCGCGAATTGCGCACCGCGTTGCGGGTGATGGAACGGGATGAACCCATCCTTGCCATCAAGGTGACCGCCCCCGGGGAAGACGCTGGCGTGTCCTCGC
Source organism: uncultured Dinoroseobacter sp. (assembly GCA_964539755.1). Lineage (GTDB taxonomy): Bacteria > Pseudomonadota > Alphaproteobacteria > Rhodobacterales > Rhodobacteraceae > Dinoroseobacter. The sequence continues at coordinate 5,167 of CAZIKH010000079.1, read as the reverse complement.
GTCTGGGCCGTGGTCTGCGCGCCTTTGCGATCACGGTTGACGTGTCTTCGGGCGTGTCGGGGTTCTTGCGCCCGGGTGACCGCGTGGATGTGTATTGGACCGGCACCGACCGGGAAGGTGGCATCACCCGCCTGATCGAACCGGGCATTCAGATCATCGCGGTCGACCAGAACGACGACGAAGATCGCAGCCGCCCGACCATCGCCCAAACCGTGACCGTCGAAGCAGGACCCACCCAGGTGGCCAAGCTGGCGCAAGCCCAAGCCACCGGACGCTTGTCCTTGGCCCTTGTCGGTACGCGGGACGACACCGTGTCGGATCTGGTCGAAGTGGACCGCAACGACATCCTTGGGGTCGAAGAAGAAGTGGCCCAAGTGCAGGAAGAGGAACCGAAGGTCTGCACCATCCGCACCCGCCGCGGGGCAGAGGTAGTGGCCATCCCGATCCCATGCACAAATTAAGCGATGCTGCGGGTGCCAAGGGCGACAATCGGCCTTGGCACCCACCTTCACGTCATCGTGCAACCCAATGATTCTTGCAATAAAACCGGAAAACAGGCACACTGCGCGGCAAAGGGGTCAAAGAAACACCCGCCAAACGTGATCATAGAGGCAGGATCACAATGATCTTCAAACGGACTATCGCAGCGGGCCTGCTTGGGGTTGCGCTTTCGACAGGGGCAGCGTTTGTCCCCGCCCATGCCGACAGCTTGCGGGTGATGCGGGGCGAAACCGCCAGCGTGCTGACCGTGCCGATGAACCGCGCCGTCGTGGTCGAAAGCGATGCGGTCTTTGCCGAACTTTCCGTTGCAAACCCGACGATTGCCGATATCGCCACCCTGTCCGATCGCACGATTTACGTTCTGGGCAAGGCCCCCGGACGCACAACGCTGACCCTGCTGGGGGCGGATGGCCGCCTGATCACGAATGTCGAGGTGCAAGTCGTTCCCGATATCGCGGAATTCAAGGAACGGCTGCGGCAGATCATGCCGAACGAAAACATCGAAGTGCGCACAGCCAATGACGGGATCGTCCTGTCCGGCACCGTGTCCAACATCCAAAGTCTGGACCGCGCGCTGGAACTGGCGCAACGCTATGCGCCTGATCGCGTGTCGAACCTGATGTCCGTCGGCGGCACGCAACAGGTCATGCTGAAAGTGCGGTTCGCCGAAATGCAGCGCACCGTGGCCAAGACGCTGTCTGCCAGCCTTGGGGTGCAACAGGGCAATGCGCAAAACGGCGTTCTGGGCGGCGGCGGTGCCTTGGCGAACAATGCCAATATCGGCAATACCGGCACATCGCAGAACCTTGGCACCGGCAACGGGATTCTGGGCAACCGGACCGGGGCCTTCAACATCGGCATCGGCAATTCGGCGGTGCAAGTGGGCCTTCTGATCGAAGCCTTGGAAACCCGTGGCGTGGCGCGCACGCTGGCGGAACCGAACCTGACCGCGCTGTCGGGCCAGCAAGCGTCCTTCCTGGCCGGTGGGGAATTCCCGATCCCGGTCTCGGATGGGCAAGGCGGCGTTTCGATCGACTACAAGCCGATTGGCGTGAACCTGTCCTTCACCCCGCGCGTTCTGGCCGACGACATCATCAACCTGGAAATGAGCGCGTCTGTTTCCAACCTGGACAGCACGGTGACCACGAATGCGGGTCTGCCGGTCTATACGTTCTCGCGGCGCGAAACCTCGACCACGGTGGAAATGCGCGATGGCCAAAGCTTTGCCATCGCAGGGCTTCTGGAAGACAACTATCTGGGCGCGCGCGGCAGCGTGCCGTGGTTGGGCGATATTCCGATTCTGGGCGCGCTGTTTCGCAGTTCGGACTATTCGCGCAACCAGTCCGAGCTGGTCATCATCATCACCGCCCATCTTGTCACCCCCACCACCGGCGAAGCGCTGGCCCTGCCCACCGACCGGATTCGTCCGCCGTCGGAACGCGATTTCTTCCTTTACGGACAGCTGACCGACCGCCAGCAAAGCGGCGCGGTGGGCGAAGTTGCGCGGCAGGATTTCGAAGCGCCCTATGGCTATGTGCTGGAGTGATCGGATGCGCCGCCCCCTCGCCTTGACCGCGCTGATCGGCGCGTTCGCCCTGACCGCCTGCACAACCGAAATCGGTGCCGAACTGGACGAAGGGGGGTTCGGCAACCCGACGATGAACAATATCGGGGTCCAGACCGGGCAGATTCAGGTGCAGATCGACCTGTCGCATCGCTTTGCCCAAGAGGTCGACAGCACCATCACATTCCCCTTCAATTCCAGCAGCTTGACCCCACAGGCGCGGGCCACGCTGGATCGTCAGGCGGATTGGATCAAACAGTTTCCCGAGGTGCGATTCCGGGTCTATGGCCACACCGACCTTGTCGGCACCGCCGCCTATAACCAACGGCTGGGCAAGCGGCGCGCGGACGCTGTCGTCAATTACCTGACGCGGCACGGGATCAGCCGGTCGCGTCTGGAAGCGGTTGCGTCCTTTGGCGAAACCCAGCCCGTGGTGTTCACCGAAGGCCGCGAAGAACGCAACCGTCGCACCGTTACCGAGGTGTCGGGGTTTGTGGCGGACCACCCGATGGTTTTGGACGGCAAGTATGCCGCAATCGTCTATCGCGAATATGTCAACTCGGCATCGCGGGGCGAGTAGCGCAAACCGACCGAAAATCTGCACGGCGTCCTCAAGATTTTCTTTTCTTGCCGCAATACTGCCCGGTTTGACCCCCAGATTGTTTCCCGTGCAGGGGGCAATCCGTCGACTCGGACCTTCTGCCAAAGCGTATGGGCAAACCTTGAACGACCCCTGCGCGTGTACAGAAAGAGTGAGGGCAATTAGGAACGATGGGCGCATTGATCAGACAGTCTGACCCAGCCCCAATCCGCGCCTGCACGGTCTCGCGGGACGTGCAAGCCTTTGAGTTTCTTATCGATGATATGGAATTGGCCCTTGGCGAAGCTTGGGGCGATCTGTCGTTCGAAGATGTCATGGTGTTTCTGGACCAGCCCGACGCCAAAGCGTTGGAATTTCTGGTTGTCGCGGTCAGCGACGCGGACACGGCAAATATTCTGGCCATCGAAGACGTCATTCGCGCCGCCGTCGCCCGCCAATTGGGGGTGATCCTTGTTGCGTCGGACCTTGACGCGGTACACCTGCACCGCTTGGTCCGCGCGGGCGCCAACGAATTTCTGCCCTATCCGGTGCCGGAAGGCGGGTTGAGCGACGCCATCGAACGGGTTCTGACCCCGCCCGTGCCTGTGATGTCGGCCCAAACCCAAAGCGCCGCGCAGGTTGCGGGAAAGTCCACGAACCAGACCACGGTGATTGCGGTGCATGGCCTTGCCGGCGGGGTTGGGGCGACCACCTTCGCCACCAATCTGGCATGGGAAATCGCCAGCCTGAAGAATGCCGATGTCCGGGTCGCCTTGATCGACCTCGACCTGCAATTCGGTGGGGTGGCGACCTATCTGGATCTGGCGCGGCGCGATGCGATCTATGAATTCCTGTCGGACACGGCCACGGCGGATAGCGACGCGCTGAAACAGGCGATGCTGGTCTTTGGTGACAAGCTGAGCGTGTTCAGCGCCCCCGCAGACATCCTGCCCTTGGACCTGATCACGCCCGAAGATGTGGACCGTCTGATCAGCCTGGCGTCCGAAGAATACGACATCGTCGTCATCGATATGCCGCGCACGCTGGTCGCTTGGACCGAAACGGTGCTGAACCGGGCGGATATCTATTACCCGGTGGTCCAATTGGACATGCGGTCGGCGCAGAATGCCTTGCGCTTTCTGAAGACACTGAAGGCCGAAGACCTGCCCATCGAAAAGCTGAACTTCGTCATGAGCAAAGCGCCGCGCTTCACCGATCTGTCCGGTCGCGCCCGGATGAAACGGATGGCGGAAAGCCTGGATATCAATATCGGCGAAATGCTGTCGGATGGCGGCGTTCAACTGACCGAAGCCAACGAAGAAGGCCAACCCTTGTCGATTGCCGCGGCCAAGAACCCGGTGCGCAAGGAAATCGCAAAGCTGGCCAAGCAACTTTATGATCTCAGCCTCGCCGAAGCCGAGGCCGGGACCGCGAAACGCTAGGGGTCATCCAGATGTTCTCACGCTACCGCAAAGACGACAAAGCCACAGCCGTGCAAGCCGGGGCTGCGCCCGCCGCAGCCCCCGCCGCGCAGCACGCCCCGCAACCCGAGGTGCATCGCAAGCCGTTGATGTCGGCGCTGCCCCCGGCCCGTCGTCCGGCCCAAGCCACCCCCGAAGACAAGGAAGCCCGGCGCAAGCAGAAGATGAACGACCTGAAGGTCGCCCTGCACAAGGAATTGCTGGAACAGCTGAACCTTGCGGCCTTGGAATCCGCCGCCGAAAAAGACCTGCGCGCCGAGATTGCGCAGATCAGCGCCGAGATGCTGGCCAGCATGAGCGTCGTTCTGAACAAGGACGACCGTCGCCTGTTGAATGACGAGCTTTACGACGAAGTGCGCGGGCTTGGTCCGCTCGAGCCGCTTCTGAAAGACGAAACCATCAACGATATTCTGGTCAACGGACCGCACCGCATCTTTATCGAACGGGCGGGCAAGCTGGAATTGTCGGATGTGAAGTTCCGCGATGAAAAGCACCTGCTGCGCATCATCGACAAGATCGTGTCCGCCGTGGGTCGCCGCGTCGATGAAAGCAACCCCTATGTCGACGCCCGCCTTGCCGACGGGTCGCGCTTCAACGCGATGGTCGGCCCGATTGCGGTCGATGGCAGCCTTGTGTCGATCCGGAAATTCAAGAAGGACAAGCTGGGCGTTGATGACCTTGTCAAGTTCGGGGCCTTCTCGGAAGAAATGGCCGCCTATCTGCAAGCGGCGGTGTCCTGCCGGTTGAACATCATCGTGTCTGGCGGGACGGGGTCGGGGAAAACCACCACCCTGAACGCCCTGTCCAGCTTCATCGGCAACACAGAACGCGTGCTGACCATCGAAGACACGGCCGAATTGCAGCTTCAGCAGGTCCATGTGGGCCGGATGGAAAGCCGCCCCGCCAACGTCGAAGGCAAAGGGGCGGTGACCCAGCGCGACTGTCTGCGCAACGCCCTGCGGATGCGCCCGGACCGGATCATCGTCGGGGAAACGCGCGGCGAAGAAGTCATCGACATGTTGCAGGCCATGAACACCGGCC
>CAZIKH010000078.1:0-9606 GCA_964539755.1 uncultured Dinoroseobacter sp. | reverse complement strand
GGACGGAAAGAAAGCTTAGCGCTTCGAGAACTGGAAGCTGCGGCGGGCTTTGCGCTTGCCGAACTTCTTGCGTTCCACCACGCGGCTGTCGCGGGTCAGGAAGCCGGCGGCCTTCAGCGCACCGCGCAAGCTGGGTTCATAAAGCTGCAACGCTTTGGAAATGCCGTGCCGCACAGCGCCCGCTTGGCCCGACAGACCGCCGCCCTTGACGGTGGCCATCACGTCGAATTCGCCTTCGACGCCCGCCACCTGAAACGGCTGGCGCAGGATCATCTGCAACACCGGGCGCGCGAAATAGGCTTCGTATTCCTTGCCGTTCACGGTCATCTTGCCGGACCCGGGGCGCACCCAGACGCGGGCCACCGCGTCTTTGCGCTTGCCGGTGGCATAGGACCGACCCAATTCGTCGCGCACGGGTTCGGCGCTGACGGCGGTTTCGACGCTGGCGACACCGCCCACGGCGTCCTGCAGATCGTCCAGGCTTTTGATTTCGTCAGACATGTCGATCAGCTCCGCGTGTTCTTCGAATTCATGGCGGCCACGTCCAGCACTTCGGGCTGCTGGGCCTCATGGGGATGGTCGGACCCGGCATAGACGCGCAGGTTCGTCATCTGGCGGCGCGACAGCGGACCGCCCGGCAACATACGCTGCACGGCCTTGGTCACGACGCGTTCCGGGTAGGCCCCTTCCAGGATCTGGCGCGCGGTGCGCGACTTGATCCCGCCGGGATGGCCGGTGTGACGATAGTAAACCTTGTCATCGCGCTTGGCGCCGGTCAGCTGCACCTTGTCGGCGTTGATGACGATGACATTGTCGCCCATGTCCATATGGGGGGTGAAAGACGCCTTGTGCTTGCCGCGCAGGCGCATGGCGACGATCGAGGCGAGACGGCCCAGCACCACGCCTTCGGCGTCGATGATGATCCACTTCTTCTCGATATCCGCCGGTTTTGCGGTATAGGTTTTCATCTTGGTCCTCGATTGGTCCTTGGTCCGGCCCGCGCGACGCGTCCGGTTGGGATGCGGTGGTTCTAAGGATTTCTGGCCGCCGGTCAATGGGCTTGTGTCGCGTAAAATAACGCTATTTCAAGGGGTTGAAAATAAGGTATTATTTTACCCCATGTGAGGCCCTGAAAAATTCCATCGCGTTGCAAGATTTCCCTTGATCGACTCAAGCACGGGCATTAGGTCGCGCTCTGCAATGAGGGGACGATCCCAACCCGGTCAAGCAATTTGGCTGGGGGGCGCTAAGGAACCTCTGGATTCATCTACTGGATTGGAGGGGCGCGTCATGAAAAACGCCAACCTCTTCCAACTGGGGATCGGTCTGGAGACAGGCGCCCACGCGGAAGACATTTCCCGCGGAGTCATCGACTCTGCACCTCAACTGGCCCTCGTCGTGGACAGCGACCGCGAAGATCATTTCATCCGCAAGGATGGGCAGATCTTTGCAGGCACGCATTTGATCATCGAGGTCGAAGATGGCACCGGGCTGGATGACGAAGACCGCATCCAGACCGCGTTCCGCGATTGCGTCGATGCCTGCGGGGCGACGTTGCTGCACATTCATACGCATAAATTCTCGCCCCAGGGCGTGTCGGGCGTGGCGGTGCTGGCCGAAAGCCATATCTCGTGCCACACATGGCCGGAAATCGGCTATGGCGCGTTCGACGTGTTCATGTGCGGCGATGCGGAACCGTGGCGCGCGGTGGGCGTGCTGAAGGCGGCCTTCGGCACCGACAAGGTGCATGTGAAGGAATTGCGCCGCGGGCAGGAGGTCGTGGCCGGGGCGCTGGGATGACCGATTGGTTCCGCGAAACCCTGCATGCCGATTATGCCCAAAGCCTGAAGGTCGAGGCGGTTCACTACGATTCCGCCACCGATCACCAGCGGCTTGTTGTGTTTGAAAACAACAAGTTCGGGCGCGTTCTGACGCTGGATGACGTGGTGCAGACCACCGAAGGCGACAACGCGATTTACCATGAAATGCTGACCCATGTGCCGATCTTGGCGCATGGGGCGGTCACCGATGTTCTGATCATCGGCGGCGGCGATGGCGGCATGGCGCGCGAGGTGCTGAAGCATCGCGGCGTGACCCATGTGACCATGGTGGAAATCGATGCAGGCGTCGTGGAATTTTCCAAGGAATACCTGCCCAATCTCAGCCAGGGCGCGTTTGACGACCCGCGCCTTGATCTGGTGATCAGCGATGGCGCGGATTTCGTGCGCCAGACGGATCGCCGGTATGACGTGATCATCGTGGACAGCACCGACCCGATCGGGCCGGGCGAAACGCTGTTTACCGACCACTTCTATGGGCATTGCCGCAACTGCTTGAAAGACGGCGGTATTCTGGTGACGCAGAATGGCGTGCCCTTCATGCAGGGCGATGAATTGGCGGGCACCATGCGCGCCTTCAAGACGCTGTTTTCCGACACGGCCTGCTATCTGGCGACGATCCCGACCTATACGGGCGGACCGATGGCCTTGGGCTGGGGCAGCAACGGGACCGCGCGCGACGTGTCGTTGGAGGTTCTGGAAAAACGCTTTGCGGACAGTGGGTTGGACCCGTTCTATTACACCCCTGCGGTGCATAAGGCGGCCTTCGCCCTGCCCGGCTATGTGGCCAAACTGCTGGGTTAATCCTTCGGCGGGATCGAATAGGTCATGTTGGCGCGCGCCACGGGGGCGTCTTGGCCTTCGGAATAGATCAGCGCATCGCCCACCGCCAGCACCCGGCCCAGTTTCAACAAGCGGCAATCGCAGATCAGGTTGGTGTTGGCCGCCGGTTTGCGCATGAAATCCATCGCGCAACTGGTGGTCACCGACAGGCCCTTGGGGCCGATCATCGCCAAGACCGCCAGATAAACCGACACATCGGCCAGCGCGAACATGGTCGGCCCGCTGACCGTGCCGCCGGGGCGCAAATGCTGGTCCCCCACCAACAAACGCACCTGAATGGCGTTCGGTTCCACATGCACGATGTCGAACTGGTCCGCGACCTGCGCAAAATCGCTGCGCAAGAAGGCGGTCAGCGCGTCTTTGTCCATTGCCAAGGTCATTTCCCGCCCCCTTTCCTGACTGCGCATCAGATGTCCGGCATATCCGCGCCAAGGGCAAGATCACAGCCGCGTTTCCGTTGCGGAATGACAACGCGCCCAGTATTCATCTTGCCACCAAAACCAATGCAAATCCCTGATATTGCGGGACAATCTTCCGAAACCTGGACACAATCCTACAGCCGATACAGCGCGGTGAATTTCGCGTCGAGATAGTCCAGCAAGGGCGCTTCGCTGGGCGGGTGGCCACAGGCGCGGGTGATCAGATCGACGGGTTCATACAGCCCCCCATGGCGCTGCACGTTTTCGCGCAGCCATGCGGTGGCGGCGCTGGCATCGCCCCGCGCCAAGCCGTCTTCCCAATCGGGCACGGCGGTTTTCAAGGCCTCGAACAGGCACCCGGCATAGACATTGCCCAGCGAATAGGTCGGGAAATAGCCGAACAGGCCCACCGACCAATGCACATCCTGCAACACCCCGTTCGACGGTTTGTCGACCGCAAGGCCGAAATCGGCGGCAAAGCGGTCGTTCCACGCGGCCTCGAGGTCTTGGGGCAGCAGATCGCCGGCGATGATCGCGCGTTCCAGATCGAAGCGCAGCATGACATGCAGGTTGTATTGCACCTCGTCCGCTTCGGTCCGAATATAGGATGGCGAACATACGTTCACGGCGGCATAGAAATCGTCTGCCGTGTCGATGCCGAAGGGGCCGAATTCGGCGCGCATCTTGTCGAACAGCCATCCCGTAAAGGCCCGACCGCGCCCCAACTGGTTTTCGTAGATACGGCTTTGGCTTTCATGCACGCCCATCGACACACCGCGCCCCAAGGGCGTCAGGCCATAGGCGCGGGCGATCCCCTGTTCATAGGCGGCGTGGCCAACCTCATGAATTGTGGAATAAAAACAGTTGAACGGATCGGTTTCGCTGACCCGCGTCGTGATCCGCACATCCAGCCCGCTGCCCGAACTGAACGGATGCACCGCCCGGTCGATGCGCCCCGTGGACAGGTCATAGCCAAAGGCCAGCGCCAGGTCCTGCGCCAGCCTGGCCTGCCCCGCATCCCCAAACACCCCGTCCAGTTTTCGCGGCTGGTGGGCGGCGCCGAAAATCCGGTCGCGCAGGGCGACAAGGCGCGGCCGCATCCGGTCGAACAGCGTCGCGATCTGCGCGCTGCTGGTGCCCGGTTCGTAATCCTGCAACAGCGCATCATAGAGCGCGCCACCCCCGGCCAAGGCGGCGGCTTCTTCCTGCCGCAAGGCGATCACGCGGGTCAGAATCGGCAGGAACGCCGCCACATCCTGATCGGCGCGGGCCTGTGCCCAAATGCCTTGGGCCTGCGAGGTTACGCTGGCCAGTTCGGACGCCAGCCGCGCCGGGATTTTCTGCGCCCGGTCATATTGCCGCCGGATCAGGCGCAATTGCGCGCGCGCGACGTCATCGGCGGGCTCGGCCGCCGCCAGCCAGTCGCCGACGCGCGGATCGGTGCGCCGCGCATGCAGCACCGCCTCGATCGCGGCCATTTCTTCGGCCCGTTGCGGGGCCGCCCCGCGCGGCATCATGGTTTCTTGGTCCCAGCCCAAGCGGCCCGCGATGGCGGACAGCGCCTCGGTTTCGCGCTGGAACGCCATCAGGTCGGAATATGCCGTCATATCAAGCCTTTCTCAGTTGATCCGCAACCGGATACAGGGCCAGAAACCGCGCCCGCAGCAGCAGCACGACCAGCACGACCGCCCCGATCTGGTGGGCAATCGCAATCGTCCAATGCGCGCCATAAAGGACCGTGACAATCCCCAAGACCAGCTGCACCCCCATCATCCCCAGCATCAGACCAAAGGCGCGCCGCGTCCCCGCATGGGGGCTGCGACGGCTGCGCATCCACAGCAAAATGCCTGCGATCACAAGAAGATAGCCGACGATGCGGTGATTGAACTGCACAAGGCCCGCATTTTCGAACAGGTTGCGCCAGCCGGGGGTCATGTCCCACATGCCGGGCGGCAGAATTCCCCCCGCCATCAAGGGCCAATCGCCAAAGCTGCGCCCCGCGTCGATCCCCGCCACCAGCGCGCCCAGCAGGATCTGCACCGCCGTCAGGGCCAAGACCCAAGCGGCGATCTGGGCCAAGGCCCCTTCGCCACCGCGCCGTGCGGTCATCAGGTCCCGTTCGGTCCGGCCCAGCAGGAAGATATACCACCCGATCAGCCCCAGGATCAGGAAGGCCAAGCCCAGATGCGTCGCCAAACGGTACGAGGCGACATCCAGCATCGTGCCGGTCAGCCCCGACGACACCATCCACCAGCCAATCGCGCCTTGCAGCCCGCCCAAGGCGCCCAAGCCCAGCAAACGCGGCGTCCAGCCCGGCGGGATCTGGCGGCGCAGCAGGAACACCAGAAAGCCCACCGCCCAGACAAGGCCGATCACCCGGCCCAATTGGCGATGGCCCCATTCCCACCAATAGATGAACTGAAACTCGGCCAGCGACATGCCCCGGTTTTGCAACTGGTATTCCGGGATTGCGCGGTAAAGGTCGAATTCCGCCTGCCAATCTGCGGCGGACAAGGGCGGGATCGCCCCGGTCAGAGGCCGCCATTCGGTGATCGACAGCCCGGAATCGGTCAACCGGGTCAACCCGCCGACCGCGATCATCAGAACGACCAAGCCAAAAAGCGCCATCAACCACGTGCGGATCGCCCGGCGCGCGCCCTTGGGGCGTTTGTCGATGGCCCCGGTGCTGGGGGCGGCGGCCTTGCTGTCGACTTCTTCAAACAGGCTGCGCGGTTTGGTCATTCGGCATCTCCGTCATGGGCCCGGTGGCGGGGGCTTTGGACAGCATCTGGGCGGGATGTGCCCGCTTTCCAGCGGGCGAACTGCCGCAGCATGCCGTGCAGAATTTGCACATCTGCCTGCGTCAAAGGCAAGCGCCCCCACATGTTGCGGATCGAGGCTTTCATATGCGGGGCCTTGTCGGCGGGAAAGAAGAACCCGGCTTCGGCCAGTCGGTCTTCGAAATGGTCGCCCAGTTTTTCGACCTCCAGACCTGTGGCGTAGCGGGTCTTGGCCATTTCCATCACCTCGGGGACGACCTGCGTGGTCTGGCGGCGCCATTCATAGCCCAGAAGCAGCACGCATTGCGCCAAGTTCAGCGACGGGAAATCGGGGTTCACGGGCACCGACACGATGGCATTGGCCCGCGCGATGTCGCTGTTTTCCAGCCCGGCCCGTTCCGCCCCGAACAAGACCCCGACCCGCTGGCCCGAGGCGATCAGATCGCGCGCCTGCGCCATGGCGTGTTCGGGCGAGACCACGGGTTTGGTCAGCCCACGGGGCCGGGCGGTGGTGGCAAACAGATAGTCGATATCGCCCAAGGCCTGCGGCGTGGTGTCGAACAATTGCGCCTCGTCCAGCAGACGGCCCGCCCCGCTGGCCATGGCGACGGCCTTTTCGTTGGGCCAGCCATCGCGGGGGGCGACCACGCGCATCCGGTCCAGCCCGAAATTCCACATCGCGCGCGCGGCCGCGCCGATGTTTTCGCCCATTTGCGGGGCGACAAGGATCATGGCGGGGGTGACGGGCTGGGTCATCGCGTCCTCGGGTCTGGGTGCCTGCGGTGTAGAAAGACCGCGTGGCAGACGCAATCCCTTGCCGCGTCCCGGAGGGCAGCGTATGCCAAGGGGAAACCGACCCGAAGGCCCGCCATGTCCGCACCCGACACCGCCCCAGAAACCCCGCAGCTGTATCTGATTTCGCCGGAAAGCTTCGAATTCGACAGCTTTTCGAATGTCTTGCAGCGCGTTCTTGATGCTGTGGACATTGCCTGTCTGCGTTTGGATCTGGCCAGCCGGGACGCCACGCGCCTGTCCCGCAGCGCCGATCTGATGCGCGAGATTGCCCATGCCCGCGACATTCCCTTGGTGATCGACACCCATGTGCATCTGGTCGAAGCCTTGGGGTTGGACGGCGTGCATCTGCCCGATGGCGGGCATGGTCTGCGCAAGCTGCGCGCCGATCTGGGCCCTGACCCGATCTTGGGCGCGGGCTGCGGCACGTCGCGGCATCTGGGCCTTGGTGCCGGCGAAGCGGGCGCGGATTATGTGTCCTTCGGCCCGGTGACGCCCAGCCCCTTGCAAGGGGACGCGGTCGCCGATGATGCGCTGTTTGCGTGGTGGTCCGAAATGATCGAGGTGCCCGTGGTCGCCGAAGGCGGCCTGACCCCGGATCGGATCGCCGCCCTTGCGCCGATCACGGATTTCTTCGCCATCGGGGACGAGATCTGGCGCGAGGACGACCCCGTGGCGGCGATCAAGGCCCTGACCGCGCCTTTGCGCTAGGTCATCGGGGACATCAACTCTACCTCGGACCCATCTGAAATCGCGGTATAAAAACAGGTTCGGCGGTTGGTGTGGCAGGCCGGACCGGTTTGCTGGACGCGCACCAGCAGGCAATCGCGGTCACAATCGACGCGCAGGTCGACAAGCCGCTGCACATGGCCCGAGGTCGCGCCCTTGACCCAGAAGGACTGGCGCGAGCGGCTCCAATACGTGACCTGCCCGCTGTCCAGCGTGCGCTGCACGGCTTCGGCGTTCATCCAGGCCAGCATCAGCACCTCGTCGCTGTCGGCGTCTTGGGCAATGACCGGCAACAAGCCATCGGCATTGAAAACAAGGGTTGATGGATCAAATGTCATGTGTTTGACCTTTCGGGGTCATGCGGCAGGGGTCGTGCCCTTCGGGCTGGTACCGGGTTTTGCCGCAGTTTCAAAGACAAAGGCGCCGACATGACGCAGAAATCCGCCTCGGACCGTGACCTGCTGAACCTTTATTCGGCGCGCATTCTGGCCTTGGCCAGCGACATTCCGCATCTGGGCCGGCTGGAGGCCCCGCAAGGACAGGCGCGCAAGCGGGCGCCGCTGTGCGGGTCCACCGTCGGGGTCGATCTGGTTTTGACCGATGGGGTGATCCGCGATTTTGCGCAGGATGTGAAGGCCTGCGCCTTGGGCCAAGCCGCCGCCGCCGTGCTGGGGGCGCAGGTGCTTGGGCTGCGCCCCGATCAGGTGCAGACCGCCCGCGACCAGTTGCACGCCATGCTGACCGCCGACGGGCCGGTGCCCGATGCGCCCTTTGACGGGTTCGAGGTTTTGATCCCCGCGCGCAGCTTTGCCAATCGGCATGCGTCGATCCTGCTGGCGCTGGACGCGACCTTGGAGGCGGCGGCGGATGCCATGCGGGCCGATTGCGCCTGACCCCTGCCCCTGCCAACCCCCCGTGCAGACAAGAAAAAGCCGCTGAACCCGAACGGGGTCCAGCGGCAAGTCGCGTATCTGTCAGGGGCGCCGGTCGGGCGGTCGGTCATTTGTTGGGGACAAGACCGAACGCGGGGCCGATTTGGGGACAGGCCCGATCAACCGGACAAGAACAGATCGCAGGCAGAAACGGGTGAAATCAGCCCATCACGGGCAAATGCAGAACGATGGCCAGAACCCCGGCGATGGCCAGAACACCGATCACATCTTGCGCGGTTTCCAGCGGGGCAGCTTTGGCAAGGGTTTTCAGGCGGGACATCGGAACCTCCAATCAACGTCTGTGTTGCACCTTTGTTCTCATTTCCCGGCGTCAATGTAAAGAACTTTTTGAGAACATTTGGCGCACAAAACAGAACACCCTGTCCAGTATTGCCCTAACCCACTGAGATTAAACGGATCGCTTCGTCCTGCCCCATCAGCCACAGCAGCATGCGCGCAGCCTGCCCCCGGTCGCTGGTCAGATCGGGGTCACGGTCCAGCAGGGCGCGGGCGTCGTCGCGCGCCACCTCCATCAGGCCCGCTTGGCGTTCCAGATCGGCGACCCGGAACCGGGGCAGACCCGATTGCACGGTGCCGATCACATCGCCCGCCCCGCGCATCTGCAAATCCGTCTCGGCGATGCGAAAGCCGTCTTCGGTTTCGCGCATCAGCTCCAACCTTTGGCGCGCGGTGTCGCCCAAGGGCGGTTGATACATCAACAGACAGGCCGATTTCGCCGATCCGCGCCCCACGCGCCCGCGCAACTGGTGCAATTGCGCCAGACCGAACCGTTCGGCCCCTTCGATGACCATGATCGTGGCGTTCGGCACGTCCACGCCGACCTCGATCACCGTCGTGGCCACCAACAGCCCGCAGCGCCCGTCCTGAAACGCCGCCATCGCGGCGTCCTTTTCGGCGGGCGGCATCTGGCCATGCACCAAGGCCACCTGCCCGTCCCCAAACCGCGCGCGCAGATGCTTGAAGCGTTCTTCGGCGGCGGTCATGTCCAGCACTTCGCTTTCTTCGACCAGCGGACAGACCCAATAGGCCTGCTGGCCCGCCTGCAAGGCCGTTGCCAGCCGCGCCAAGACCTGATCCAGCCGCTGGGCCGAGATCAGCGCGGTTGTGATCGGTTGCCGCCCGGCGGGCTTTTCATCCAGGATCGACACATCCATGTCGCCATATTGGGCCAGCGCCAGCGACCGCGGGATCGGCGTGTATATATTTTATAGAAATCACCGCTTAATAAAAGTAACAGACTCCTTAAAAGAGT
>CAZIKH010000077.1:0-9744 GCA_964539755.1 uncultured Dinoroseobacter sp. | reverse complement strand
CGCGAACGCGCCCGAGGTCATCACGGCCGTGGCCGCCGAGGCGAGTAGGAATTTTTTCATTATAGTACTCCCATGTTGGATTTATCCCCAAACGCCAATCTAGGCGTGGGTTCCGGGAATGGAAAGTCATGTTTTGCGGCCAAAGCGGCCATTCTGGACGGGTTTCGCGCGCGCCGCGCTTCACGTTTGCGCCATGGGGCGGGGTGGGGCGTTGGTCCACCCGGTTTGCTGTCCTAGGTTTCCCACAGACCAATCCCAGCCACGAGGACGCCATGCGCCGCTTTTGCACCGCACTCGCCATCAGCCTTTGGGCGATCCTGCCCGCCCAAGCCCAGACTTTGCAAACTTCGCTGGGCGATTTGCAAACCGATGCCATGGTCACCGGGCTGACCGAACCTTGGGGGCTGGGGTTCCTGCCCGATGGCGGGGTTCTGATCACCGAACGCGGCGGGCGCTTGCTGCATGTCACCCCGGATGGGCAAACCCGGTCCGTGTCAGGCGTGCCGCGCGTGGCCACGGGGGGGCAAGGCGGGCTGTTGGACGTGATGATCCCGCGGGATTTCGCCACGTCGCGCCAAGTGTTCCTGTCCTATGCCAAACCCCAAGGGCGCGGCGAAGGCACGGCTGTGGCGGTCGGCCAGCTCAGCGCGGATGGGCGGCGGCTGGACGGGGTGCGGGACATTTTCGAGATGGCGCGCGGATCGAATGGCGGGCGTCACTTTGGCAGCCGCCTTGTCGAAGGGCGCGATGGGCTGATCTATATCACCATCGGGGATCGGGGCGACCGGGACAGCGCGCAGAACCTTGCGATTGAATCGGGCAGCGTGGTGCGCATCACCCGCGACGGGCAAATCCCCGCCAGCAACCCCTTTGTCGGGCAGGACGGGGCGCGTCCGGGTCTTTTTTCAATCGGGCATCGCAACCCGCAAGGGGCCGCCTTGGATGCGCGCGGCAATCTTTGGGTGGTCGAACACGGCGCGCGCGGCGGGGACGAGGTCAATCTGGTCAAGGCGGGCCAGAATTACGGCTGGCCGATCATCAGCTATGGCACCCATTATTCCGGGTTCTCCATCGGCGAAGGCACCGCCAAGCCCGGCCTTGAACAGCCTGCCCATTATTGGGACCCCTCCATCGCGCCGTCGGGCATGGTGATTTACCAAGGCGACATGTTCCCCGACTGGCGCGGCGACATTCTGGTCGGCAGTCTGAAGTTCGACATGATTTCCCGGCTGGAGGTTTCGGGCAACACCGCCCGCGAGGTCGAACGCATCGCCGGACGCGAAACCGACCGCGTGCGCGATCTGCGCGAGGCGCCGGATGGGTCGATCTGGTTTCTCAGCGTGGGCCAAGGGGCGGCGTATCGGATCAGCGCACCGGGGTCCAGCTGACCCGACGGATCAAGCATAACAGCCTGTTCAGTATTCAGAGGATGCCGTAAGATCAGCCCCTTAGGGGGCGATCTTCATCCCGCTAGACCGACAGGCGCGCCGCATGGCTGCCGCGTTCGCGATAGGGCGTCGTGTCGTAATGCGACCGATAGCATTTCGAAAAATGCGATGGCGAGGCAAAGCCGCAGGCCAGCGCGACATTGATCACGCTCATATCCGTTTGCATCAGCAGGTTGCGGGCCTTTTGCAGGCGCAATTCCATGTAATACCGCTTGGGCGAGCGATTCAGATAGCGCCGGAACAGACGTTCCAACTGCCGGGTCGACATCCCCACATCCGCCGCCAGGATCGAGGGGCTGATCGGTTCCTCGATGTTTTCCTCCATCATCTTGATGACTTGGCTAAGCTTGGGATGCCGCACCCCGATCCGGGTCGGGATCGACAGGCGCTGCGTGTCCTGATCGGTGCGGATCGACGAATAGATCAGCTGATCCGCAACCGTATTGGCCAGATCTTCGCCATGGTCATCGGCAATGATCTTCAGCATCAGGTCGATCGACGCGGTGCCGCCCGCCGTCGTCATGCGGTTGCCGTCCTTTACGAACACCGATTTGGTCAGCTGCACTTCTTCGAATTCTTCGCTGAAACTGTCCTGATTTTCCCAGTGGATCGTGGCCCGCTTGCCATCCAGCAACCCGGCCTTGGCCAGCGAATACCCCGCCGTACACAGCCCGCCCATCGTCACCCCGCGCCGGGCTTCGCGCCGCAGCCAGTTCAACAGGCGTTTGGTCGTGGCGGTCTGCACATCAATCCCGCCGCAGACCAGCACGATGTCCTCGCGGTCCAGCTCGTCCAGATCCATATCCAGCTTGAACGCGGTCCCGGCGCTGCACCGCGCCTCGACCCCGCCTTCGCCGGCCAGCGCCCAGTCATAGAATTGGCCGCCACCGATCCGGTTGGCGATGCGCAGGGGTTCGATGGCGCAAGCAAAGCTCAGCATGGTGAACTGATCCAGCAGCACAAAGACAAAGCGCCGGGGTTTGCCGGGGGCAGGGATGCGGTCTTGCAGGTCCGCCATATGCGGGTTTCCTTCCATTTCGGCACCGCTCTGACGGCGGTTGCCGGGGGGGACGGAAACAGGTTTTGCGCAGGCTGGCAAGCATCAGATGCGCCAAAAACGACCGCCAACTGGCTGGAATGGGGGCTGTTAGCGCCCACATTTGCCCGCGCCGGGCGCGAAACCCGGGTTGGCAAGGGGGGCGCGACAAGCTACGAGGCTGTGGACAAGCCCATAGCGCACCGGAAACGCCGGAGGAGACGATGACCAAAGCCTGGACAAAACGCGATTGGCGCGCCCTGCCACGGGTGCAGATGCCCGACTATACCGATGCGGCCGCCTTGGCCGAGGTCGAAGCCCAATTGTCGAACTATCCGCCGCTGGTCTTCGCAGGCGAAGCGCGCAAACTGACCAAGGCCTTGGGGCAGGTCGCCAAGGGCGAAGCTTTCCTGCTGCAAGGCGGCGATTGCGCGGAAAGCTTTGGCGAATTCGGCGCGGACACGATCCGCGACACGTTCCGCGTCATGCTGCAAATGGCGATGGTGCTGACCTTTGGCGCGAAATGCCCGGTTGTGAAAGTGGGCCGCATGGCAGGCCAGTTTGCCAAGCCGCGCTCGGCCCCGACCGAAACCATCGGCGGTGTGGAACTGCCCAGCTATCGCGGTGACATCATCAACGACATCGCCTTCACACCCGAAGCGCGTATCCCCGATCCCAAGCGGATGTTGCAGGCCTATACGCAGGCGGCGGCGTCGCTGAACCTGCTGCGCGCCTTTTCGACCGGCGGTTATGCGGATGTGCATCATGTTCATGGCTGGACCTTGGGCTTTGTCGAAGGCGAAAAAGCCGCCCGCTATCAGGACATGGCGAACCGCATTTCCGACGCGCTGGATTTCATGAGCGCGGCAGGCGTCAATCCCGACACCGCCCACAGCCTGTCTTCGGTCGATTTCTACACCAGCCACGAAGCGCTGCTGCTGGAATATGAAGAAGCCCTGTGCCGCACCGATTCCACCACCGGCCTGCCGATTGCCGGGTCGGGCCATATGCTGTGGATCGGCGACCGCACCCGCCAGCCCGACGGCGCGCATGTCGAATTCCTGCAAGGTGTCCAGAACCCGATTGGCCTGAAATGCGGGCCCAGCATCACCTCGGACGATCTGAAGGTGCTGTTGCAGAAGCTGAACCCCAAGAACATTCCCGGGCGTCTGACCCTGATTGCGCGCTTCGGCGCGGGCAAGGTCGGGGATCATCTGCCGCGTCTGATCAAGGCCGTGCAGGAAGAAGGCGCGCAGGTCGTCTGGTCCTGCGATCCGATGCACGGCAACACGATCAAGTCGGATTCTGGCTATAAAACCAGACCCTTCGACGCCGTTCTTCAAGAAGTACGTGACTTCTTCGATATCCATAACGCGGAAGGCACCTATCCGGGTGGCGTGCATTTCGAGATGACGGGCAAAGACGTCACCGAATGCACCGGCGGTCTGCACGCGGTCAGCGATGCGGACCTGTCGTCGCGCTATCACACGGCCTGCGATCCGCGCCTGAATGCGAACCAGGCCTTGGAACTGGCCTTCCTGGTGGCCGAAGAAATCAGCGAACGCCGCCGGACCTTGGCCGCGGCCTAATCGACGATCCGCAGATACGGCACGCCCGTCGCCCGCAGCCTTTTGGCCGTGGGCGGCTGGGGCGCGGGCTGGGCCAAGACCGTGCAGCGCAGATGCGTGATGGCAAAGCGGTAGGGCACGAACAGGATCGGACCGCGCGCCACAAGGCAGCCCAAGGCGCGGGTGATCCGCCCGTCGCGGTCCCGCAACGGCAAGACCAGCAATTCGGCTGCCTTCGGGGGATGGCCGCTGCTGCGCGCCACCAGATCCAGCGACAGGCTGGCGGGCGTGTCGAACACCGCGTCCAGCAAGGGCAGAAGCTCCGCCTTGGTGCCCGGCGCGCAAAAGGCGGTGACGGGCAAGCCCTTGACCGGACGTCCCATCAGCGCGTCCAGATGATGGCCCGCCAGACAGAACCGCGCCAGACCCGGGTCGCGCCGTTCCAGCAAGAAGGCAAAGGGCAGGGCGGACCCCAACGCGCTTGGCGACAGGTCGCTGCGGCGGGGAATGTCGCGCCCGCGCCGCAGGCTTTCCCAATGGTCCAGAACGTCCAGTGCGATCCGGCTGCGCTGGGTCGCGATCTTGGGATCGAGGCGCCGCAGGTTGTCTGGGCCTTGGCCGATCCAATTGGTGGGATCGTCGTGTTTCATCTGGCCCCCTTTGGACAGCCATGCGCCTGCAACGGACCGCGCCGCCGCAATTGCCGTTTTCCGTTCAAGCTGTTACGCCCACCCGCATCCCCGCCGGGGATGCTCGTCCCGGCCAATGTGGCAGGTTTTGCGAAAAACTCATTCAAAACCTAATGAAAGGGTTAACGAAGATGCTGCGTTCCATGACCGGCTTTGCCAGCGCCGAGGCGCAGCTTGAAACCGTGCCCGGTTGGGCCGCCTCGTGGGACCTGCGCAGCGTCAATTCCAAGGGGTTGGATCTGCGCCTGCGGCTGCCCGACGGACTGCCGATGCTGGACGCCGCGCTGCGCAAGGGTTTGGGCCAGCAGATCGCGCGCGGCGCGGTCAGCCTGTCCTTGCGCCTGACCCGCGACGGCGGCGACGATCTGGGCTTTGACCCGATGGCCTTGGACCAATTGCTGACGACATTGGCCGAGGTCCGCGCGCGCGCCACCGCAAAAGGTCTGGACCTGCCGCCGCCCAATCTGCTCGAGGTGATCCGCGACCGCGCGGTGCAGCGGCAATCCGACCTCGACCCCGATCAGACCGCGCGCCTGACAGCCGAATTGCAGACGCAGCTACAGCCGCTGATTGCCGATTTCCAAGACGCCCGTGCCCGGGAAGGGGCCGCCTTGCAGACGATCTTACTGGACCAAGTTGCTCAGATCGAAGGTCTTTTGGCGAATGTTGAACAGGTTGCCCAAGATCGGAACGCCGCGCAGAAGGCCCGCCTGATCGAAAATATGAAGATGATCATGGATACCGTGCCCGCCGATCCGGACCGCGTCGCGCAGGAACTGGCCCTTTTGGCGGTCAAATCGGACATCACCGAAGAACTGGACCGCTTGCGCGCCCATTGCAGCACCGCGCGCGATCTGATCGCGGCGGGCAGCCCGGTCGGGCGCAAGCTGGATTTCCTGTGTCAGGAATTCAACCGCGAGGCCAATACCCTTTGTTCGAAATCCGCCGATGCCGACTTGACCCGCTTGGGCCTAGGGCTGAAAACGGTGATCGACCAACTGCGCGAACAAGTCCAAAACGTGGAGTAACCCGTTGAAACGGCGTGGCCTTCTTATCATCCTGTCCTCCCCCTCCGGGGCGGGAAAATCCACGTTGGCCCGCCGCCTGATGGCTTGGGACCCCGATCTGCGGTTTTCCGTTTCGGCCACAACCCGCGCCCCGCGCCCCGGCGAAGAAGACGGGCGCGAGTATTATTTCCACAGCAAGGACAGCTTCGAAACCCTTGTTGCACAAGGCGAAATGCTGGAACATGCCGAGGTTTTCGGGAACTACTACGGGTCCCCCAAGGGCCCGGTCGAAGACGCCATCGATGCAGGCCGCGACGTGTTGTTCGACATCGATTGGCAAGGCGGCCAACAGGTCCGCGAATCCGCGCTTGGCAAATATGCGCTGTCGATCTTCATCCTGCCACCGTCGATTGCCGAACTGGAACGCCGCCTTGTCGAACGCGCCCAAGACAGCGCCGAGGTCATCGACCGCCGCATGCAGAAAAGCCGCGATGAAATCAGCCATTGGCCGGAATACGATTACGTTCTGGTCAATGACGATCTGGACGCAACCGAACAGCATCTGCGCACGATCCTGACCGCCGAACGCCTGCGCCGCAGCCAACAGCCGGGCCTTGTCGATATCGTCCGCAGCCTGAATGCCGAATTCGAAGACCGCCGTTCCTAGGTGCCCGGCACCTGTGAAAACGGTTCAACCCCAAGACTTTAGGGACCAAAGCGAATGAAGAACGACACCCGTGATCCGGTGCGCGGCACGGTCTGGCCCGCCAGCGTCAGCACCCCCATCGGCACGCCTTTGCAGCCGTCGGTGGTCTATGCCACCGCCGATGTCGACACCCTGCATGCGCAATATGAAGGCCGCGCCACGGGCTATACCTATTCGCGCGAAGGCCATCCCAATGCCAGCGTCATCGCGCAGAAGATCGACGCCCTGGAAGGGGCCTCTGGCGGCATGATGACCGGGTCGGGCATGGGGGCTGTCACCGCCGTCATGCTGGGCCTGTTGGCGGCGGGCGATCACGTCTTGGGCGGATCGCAGCTGTATGGGCGGTCCTTGCGGATGATGACCACCGATTTGCCGCGCTTTGGCGTCGAAACCAGCTTCTTCGATCCCACCGATCCGGCCAGCCTGCGCGCCGCCCTGCGTCCCAATACCAAGCTGATCCTGGTCGAGGTTGTGGCCAACCCCACCTTGCGGGTCGCAGATATGGACGCGATCCTTCAGATTGCCCGCGACGCCGGGGTCAAGGTCGTGGTCGACAACACCTTCACCACGCCGCGCGCCTACCGCCCGCTCGATCAGGGGGCCGATATCGTGTTGCATTCGGTCACGAAACTGCTGGCCGGGCATTCCGATGCCATGCTGGGATATATCGCGGCGCAGGACCCGGCCGATGCGCAGGCGATCTGGGATGTGATCGTGACCTTGGGCCTGACCGCCAGCCCCTATGATTGCTGGATGGCCGAACGCGGGTTGCATTCCTTCGATCTGCGCTTCGAACGCGCCTGCCGCACCGCCGCCCGGGTCGCGGATCATCTGGCAGGCCTGCCCAACGTGACCAAGGTGCTTTATCCGGGACGCGCCGATCACCCGGATCATGACCGCGCGGCGGCCCTGCTGGGCGGACAATTCGGCAATATGGTCAGTTTCGAAATCGCCGGCGGGCATGACGCGGCCCAAGCCCTGACGCAAGCTTGCAGCTTGGCCTTTGCGCCCACCTTGGGGGATGTGGCCAGCACCTTGTCGCACCCGGCGTCGTCCTCGCATCGGGGGCTGACGGCCCAGGCGCGGGCCGATCTGGGCATGTCGGATGGGTTTTTCCGCTTGTCGGTCGGGATCGAGGCCGAAGATCGCCTGATCGACGCCCTGACCCGGGCCATTTCCGCGGCGGCTTAGGCCAGACTGCGCCACCCGGCGCGCGGCAGGATCAATTCCACCGCGATGGCCTTCCCGGCGGCCATGATTTCGCGCTGCACAAGCTCGGGTTTCGGCAAGGGCGGGATCAAAACCTGAAGGCGTCCGCGAAACCCGATCTGGGCCAAGTGATGCGCCAGATCGACCGCATCGAATCCGTGGCCGGTCAGGGGGGTGACGATCCGGTTGACCCCGGCCCCGGCCAAGGCCTGCGGGGTCAGGTCCGATGGCGCGTCCAGCGATTCGAGCGGGGCGTCGGGGTCCAGCACCTCGGTCAGGGCGGCCAGATCGCGGGGCTTCAACCCCAGCAGGATGGTCGCGCCGGTCTGCCCCTGCCGCAAATTGCGGTTCGCGGCCAAACCTTTGGGCCTGCGCCGCCGTTCGACAACTTCGGTCGGATCGATTCGGGATTGCATGGACCTGGTATCCCCCAACTCGGTTCAAGCGCCCCATACGCTGAAACTGAACCTGAATTCAGAATATTTGTTTGAAATGCAAAAAGCAATTCCCAATTTGCAAAACTATTTGCGAAACGCGAATATTCTTGCAGCCCGCCCGCGCCATCGGTGAAGAGACTTGCGGCAAAGCCCTGCGCTGCCTATCGCCGACGCCAGCCCCCGCCCAGACCGGAGTCCCCGCGCCATGAGCCTGACCGACACCGCCGACCTGATCATTCAGGCCTTGCCGATCCCGGCTTTCGTGATCCTGCCGGATGCGCGGATCGCCTCGGCCAACGATCCGGCCACGGCCCTTCTGGGGCGGCAGATCCTGAACCGGCATTACGTGACGGCGCTGCGCCAGCCTGACATTCTGGAAACCATCGAACGGTCGGCCCGCGACGGGGTGGGCACGGAATGCGATTATGTCGTTTCAACCCAGACCGTCGAAACCCGCTACCGCGTTTCGGCGCGTCCGGTCGGGCCGGGCGGGCGATTGGGCACGCTGGTCTGTTTCGAAGACGTGTCCCATCTGCATGTCGCAGGCCAGATGCGACGGGATTTCGTCGCCAATGTCAGCCATGAATTGCGCACGCCGCTGACAGCGATGATGGGCTTTATCGAAACCCTGCGCGGTCCCGCGCGCAACGATACGGCCGCGCAGGCCCGGTTTCTGGGTCTGATGCAACAAGAAGCCAAGCGCATGAACCGTCTTGTCGGGGACCTTCTGTCCCTGTCGCGCGTCGAAGCCGTCGAACGCCAGCGCCCGGATACCCCGGTGCGTTTGGCGGATGTGCTGTCGGCATCGGTGTCCTCGCTCAGCCCGCAAGCCGAAGCCGCGCAGGTCGAATTGCGCGCCGATCTGCCCGAAGCCGAGGTTCTGGTGCCCGGCGACGCCGATCAGTTGCGGCAGGTCTTCAACAACCTTCTGGAGAACGCGATCAAATATGGCGGGCAGGGGGGGCTGGCCCGCGTCGTGATCCGGGCGCCTGCCCAAGATGCCAGCCTGCGCACCCAAGCGGTCAGAATCGATGTGATCGACAAGGGGCCGGGCGTCGACCCCTTTCATCTGCCCCGCCTGACCGAGCGATTCTACCGCGTCGATGAACATCGGTCGCGCGAAATGGGCGGAACGGGCTTGGGTCTGGCCATCGTGAAGCATATTGTCAGCCGCCACCGGGGACGCATGGAAATTGACAGCGTTCCGGGCCAAGGCAGCCGTTTTTCGGTGATTTTGCCCGTAATCTAGGGCCTTAGCTTGGGGATAACTTCCACCAAATCGGGGGGCGCATCGCCGCGATCCGGCTTTCCCGTCAGTCGTCATAAAACCGTTACATAGCTGTCACAAAAGCATTGCGCGCCGGGCCTAGCACCCCACCCGAGCGCCACATTCGGGCGCCTCAGTCCTTGAGAAACTCAGGAGTACACAATGTCTCTCAAAATGATCGCCGCCTCTGCCGTGGCCATCGCCGCGGTGTCCACCGCAGCATCTGCCCGTGATCAGGTGCAGGTTGCCGGTTCCTCGACCGTTCTGCCCTATGCCTCGATCGTTGCCGAAGCTTTCGGCGAGAACTTTGAATTCCCGACCCCCGTTGTTGAATCGGGCGGTTCGTCGGCTGGTCTGCGCCGCTTCTGCGAAGGCGT
>CAZIKH010000076.1:0-9758 GCA_964539755.1 uncultured Dinoroseobacter sp. | reverse complement strand
CGGGATGTACGATTTTTCGCAGAAAAATCGGGACGTTTCTTCTGCGAAGAAACGATTCATGGGCGAATAATTCTTGGGTTTTCGGGCGATTGAGAGGGCATGATCCGACCTTATGGGATGCAGGGTTAAGGCAGCCTTAATTGCCCGGATCGGGCCCAATCGGTCTGGCCTCACCCCCCGGTCTTTGGCTCCCCGCCGGCTTCGGCTTTTTTCACCCAGCCACCGTCGGCATCGCTCCAATACTGCGCGGCAATGCCAGCTTGGGTCAGGCTGCGCCATTGGGTGCGGGCGTGGCCCACGGCCACGTCATCGTCGCCATCGAACAGGATCATCGCGCGGGTGGCGTCTTGCGCCTCGGCCACCGTAATATCCGCCCCGAGCACGCTGACCAGCGCCTCGCGCCCCTCGGCCTTGGCCTGCGCCGTGCCGATCAGGATCGGTTGCGGGCCCGCGTCCTCGTCCACGCCATGGGGCAGAAAACTGCCGGGGTCATAGGTCCAGAGCAGATCGTCGATCCTTGATTGCCCTTCGGCATCCGGGGCGCGGACCAAGACCCGCCAGCCCGCCTTGCGCGACTTTTCCAGAAGATTGGGCAAAGTGCGCGCCAAGGGCGTGCGGGTCATATGGTAGAAATAGACCGCGCCCATGCCCGGGTCAGCCTTCGTACTGGTCCGCGATCAGACGGTCCAGCGCGCGCACGCCCCAGCCCGTCGCCCCCGCCGGGGCATAGCTGGTCTCCGACGCGACCGAGGCGACCCCGGCAATGTCCAGATGGCACCATGGCACGTCGTCCTTCACGAAGCGCTTCAGGAATTGCGCCGCCGTGATCGACCCGCCTGCCCGGCCACCGACATTCTTCATATCCGCCACCCGGCTTTTCAACAGCTTGTCATAGCCCGGCCCCATCGGCATCCGCCACGCGCCTTCATCCTCGGTGGCGGCGGCTTTCAAGAACGCCTCGGCCAAACGATCGTCGTTCGAAAAGACCCCGGCGTTTTCATGCCCCAACCCGATGATGATTGCGCCCGTCAGCGTCGCAAGGTTGATCATGCCTTTGGGCTGGAAGCGTTCCTGCGCGTACCACAGCACGTCCGCCAGCACCAAACGGCCTTCCGCATCGGTGTTGATCACTTCGACCGTATCGCCCTTCATCGAGGTGACGACATCGCCGGGGCGCTGCGCCTTGCCATCGGGCATGTTCTCGACCAGACCGACCAACCCCACGACATTGGCCTTGGCCTTGCGCAGCGCGATGGCCTTCATCACGCCCGCCACGACCCCGGCACCGCCCATATCCATGGTCATGTCTTCCATGCCCGCGGCGGGTTTGATCGAAATGCCCCCGGTATCGAAGACGACGCCCTTGCCGACCAGCGCGAAGGGGGCTTCGTCGCCGCCGCCGGACCATTCCATCACGACGACCTTCGACGGGCTTTCGGACCCTACGCCCACTGCCAGCAGCGTGCGCATGCCCAAGGCTTCCAGATCGGCTTCTTCCAGCACTTCGACCTTCAGGCCAAGGCTTTCGAGGTCTTTCAGACGGTTGGCAAATTCCGTGGTGGTCAGCACATTGGCCGGTTCATTCGTCAAGTCGCGCGTGAACATCACGCCTTCGGCCACGGCCTTGATCGGCGCATAGGCGGCGGCGGCCTCGTCCGGCTTGGCGCACATCACGGTCACGTCCCCGGCGGGCGTGTCGGCATCGGTCTTGTGATCGCGGAAACTGTAGCTGCGCAAAACCACGCCTTGCACCAAAGCCTCGGGGTGGCGCTGGCTGTCGGTCACCAGTGTCAGCGCCTCGGTCCCGCGCGCCTTGGCCAGCGCCGCGCCCGCCTTGCGCAGATCGGTCGCGCCCGATTTCGGGTCCAGTTTGATGACATGGACCGCCTTGGCGGCAAGCCCGGCCGGAAAGGACAGGCTGAACACCTCGCCCGACTTGGCCTTTTCAAAGCCTTCGCTGGCCGCCAGCCGCGCCACGGACCCTTTGGTCAGCCGATTGATACGCCGGGCGCCTTGGCCCATCTTCCCATCTTCCTGCACCACGATGGCCAGCGCGCCTTCGGCGCTCGCCAGAGCCTCGAGGTCGATGGGGTGGAACTGCGCGTCAATCACTTGGGTCATTCGAATTCTCCTGCCTGCTCGGGGTCCCGGCATAGGTAAACCGCCGCATCGGGCTTTGCCAGTTTAGAGTTTTGCCCATGTTCGATTTCGGCTAGGCTGACGCAAACGGCAGGAAGAATGAGACCGCCCCCGGCATGTTGGCCCGCTTCGACAGATATGTTCTCGGACAATTGATGGTGGTGTTTGGGTTCTTCGCCTTCGTGATCGTGATGATCTATTGGATCAACCGCGCCATCACCCTGTTTGACCGACTGGTGGGCGACGGCCAATCCGTGGCGGTGTTCATAGAATTCACTTTGCTGATTATCCCCTTCCTTTTGTTCATTATTTTGCCACTGGCCACGTTTGCGGCAGCGATCCAGGTGTCAAACCGACTGTCCAGCGAAAGCGAGATGGTCGTTCTGCGATCCTCGGGGATCAGCGCGTTTCGCCTTGCCCGCCCGCCCTTGGTGTTCGGCACTTTGGTCTGCCTGTTGATGCTGGCCCTGTCACATATCCTTGTGCCCATCGCCCGGACCCAACTGGCCGAACGCGAAGCGGCCCTGTCCGAAGACGTGACCTCGCGCTTTCTGGAAGAAGGGCGGTTCATGCATCCGGCGGCGGGCGTGACGGTCTTCATCGGCGAAATCACGCCGGACGGGGTCTTGGAACGGGTGCTCTTGTCGGATGCCCGCAGCGCGGACCAGCAGGTCCTCTATTCTTCGGATCAGGCCCTGTTGGTGCAGACCGACGCGGGGCCGCGTCTGGTGATGATCGACGGATTGGCGCAATCCTTGTCCCCCGATGGCCAATTGTCGGTTCTGTCCTTTCAGGATTTTGCCTTCGATCTGGACGAGATCGCGCAACCCTCGGTCGGCGTCTTGCGCGATTTGCGGGCCTATCCCACGCGCACGCTGTTTGAAGCCGACCCCGAAGTTTTGGCCGCAACGGGTTTCAGCCGCGCGCAGTTCCTGCACGAAGCCCATACCCGCAGCACGAAACCCCTGACCACGATCTTCATCGCGTTGATCGGGTTTTCCGCCCTTCTGGTGGGCAGCTTCAGCCGCTTCGGGTTCTGGCAACAGGTGGCCTTTGGCGTGCTGCTTTTGGTGGTCTTGCAACTGGTCAACAACGCCGCCGAAAACGCGGCGCTGTCCAGCGAAACGGCTTGGCCCCTGCTTTATGCCCCTGTCCTGGTCGGCGCGCTGATGGCCGGGGTGATGCTGTCCTTGGCGGACCAGCCCCTGCGCGCCCGGCTGGACCGTTTGCGGGCCGCGCCATGACCTTGCAGCTTTATTTCGCGCGCCGCTTTGCGGTGACCTTCCTGTTGGTCGTGGCCATTTTCGGGGGCCTGATCTTTCTGACTGACATGGTCGAACAGTTGCGCCGTTTTCACCGCGCGGATCTGGGGCTGGGCCGCGCCGCCGGGTTGGCGGCCCTGAATGCCCCCAAGAACATCTATCAGATCCTGCCGATCCTGATGATCATCGCCACCGTGACCTTGTTCTTGCGCATGGCGCGCACATCGGAACTGGTGGTGACACGCGCGGCGGGTCGGTCGGCCATCCGCAGCCTTGTCTCGCCGCTGATCGTGGCGGGCGGCGTTGGGGCCATCGCCGTCACGGTGTTCAATCCCATCGTGGCGGCGACTGCGGACCGTTATGAAACCGTGACCTACGAGCTGCTTTATGGACCGCGTGACGTCCTGTCGATCAGCGCCGAAGGCATGTGGCTGCGCCAAGCATCGAACACCGGCCAAGTGGTGATCCATGCACGCGGGGCCGAAGGCAATGGCGCGGTCCTGCAAGACGTGACCTTCCTGGGTTATTCCGAGATTGGCCGCCCGTCCTTCCGGATCGAAGCGACCGAGGCCGCCCTGACCCCCGGCGCATGGCAGATCACCCAAGCCAAACGCTGGGACATCGACGTAAACGGCAATCCGGAAGCCGAGGCGCAATCCTTCGATCTAACCTTGCTGCCCACGGACCTGACGCCTGACCGCATTCTGGAAGGCTTCGGCGATCCCAGCACAATCCCGATCTGGGATTTGCCCGCCTATATCGCGCGTCTGGAAGAGGCTGGCTTTACCGCCCGCCCGCACCGGGTCTGGATGCAGATGGAACTGGCCAGCCCCTTGTTTCTGATGGCAATGGTGCTGATTGGTGCCGGTTTCACCATGCGTCATACGCGATTTGGCAAAACTGGCTTGATGGTGCTTCTGGCTGTGCTTATGGGCTTTGGCATGTTCTTTCTGAAGTCCTTCGCGCAAATCCTTGGCGACACCGGGAAAATCCCGGTCTTGCTGGCGGCGTGGAGTCCCCCTTTGGCGGGCATCATGCTGTCGCTGGGGCTTTTGCTGCATACCGAGGACGGGTGATGCGCGCGGCGCGGCAGATACTCGGCGGGGTCGCCGTGGCCCTTGCGCTGACCTTGGGCGGTGCTGCGGCGGCGCAAACCCCGGCCACGCTGGTGGCGGACCGGATTCAGGCCGACCGATCCGGCCGCCTGATCGCCCAAGGCAATGTCGAGGTTTTCTACGAGGACCGCCGCCTGAAGGCCGACCAGGTTATCTATGACCGCGACAGTGACCAGATCGCCCTGACCGGGCCCATCACCCTGACCGATGGCCCCGACGTGGTGGTGTTGGCCAGCGAGGCCGACCTGACCGCCGATCTGCGCGACGGGCTGTTGCGCAGCGCCCGGCTGGTGCTGGATCAGCAGATGCAGATTGCGGCCAATGAAATCCACCGGGTCGATGGGCGCTACAGTCAGGCGATCCGCACCGTGGCGTCGTCCTGCGAAGTCTGTGCCGACGATCCGGTGCCCCTGTGGCAGATCCGGGCCAGCCGCATCATCCACGATCAGGACGAACAGCAGCTTTACTTCGAAGACGCGGTTCTCGATATCGCGGGGGTCCCGGTGTTTTATGTGCCGCGCCTGCGTCTGCCAGACCCGACGCTGCGCCGCTCGGCCGGGTTGCTGGTGCCGTCCTTCCGCACCACCGACCGCTTGGGCTTTGGCCTGACGCTGCCCTATTTCATCCCGCTGGGGGCGCATTCGGACCTGACGATCATCCCGACGCTGACCGCCAAGGGGTCGAACACCTTGGGCGGGCGGTATCGTCAAGCCTTCCGCACAGGCGAGATCGAACTGAACTTTGCCTATACCGACGACCGACTGACCCCCGATCCGCGCGGCTTTGGGCGCTTGATCGGGCGCTTTGACCTGCCGCGCGATTTCGAACTGACCTTCGATATCGAGGACGTGTCCGACGGCGGGTATTACCGGGACTATGGCTTGCCCGAAACCGACCGGATCGACAGCGACATCGCCGTCGGGCGCATCCGCCGCGATGAGTTGATCGAGGCGCGCGCGACCTATTTCACCTCGTTCCGACCCGGCGAGAACAGCGATACGATGCCCCGGCTGTCCGGTCAGGCCGAAATCGTGCGCCGGTTCACCCCGCCCGTGATCGGCGGGGCGGCGGAATGGCGGTTGGCCGCGTTCGGCTATCAACGCCCCTCGACCGTGGACCAGATCGGACGCGACGTGTCCCGTGTCAGTTTCGATGCCGATTGGCGGCGCAGCTTTACGACGCGGGGCGGCTTTGTCTTTACCAGCATGGCCGGGGTATCGGCGGATTACTACGAGATCGCGCAGGACAGCACCCTGCCCGGCAGCACCCAGCGCCTGTCGCCCCGCGCCGCCGTCGAACTGCGCCTGCCGATGGTGCGGCGCGGGGCGGCTGCGACGTCCTATCTGGAACCCATCGTCCAAGTGGTCTGGTCGGGGGATGACCCGCGCATCGTGCCCAATGAAGACAGCGCCCTGACCGAATTCGACGAAGCCAACCTGTTCGATCTGAACCGCTTCACCGGGCGCGATAGGGTGGAACAAGGCCTGCGGGCAAATCTGGGCCTGCGCTATGAACACCATGTGCAAGGCGGCTGGAAACTGGGCGCGACGGTCGGGCGGGTCGCTTCGCTGACCGCGAACCCCGATTTCGCACTGTCTTCGGGGTTCGATGGCACGCTCAGCGATTGGCTGACCTCGGTTCGGTTGGACCTGCCCAGCGGGGTGCGGGTGATCGCCCGGGCGCAGACGGAATCCAGCCTGATCGTGAACAAGGCCGCGATGCGGTTGGGCTGGCAAACCGAACAGATCGATCTGGCCGGCACCTATACATGGTTGCGCCCCGACACCGCGGTGGGGCGACCGTTCGAAACCTCGGAACTGACGCTGAACAGCACCTATACGTTCGAAAGCGACTGGAAAGCGGGCTTTGACTGGCAATATGACCTGACCGCCGACAGCACCCGGTCGGCGGGGATCGGCATCGGCTATCAGAACGAATGTGTCAGCTTCGACCTTTCCCTCTCGCGCAGCTTTACCGCTTCGGCTAACGTGCAACCGACGACCAATCTCGGGCTGTTGATCTCGCTCGATGGGTTTGGCGCTTCGCGCGCCGGACGCAGCGGGCGCCGCAGCTGCGGAGGCTAAGACAAGACGATGAAAGACAGATGATGACGAATTGCACCGCCCTCTTTCCCCGTTTGACCCAATTGGTCGCCGCCCTTGCCACGGCGGCCTTCGTTGCCAGCGCCCCGGTGCAGCCCGCACAGGCCCAGAACATGTTCGCGCCGGTCATCACGATCAACGGGCGCGCCATCACCCGGTTCGAACTGGACCAGCGCCAAGCCTTCCTGCGCGTGTTGCGGGTCCCCGGCGATGTGGCGGAACAAGCCGAAGAGGCGCTGATCAACGAACGCATTCAGGCGCTGGCAGCACAGCAGGCCGGGATCACCCTGACGGAAGAGCAAATGCGGGCAGGCATGGCGGAATTCGCCGCCCGCGCGAACCTTGAAACCGATGCGTTCATCGCGGCCATCGGACAACAGGGCGTCGCCCCTGAAACCTTCCGCGATTTCGTTGCCGCCGGGATCCTGTGGCGCGAATACGTGCAGGCCCGCTTTGGCACCGCCGCCCGCGTCACCGAAGCCGAGGTGGACCGCGCCCTTGAACAGGCCGCACAGGAAACCGGCGCGCGCGTGCGTCTGGCCGAAATCGTCCTGCCCACCGATCCGCCGCGACTGGAACGGTCGCTTAGCCTGATCAACGAGGTGCAAACCAATGGCCGCAATGCGGAAGACTTTTCCGCCTTTGCCCGGCGCTTTTCGATCGCGGGCACCCGGTTGCAAGGCGGTCTGCGCGATTGGGTCGATCTGGCCGAAGTCCCGCCCAGCCTAGCGGAAACCATCCTGACGCTGGCCCCCGGTGAAGTCAGCGACCCGGTGCCTGTGGGCGAGAACGTCGTGGCGATCTTCCAAGTGCGCGGTCTGTCGGAAATCGGTCCGCGCCCGGTGGCGAATGTGCAGGTCGATTACATCACCATTGCCATCCCCGGCGGTCAGTCGCCCGAGGCGCTGGCGACCGCGCAATCCTACAAGGACGCCGCCGCTGGTCAGTGTGACAAGCTTTATCCCTTGGTGCGCGACACCGCGCCCGACAGCCTGACCCGCAACGCCGCAGCACCACGCAGTCTGCCCAATGATCTGGCCCTTGCCTTGGCCGATATGGACCCCGGTGAAACCACCACGGCGCTGACCCGCAACAACGGCACGGTCTTGCTGTTCACCATGCTGTGCGGGCGCGAACCGGTGCTGGAAGGCGACGAAGCGCGCGAACGGGCGCAGTTGGGCCTGTTCAACCAGCGCCTGACCTCGCTGGCCAATGGGCATCTGGAAGAACTGAAAGCCAAGGCGTTTATCGAGCGGCTTTGACCGCCTCGGCCGACCCTGCGACCGCCATGCTGGATCGCCTGACAGACCCCGACGCCGTGACCGCGCAAAGCGCCGATCCCGAAACCGTTCCCCAAGCGTCCCATGACGCGCAGACGGACTTGCCCACGGGGCCCATCGCCGTCAGTTGCGGGGAACCCGCCGGGATCGGGCCGGAACTGGCGGTCAAGTGTTGGCAGGCCTTGGGATCGGACCTGCCCTTTTTCTGGATCGGCGATCCCGCCCATCTGCCCCAAGGCACCGCCACCGCCCTGATCGAAGACCCGTCCGAAACCGCGCGGGCCACCCGGCACGGGCTGCCCGTTCTGGCGCATCCCTTCGCGGGGCCTGCCTTGGCGGGCACGCCACGCCCCGAAAACGCCCAAGGCGTGATCGACGTGATCGCGCGCGGCGTGGATCTGGTGCGCAGCGGCAAGGCCAGCGCCCTGACCACCCTGCCGATCCACAAGAAGGCGCTTCTGGATGGCGCGGGCTTCGCTTTTCCCGGCCATACCGAATACCTTGCCGATCTGGCGGGTGTGGACCGCGTCGTGATGATGCTGGCCTGCGACGCACTGCGCGTGGTGCCTGTGACCATCCACCTGCCCTTGGCGCAGGTGCCTGCCGCGCTGACACCGGACCTGTTGGCCGATACCGTCCGGATCACCGCCGCCGCCCTTGTGCGCGATTTCGGCATTCCCGCCCCGCATCTGGCCGTCGCAGGCTTGAACCCCCATGCGGGCGAAGGCGGTGCCATGGGGCAAGAGGAAGCCCAGATCATCGCCCCCACGCTGGACGCGCTGCGCGGCGAAGGGCTGGACCTTGTCGGCCCCTTATCGGCGGACACGATGTTTCATGCTGCGGCCCGCGACCGATACGACGCGGCCATCGCCATGTATCACGACCAAGCCCTGATCCCGATCAAGACCTTGGACTTTGCGGGCGGTGTGAACGTCACCCTTGGCTTGCCCTTCATCCGCACCTCGCCCGATCATGGCACGGCCTTCGACATCGCAGGCACCGGGCGGGCCGATCCGACCAGCACGCTGGCCGCCCTGCGGATGGCGGCGTTTCTGGGCCAACAGCGGGCGCGCTTTGACCAGCGCCCCAAGGACCCCGCCTGAATGGCCCAGATCGACGATCTGCCCCCCCTGCGCGAGGTCATTGCGACCCATGGGCTGAGTGCGAAGAAGGCGCTGGGGCAGAACTTCCTGCTGGACCTGAACCTGACGGCCCGCATCGCGCGGTCCGCCGGGTCGCTGCAAACCCATGACGTGCTGGAAATCGGCCCGGGTCCGGGCGGGCTGACGCGGGGCTTGCTGGCCTCGGGCGCGCGGCGGGTCTTGGCCATCGAAAAGGACCGCCGCTGCCTGCCAGCGCTGGCCGAGATCGCCGAGGCCTATCCCGGACGGTTGGACGTGCTGGACGCCGACGCGCTCGAGGTCGATCCGCTGGCGCATTTGACCCCGCCGATCCGGATTTGCGCGAACCTGCCCTACAATATCGGGACAGAACTTCTGATCCGCTGGTTGACCCCGCCCGCGTGGCCGCCTGTCTGGGACACGCTGACCTTGATGTTCCAGAAAGAGGTCGCCCAGCGCATCACCGCCGCCCCCGGCAGCAAGGCCTATGGGCGGCTGGCGATCTTGGCCCAATGGCGCTGCGACGCCCGGATCGTGATGACCCTGCCGCCCGAGGCATTCACCCCGCCGCCCAAGATCTCGAGCGCGGTGGTCCACCTGACGGCCTTGCCCGAACCGCGCTATCCCGCCGATCCGCAGGTTTTGGAACGGGTGGTTGCCATGGCCTTCAACCAGCGCCGCAAGATGCTGCGGGCCGCCCTGAAAGGCCTGCGCCCGGATATCGAGGCGGTGCTGGAAC
>CAZIKH010000075.1:6717-9892 GCA_964539755.1 uncultured Dinoroseobacter sp. | reverse complement strand
TTCGGTTGCCCGCCCACATAGTCCAGCACCGCGAACAGGCCCGACCCGCTGATCGGGGCCAGCACCCCGTGCCATGTGTTGCGCGCGATGTTGACGGCTTGGTGCCCCTCGGCGGTGAAGGCCTGCGCGGGGCCGGGCACACCGCCCGCATCCGGCGCGACGATCACCAGATACCGACTGCCCCCCATCGGCACGAAGCACTGCGATCCCAAGGGATGCCGTTCCAGCAAGTCACAGACATGCGGCACGGGGCGCAACTCGGCCTGAAACAGGCTCAGCCCGATCCGCCCCTCGGCCACATCGAACCGCGCCAGATCGGTGAAACGCTTGCACAGCCCCTCGTTGATCAGCACGGGGGCTTGCTGGCCCGCGACCTCGATCACGTCGCCAAAGGGCGCAAAATCTGCGGCGGTCAGGGGCGGGGCAGGCAGCACGGTCATAACGCCCCCAGCGTCAGCGCCGGATGGCGATTGACGTCCTTATAAAGCAGATAGCGGAACGGGCCGTCCCCGGTCGCGATGCAGGCCTGCGGACAAAACGCCCGCAGCCACATGAAATCCCCCGGCCCGACATCGACCCAATCTGTATTCAGCAAGTATTTTCCTGTTCCCTCAAGCACATACAGCCCGTGTTCCATCACATGGGTTTCCGCGAACGGGATGCGCCCACCGGGCATGAAGTTCACGATATTGATGTGAAAGTCATAGCCAAGGTCCAAGGGGTCAAAGAACCGCTGCGTGGCCCAGAATTCCTCGGCCCCCGGCATCCCGCTCGACGGGACATCGGTTTCGTGAACGATCAGCGGTTCGGGCGTCATCACCCCCGGGGCCGGAACATACCGTTTGCGAATCCAGTGAAACCCACAGCGGTCCTCGCCATCATTCCACACTTGCCAAGGGGCCGCTGGCGGCAGATAGGCAAAGGTGCCCGGATGCAGGATATGGGTTTCGTTCCCGATCACCAGACGCGCGGTGCCATGCGCCATGAAGATCGCCGCCTGCGCGTCCGGGTCCGGCTCGGGGGTCGAGGACCCGCCCCCCGGACGCAACTGCACCGCGTATTGCGCAAAGGTTTCGGCAAAGCCCGACAAGGGCCGCGCCAACACCCAGGCCTTGTGCCCGATCCAGCCGGGAAACATGCTGGTGACGATTTCGCGTTGGGTATTTGCGGGCAGCACCGCATAGGCCGGCGTGAAGATCGCGGTTGCCAGCGGATCGTCGTCCGGGTCAGGCATGCCGCCGGGCGGAAACGCATAGGTCCGGGCATTCCCGCTCATGGCAGCAGATCCCGCAGGCGGTGATAGGCGATGCGTTCAACCTGTCGGCAGGCTTCGGCGAATTCGCTGTCACGGTCTTGGGCAAGCCGGGCCTCGAAGGCTGCAAGGATGCCGGGCTTGTCATGGTCCCGCACGGCGATGATGAACGGAAACCCGAACTTCGCCACATAGGCGCTGTTCAGCTTCGTAAAGGTGTCGCGTTCGGCATCGGTCAGCAGGTCTAGCCCCGCACTGGCCTGTTCCGCCGTGCTTTCCGCTGTCAGGCGTCCTGCGGCGGCCAGTTTCCCCGCCAGATCGGGATGCGCGGTCAGCACGCCCAGACGCTCGGCCTCGGACGCCGACCGAAAGGCGCGGCACAGCGCGTTGTGCAAGCCCACCGCACTGTCATGCGCGGGTCCCAATTCAAGGTCATGCGCCCGGTCCGCGAC
The DNA here is from genome assembly GCA_964539755.1 of uncultured Dinoroseobacter sp. Taxonomy (GTDB): domain Bacteria; phylum Pseudomonadota; class Alphaproteobacteria; order Rhodobacterales; family Rhodobacteraceae; genus Dinoroseobacter. The sequence continues at coordinate 8,188 of CAZIKH010000075.1, read as the reverse complement.
CCAGGCCGAATGCTCGAAAATCCCGCCATAGGCCGCCACGAAGGCGGCGCGGTCCATCTCGGACGGACGCAGGCCTTGCATGGGCGGGTGCGTCGCCGCCCAGTGATCGGCGATCTGTTCGCGGGTGGCGAACCACACCCCGTCATGCGCGGCCATATAGTCCAAGGCGCGCTTCAGCGCCGCCGCACGCCCGGGCCGCCCCACCAACCGGCAATGCAGCCCGATCGACAGCATCTTTGGCGCCCCGGCCACCCCTTCGGCATACATCAGATCGAAACTGTCCTTCAGATAGGCCTCGAACTGATAGCCGGAATTGAAGCCCTGCGGCGTGGCAAAGCGCATGTCATTGGCATCCAGCGTATAGGGCACGATCAACTGGTCCCGATCCCCAAAGCGCTGCCAATACGGCAATTCATCGGCATAGCTGTCGGCGGCATAGGCAAACCCGCCTTCTTCGGCGACCAGCTTGACGGTGTGCATCGAACAGCGGCCCGTGTACCAGCCGCGCGGGCGTTCCCCGACCACCTCGGTGTGCAGACGGATCGCTTCGGCCATATGGGCGCGTTCCTCGTCCTCGGAATAGTCCTTGTATTCGATCCATTTCAGACCGTGGCTGGCGATTTCCCAACCCGCCTCCTTCATCGCGGCGACCTGTTCGGGGGACCGCGCCAGCGCGGTGGCCACGCCATACACCGTCACCGGCAGGTGCCGCATCATTGCATGCAACCGCCAGAAGCCCGCGCGCGCGCCATATTCGTAGATCGATTCCTTGTTCCAGTGCCGCTGACCGGGCCAGGCTTGGGCGCTGACGATTTCGGACAGGAACGCCTCGGACGCCATGTCGCCATGCAGGATGTTGTTTTCGCCGCCTTCCTCGTAATTCAGGACGATCTGAACCGCGATTTTCGCGCCGCCCGGCCATTTCGGATCGGGGGGCGTCGGTCCATAGCCACGCATATCGCGGACATAGCGCATCGACACTCCTTCCACGGGCACGGCTGCCGCCTGCTGCGGGCCGCCCGGATGCTTGTCATTTCATGTAACCCTCGCGCGCGAGTCGTGCTTGACCCCGCGCCCACCGAGCCACAATACACGAAGACACAGTTGAAGAAAGGTGGCGCGAAAATGAGCGGGTATCTGACAACCCATGTTCTGGACACCGCCGAAGGCCGGCCAGCGGCGGGGATGCGCATCGTCCTTTCGCGTCTGGACGAGGGCGGGCGCACGGTCCTGGCCGAACGCGTGACCAATGACGACGGGCGCACCGACAGCCCCATCTTGCCCGCAGACGCCTTCGCGCGGGGCCGGTACGAGCTGGAATTTCACGCAGGCGCCTATCTGCGCGCCCAAGGCAAACCCGCCGATTTCCTCGACGTGATCCCGATCCGTTTCGAAATGGCTGAAGACGCCCACTATCATGTGCCGCTTCTGCTGTCGCCTTACGCATTCAGCACCTATCGCGGAAGCTGAG
>CAZIKH010000075.1:0-6617 GCA_964539755.1 uncultured Dinoroseobacter sp. | reverse complement strand
ATGTATGATTTTGCCGTTCTGTCCGACTGGGCGCTGTTCGCGGTCCGCTGGCTGCATGTGATCACCGCGATCGCATGGATCGGGTCGTCGTTCTATTTCATCGCGCTGGACCTCGGGCTGAACCGCGACATCAAAGGGCCCGCCGATGGCGAAGAATGGCAGGTCCATGGCGGCGGGTTCTACCACATCCAGAAATACCTCGTGGCCCCGGACGCGATGCCCGAACACCTGACCTGGTTCAAATGGGAAAGCTACGCGACATGGCTGTCGGGGGCGGCGTTGCTGGCGCTGCTCTATTGGGGCGGGGCGGAACTGTTCCTGATCGACTATGACAAGATCGTCTGGGAGCCGTGGCAGGCCATTGCCATTTCCGCCGGGTCGCTGGCGATTGGCTGGCTGCTCTATGACCGCTTGTGCAAATCCCCGCTGGGCGACCGCCCCACGGTGCTGATGCTGTTGCTGTTCGCCATTCTGGTGGCGATGTCCTGGGGCTATAATCAGGTCTTCACCGGGCGGGCGGCGCTTTTGCATCTGGGGGCCTTCACCGCCACGATCATGAGCGCGAATGTCTTTTTCATCATTATCCCGAACCAGAAGATCGTGGTGGCCGACCTGAAGGCAGGTCGCACGCCCGACCCCAAATACGGCAAGATCGCCAAGCTGCGCAGCACGCACAACAACTACCTGACGCTGCCGGTGATCTTCCTGATGCTGTCGAACCATTACCCGCTGGCCTTCGGGACCGAGTTTGCGTGGCTGATCGCGGCGCTGGTCTTCCTGATGGGGGTCACGATCCGGCATTATTTCAACACGATGCACGCGCGCAAAGCCGCCCCCAATTGGACATGGGGCGCGACGGCGATCATTTTCCTGGTCATCGTCTGGCTGTCGTCGATCCCCATGCATGACGACTATGACTGGGACCAAGAGGTGTCGGTGCCCGCCCATCTGGAACCGGTCGTTCTGGCCGCGGGCTTTGACGAGGTGCGCAACATCGTGGCCGGACGCTGCGCCATGTGCCACCACCCCGAACCGACATGGGACGGGCTTTACTGGCCGCCCAAGGCGGTGCGCCTCGACAATGACGCCGAAATCGCCCGTCACGCGCGCGACATCTACCTGCAAGCGGGCCGCAGCCACGCCATGCCGCCGGGCAACATCACCTATATGGACCCCGAAGAACGCGCGCAGATCGTGGCGTGGTATCGGGGGATTTAGGGATGCGCCGGGCACTTGCGGTCGTGGCGGCCTGCCTTCTGGCCGGGCCCGCCACCGCTTGGGAACGCACCCTCGAATGGCGCTTCACCGGGGCCGAAATCGTGGCCTTCACCGTCACCCAACCCGACTTCGACGAAGACCCGACGCAGGTCGAGATTCTGCTGGCGGACCCGATGGGCGGCGAAGGGCGGATCGAATTCGAAGACGACGGCGGGTTCGAAGACTGCGCGGACCTGCTGGCCTTCTACAAGGGCGATCCCACGACCACCCTTGTGCTGACCGTCAACACCAATGCCCGCACGTTGAACGGGTCCATTCTGGTGCAATGCGCGACCCGCTAGCGGTCATTCTGCGGCAAACCATCGGCAATCGCGTAATAATCGCCCTTCTCGGCCACGAAGATATGCATCGACAGGTTTGTGTCCGTCGGCCCGTCGAACAGGCCCATCGCCACGGCGGTCCAATCGTGGTGCACCGGGTCCCAGAACAGGGTCGATCCGCAGGTCCCGCAGAACCCCCGCCGCACCTTGTCCGACGACCGGTACCAGCGGACATGATCCGCGCCCGTCACGGTCAGCGCGCTGCGCGCCACATCGACCGAGGCCCCGAAATGCCCGGTCTGCTTGCGGCAGGCGGTGCAATGGCAGGCATTGGGCTGCGGCAGCGGCCCGTCCACGGTGATGCGGACCGCCCCGCAGAGGCACGATCCTTCAGGCATCCTGCCCCCTCCCGTCGATCTGGGTGCGCGTTTGGCGGCGCGGTTGCAGCGCGCGCATGACCGCCAAGGCTTCCGCCGGGGGCTTGCCTTCGACGCGGCGATAATCGGACCCGTCCCGGTTTCGGGTCATCAACCCGCAGGAAATCATCGTCCGGCGCAAGGTCGCCGCGTCGCCGAACAGATGTTCGTCGGCCAAATGGGCATTCACCGCCTTCTCGGTCAGCGCCGTATCGGCGGGCAGGGTCGCCCACAGCGCCCACAGCGCCAGCGTCTGCACCGCCCGGCGCGACGGCCAGCGCAGCAAGCGCCCCTCGGCATCGAACTGGGCCAGCGCGCGTTCGACCGTGCGCGCATCCGCCGGGGCGGGGTCGGCGCGGCTGTCCAGCCGACCGCGGGCGGCCTGCGCGGCGCGCATATGTTGCAGGTTCTGAAATCCCGCCGCGCGCGCGACCATGTTCATCAGGCGCAGATGCGGGGGGCTCGCCGCGCCAAGCTGCTTGGACAGCGCGCGGGAAAAGGTGGTCACGTCCTCGACGTGCAGGGAAAGGGGGGTCTTGGCCATCGGTCTTCCAACACAGGCGTTCTGGGGCTTCGTCGGTCGCTGGCTTAACGAAACAACGCCTTGGGGGTGCGATGCCGTTTTCGATCTGAAGGGCAGGTTTAGCACTCCGACAGGAGCAGCGACGCCTCGGTGTCTGCCGACCGTACCCCAGACCTAGCCGAAAGGCGCGCCCGGCGCTAGCCCCCCAAACCCCGTTCCAAGACCCGGATCGCGGAATAAAGATCATCCCGGTCCGAATAGACCCCTTCGATGAACCGGGCCCCGCCCGCCGCGTCATAGGCCGACCGCCCATGCAGCGCGCGGCGATTGTCGAAGGCGAACAAATCCCCGGCCTCGTAGCGCACCTGCATCGCATAGCGCGGGTCCGCCGCGCGGGCGGCAAAGGCCCGATAAGCCAGATAGGCCTTTTCCTGCGTCTCCAGATCGGCGACCAGGGGGGCGCGCAGCCATGTTTCATACCGGATCGCCGCGATGCGCCCGTCCGGGGCCAGATCGACCATCGGTCCGCTGGCCTTGTAGGAGGTGTCCCGCGCCCGGTTGTTATAGGTCCAAACCACCGTACACAGCGTGTCGAACAGCGCGGGGTCTTCGGCGCGGATGTCTTCGGCGATGCGATAGGCATCGGCATAGGTGCCCGCGCCGCCCGTCGTGGTGTTTTCCCGACAATACAAGAACTGCAAGCCCGGCGGGCATTCGCGCGTGCACAAATCCATATGCGGCGGCAGCGCGTGGCTTGTATACGCGTTCGAGGTCGGATCGTCCTGAATGGCCAGCGTGAACGTCCGCCCGAAATTCGTGGCGCGGATGGTGCCGATCCGTTCCACAATCTCGACCAGCAGCCCGTCTTCCTGCGGCAACCCGCGCAACCGGGCGACGCCGTAATCCCGCAAGGCGCGCAGCCAGTCCAGAAACACCGCGGGGTCCGCAAGGGCCGTCGGCCCGTCAAAGCTGGGCGGTTCCGGCAAATCCTCGGCCCGCCACAAGACCGGGTCCGGCGCGACCGGGGCCACCCCGGTAAACCCATGCGCATAAAGCCAGCCGGGGTGATATGGCCCGCGCGGCACCCCGTCCGAAAACTGCACGGCCAAGGCCCCCGATGGCAGCACCTGTGCATCTGTCACCGCCAAATCCACCGGGAAATCCAAAGGCGACAACAGCGTCTCGCGCGACAAGGGATGCAAGGTTTCGGGATCGGGGCTGTTTTCCGCCAATTGCAGCCGATGATAGGTCGCGCGGATGCCATCGCTCCAATCCAGGGCCAGGTTGCCGCCGGGCAGGATCGTGGCGGCGCGGATCTCGGCCCGGATCGGCCATGGGTCGAAATCGGGGGTCAGGGGCAGGTCATGGTCTTTCATCGCGGCACTCGGGTCTGGGGCTGTCGGGTCAGCATCCGGTGGCCAAGCGCGACCTGTCGCGCCCGTCTGCGACGCCCCGGTCAGTCGATCTGCACCGCCGCGCGGTCGTAACTGTGGGTTTCCTTCATCCCGTCATCATAGATGATCGTGACCGTTACCGTTTCGATGCTGCCCAAAGGGTGCCGGACATAGGGCAGGTATTCGTCCGCCTCGATCGTGGCAAAGACCGCGCCGTCTTCTTCGGGCGGGCAGGGTTCGGCGTTAAAGCGCGTGCTGGCCGAGGCCCCGTTCAACCCATACAGGATCTCCGACAGGCCACAGCGAAACGGCAAAAGCTGCGTGAAATACAGCAGGTCCGCGCCATCCCATTCCCGCACCGCGATCCAGTTGGGCGCGGTCATTTGCAGGATCGGACGCACGGCATCGGCGGTGGACATCTGCGCCTGCGCAGGCGCGGCCAGACCAAGGCCGATCAGAAGGGCGGGCAGAAAGCGGGGCATGGGCAAATCCGATCTATGTGGTTTCTCGCAAGCCGATCCGCCCCTATAGTCGGGACAAATCACGAGTGTCATGATGCCCGAACCCGCCTCTTCTGCCAAATCCTTCAACGTGCTTGCCGTGATCCAAGGCGGGCGGCTGGAATACGAAGCGGTGTTGTTCGCCGCCTCGTTCCACGACGCCAACCCCGATTTTGCGGGGCGACTGATCTTCGCCGAACCGCAACCCGGGCCGCTCTGGCGTCACGATCCGCGCGCCAAAGACCCCGAGGCCCGCGCCCTGATCGAAGCCTTCGGCGGGGAAATCCTGCCCTTCGACAGCCGCCATTTCGGGTCCGACTATCCGCATGGCAACAAGATCGAAGCCTTGCGCGTGCTGCCGCCCGATGCGCCCTTCGTGTTCTTCGACACCGACACCCTGCATCTGGGTCCCTTGTCGCGCGTGCCCTTCGATTTCGCGCGCCCCACGGCCTCGATGAACCGCACCGCAACCTGGCCCGAGGTGCCGCTTTACGGCCCCGGCTATACCGCGATCTGGAAATCGCTTTACGACAAGTTCGGGCTGGATTTTGCCGCGTCGCTGGACACCGCCTTTCCGGACGAATGGTGGGAACGGTATCTCTATTTCAACGCGGGCTGGTTCTATGGCGACGATCCGGCCGCCTTTGCCGCGCGCTTTGCCGAATATGCCGTGGCCATCCGCGACACCCCGCCGCCCGAACTGGACAGCCAATCGCTGAACCCGTGGCTGGATCAGGTCGCGCTGCCCTTGGTCATTCACGCGCTGGGCGGGGGGCGACCGACCCATTCGGGCGATCTGGACGGCGACATCACCTGCCATTGGCGCGTGCTGCCGCTGCTTTATGCCCGCGCCCCCGACCCGGTGATCGAAACGCTGGAACGCATCGCCGCCCCGAACCGCATCAAGAAGGTGCTGAAGAACCACGACGCCTTCAAGCGCGGCATCTACCAAGGGCGCGGTCTGAAGGCGCGGGCGCTGTTTGACCGCAACGACCTGCCGGTCAAAGAGCATCAGATCCGCAACATCATCAAGCGCAACAAGCTATGGGTGCGGTAGGCGCGGATTGGGCGCGCCGGGCCATGGGCTTGCTGGTCCTTGGAATGGCGCTGAAACTGATCATCGCGGCCACCTTCCCCTTGGGCGTGGACGAAGCCTATGCCATTGGCGCGGCGCGGGTCTTTTCGCTGTCCTTCTACGATCATCCCCCGATCAGCTTCTGGTTGCCGATCGCCTCGGCCTCGGTCTTTGGGGAAAGCCTGCTGGCCTACCGTTTGCCCTTCTTGCTGTGCGGGCTGGGCACGGGGGCCTTGATCTATCTGATCGGCGCGCGACTGGGCGGGCCGAAGGCCGGGTTCTTCAGCTTGGCCGTTTTCCTTCTGGCCCCGCATATGGCGCTGGGGTCGGGGGCCTTCGTCCTGCCGGACGGGCCCTTGAACCTTGGCGGCGCGCTGGTGGCCTATGCGCTGGTGCGGATGGCCGATCAGGACCGCCCGCCGCTGGCGCTGTGGGCGCTGGGCGGGTTCGGCCTGATGTTGGCCTTGGGGTCAAAATACCAAGCCGGGCTGATCCCTTTCGCGGTCCTGTCCTTCATCGCCGCCACGGGGCGCTGGCGTTGGCTGGCGCAACCCGGATTCTGGCTGGCGGTCGCGATGGGGCTGGTGGGCGTGCTGCCGGTGCTGATGTGGAACCTTGGCAATGACTGGGCCAGTTTCGCCTTTCATGGCAGCCGCACCGCGCGCAGCCTGCAACCGGGCAATTTCGCCGCGATGCTGGCCGGGCAGATGGTCTATCTGCTGCCCGTGACCTTCGTCTTGGGGCTGGTCGCGGTCTGGCGCGCGCGGCGCGGGTCCGGCCCGGAACAGGCGCTGGCCCATCTGGCGCTGTGGCCCATCTTGGTCTTCAACGGCATTTACCTGTTTTCGGACGCCTCTTTCCCGCATTGGACGATGCCGGGGTTCCTGTTCGCGTTGCCCTTGGTCGGGGCGCTTCTGGCGCGCGGGGTGGGCCGAGTTGCGCGCTGGGCCTATCTGGGATTTGGCGCGGCGATCTGGGCGCTGGTCGCGGTCCTGGTGGTGCATATCCCCACCGGGCTGCTGGCCCCGCGCGACGGCTTTGCCGATTGGGACCGCACCGAGGAGGTGTTCAACTGGTCCGGCCTTGCCCCCGCCCTGCGCGCCGCCGGGGTGTACGATGGGACGCAGATCATCGTCGTGGACAGCTGGATCGAGGCGGGCCAGATGAGCAC
>CAZIKH010000074.1:0-9920 GCA_964539755.1 uncultured Dinoroseobacter sp. | reverse complement strand
CCGCCAGCCGCTGTCACGGCTGACGGACCTGATTACCGCGCCCTAGGACCTAGGGCACCCGGGCAAAGCGCTCGAAGGCCAACCGCACCGCGCCGCCTTCCTCGCCCAGAAGGTTCAGGGCAAGGATATAGGTCCCCGGCACCACCCGCACGGCCAGCAGCGAATCCAGCGAGTCGGCATTGTCATCGTTGTAACCGATGCGGCGGCCAAGATCGTCGAACAGGGTCAGCGTCGGGTCCGCCCCGTCCACCGCGATGGCTTCGACCAGCAGAACGCCGCCTTCAGGCAGATCGACCGAGAACCAGCTGGCCACACCCGCCGTCGCGCGCACATCCTGCCGCGCCCGGTTCTGCAAGGACCCAAGTGCGGTGAAGGGATGCGACCCATCCAGCGGCGGCGCGGCTTCGCCCCGGTTGTAAAGGCCGCGCAGATACTCGGCCTCGCTATATTCAAAGACGGTCAGCGTGATGGGCGCGTTTTCATCCGACAGGGCGGCCAAGGTCACGCAATACTGGCCCGCCATCGGCGGCACATCCAAATCGATGCGCGAATTCAACCCGTTGCTGTCGTCGTTTTCGGCCACAAGGTTGCCCATGCCGTCATAAAGATACAGCACCGGATCGGCGGATTCGCCTTCGGCGGTCAGCGTCACGGGCATCGATCCATCCAGACTGAAACGGTAATGCCGCTCGACCGAGACAGGGTTGGTCGCGCTGAACCGATCCCCGGTCATCAGCGCCCCCATCCCCAGTTGCGCCGCGGGCGTGTCGGGGCGGCAGCCTTCGGCATCCGGCGCGGAAATCGACCCGGCGGTCAGCGCGGGATGTTCGGTGCGCCCGATGCGGATATCGGCGGTCACCGCATCCCCGCCCAGACCCCGGGTCAGCAGGCAATACGCCCCCGCGCCCAGCATCACTTCGGCGCGGGACGCCAAGCCGCCGCCGCCATCGTCATCGCTGATCACCAGACCGCCCGCGGCATCCAGAAGATCGATCACCGTATCGCCGCCGGGTCCCGGACGGGCCTCGACGCGCACCTCGGTCGGGCTGCTCAGGCTGAACAGGGTGACGATCTCGCCGTTCATCGGGGCCGATCCGGACCCATCCAAGGCCGCCCCGGCGGTGGCGATGTCGGATCCGGCTTGCGAGCCCCCGATCCAACTGCCATTGGCCCCAAGGCCCCCGCAGGCCGGTGTCTGCGCCAATGCGCCTTGCGCTGCCAGAAGGCCCAAAGCGGCCCCCACAGCACCTAGAAAATATCGGTTCATCAGGGGCCTCCCGTGCGTAATCTTGTTCCCTGCGCCAAGCCTAGCAAAGGCGCGGACAGAAAGGCCACGACGAATTATCGCACAAGCGGGTCCAGCACCTGTTCCAACTGGTCGAAATGCCCCAGCAGCGCGTCGGGTGTCAGCGCCGCCATATCACCGCCGCCGGGGCCGAATTCGACCAGCACAACGGGCACCCCGGCGGCCCGCGCGGTGTCGCGGTCGGTGACCGTGTCGCCGATCAGCACCGACCGCCCGCGCGCCCCACCCGCCCGGTCGATGGCCGCAAAAAGCGGGGCCGCATCCGGTTTCCGGGTCGGCAGCGTATCCGCCCCGATCAAGGCATCGAACGCGGCGCGCGCGCCCAAGCGCTGCATCAGGGTTTCGGCAAGCCCTTCGGGTTTGTTGGTGCAGATCGCCACCTTGTCGCCGCGCGCGCGCAGCCGCGCGACCGCCTCCAACGCGCCGGGATAGAAGACCGTATGCGTGTCGATGGCGTCGCCATAGACCTCCAGCAGGAAGGGATAGTACCGATCCACAAGCGCCTCGTCGATCTGACCCGCCTCGCGTTCCAGCCCCAGCCGCAACATCGCCCGCCCCCCGCGCAAGGCTGTGCCCGCGTCCCGCTGGGCCGACAGCCGCACCGCCGCGCCCATATCCGCAAAACAGGCATTCGCAGCCGCGATCAGGTCGCCACTGGTGTCGGCAAGGGTCCCATCAAGGTCGAAGACGATGCAGCGGGTCATGGGCATTCCTTCTGTTGCGGACGCGTTCGGGCGACAATCGGCAGGCCCCCGCCGATCCTGTTACCGCGCGAAACGAGGTTTGAACATGGCCCGCCTTGCGGGATTGCGGCGCATCGGTCAAACAGCCTTCCAAATGAACGCACGGGAATTGGGGGCGGGCATGAGCTGCGCATTGATCGTTCTTGCCGCCGGGCAAGGCAGCCGGATGAATTCGGACTTGCCCAAGGTGTTGCACCCCATCGGCGGCGCCCCCCTGATCGCCCACGCCCTGCAGGCTGGCACCCAACTGGACCCCGCCCTGACCGTGGTTGTGACCGGCCATGGGGCCGAACGGGTCGAGGCCGTTCTGGGCAAACTGGATCCCGAAATCCGCGCGGTGCGCCAAACCCAGCAATTGGGCACCGCCCATGCCGTGGCGCAGGCCCGCTGGGCACTGGACGGGTTTCAGGGCGATGCGCTGGTGCTTTACGGCGACACGCCCTTCATCCGGCCCGAAACCTTGCGCGCCATGCAGGACGCGCGCCAAGCGGGCGCCGATATCGTCGTTCTGGGCTTCGATGCCGCCGATCCCGGGCGCTATGGGCGGCTGATCACCGAAGCGGGCGACAGCTTGGTCCGGATCGTCGAAGCCAAGGACGCGACCGAGGCCGAGATCGCGGTGACCTTGTGCAATTCCGGGGTCATTCTGGCCAAAGCGGCACAGCTTTTTGCGCTGATCGACAAGGTGGGCAACGACAACGCGGCCGGTGAATACTATCTGACCGACATCGTGGCCTTAGGCCGGGCGGCGGGCCTGCGCGCGCAGGTCGTGCGCTGCGACGAAGCCGAAACCTTGGGCATCAACACGCGCGCCGAACTGGCCGCCGCCGAAGCCGCGTTTCAGGCCCGCGCCCGGGCCGAGGCGCTGGAAAACGGCGTCACCCTCGCGGATCCGGCCAGCACCTATTTCAGCCTCGACACCGTTCTGGGGCGCGATGCCGAGATTGGCCCGAACGTCGTCTTCGGTCCCGGCGTGACGGTCGAATCCGGGGCCACCATTCGCGCGTTCTGTCATCTGGAAGGCTGCCATGTCGCCCGAGGTGCCAGCGTCGGCCCGTTTGCCCGGCTGCGTCCCGGCGCGGAACTGGCCGAAGACACCCATATCGGCAACTTCGTTGAGATCAAGAACGCCACCTTGGACGAAGGTGCCAAGGTCAATCACCTGTCCTATATCGGCGATGCGCATATCGGCGCGCGCAGCAATATCGGCGCAGGCACGATCACCTGCAATTATGACGGCGTGTTCAAACACCATACCGAGATCGGCGCGGACGCCTTCATCGGGTCCGACACGATGCTGGTCGCCCCTGTGCGGGTCGGCGACGGGGCGATGACCGGGTCGGGGTCGGTCATCACCGCCGACGTGCCCGACGGGGCCTTGGCGCTTGGGCGCGCGCGGCAGGAAACCAAACCCGGCTTTGCCACCCGGCTGATGGCGAAACTGAAGGCCGCAAAGGCCCGCAAGACAAAGGATGCTGGCTGATGTGTGGCATTATCGGGGTTCTGGGCGATCATCAGGCCGCCCCCATCATGGTCGAGGCGCTGAAGCGGCTGGAATATCGCGGCTATGACAGCGCCGGCATCGCCACGGTGAATGACGGCCTGCTGGAACGCCGCCGCGCGGTCGGCAAGCTGGTCAACCTGTCGGACCTGCTGGTCACGGACCCCTTGGCCGGAAAGGCCGGGATCGGCCACACACGCTGGGCCACCCATGGCGCACCGAACGTGGCCAATGCGCACCCGCACCGATCCGGCCCCGTCGCGGTGGTGCATAACGGGATCATCGAGAATTTTCGCGACCTGCGCGCCAGCCTGACCGCCGATGGGGTGAATTTCGAAAGCGACACCGACACCGAAACCGTCGCCCAGTTGATCGCCCGCGAAATGCGTCACGGCAAAAGCCCGGTGGAGGCGGCCCGCGACAGCATCGCCCAACTGGAAGGCGCCTTCGCGCTGGCGATCCTGTTTGACGGCGAAGACGATCTGATGATCGCGGCGCGGCGTGGCTCGCCCCTGGCCATCGGTCATGGCGAGGGCGAGGTCTTCGTCGGCTCGGACGCCATTGCCTTGGCCCCGCTGACGCACCGGATCACCTATCTGGACGAAGGCGATTGGTGCGTTCTGTCGCGCAGCCTTGTGCAGATCTTCGACGCCTCGAACACGCTGGTCACGCGCCCGGAACGCCAGATCAAGCTGGATGCGACCCGGATCGAAAAAGGCGGGCATCGCCATTTCATGGCCAAGGAAATCGCCGAACAGCCCAGCGTGCTGGGCGACGCGCTGGCGCATTACATCAAGAAGGACGGGCAGATCGACCTGCCCGACAGCCTGCCCGATTTCGCGCAGGCCGACCGGCTGATCATGGTGGCCTGCGGCACCGCCTTCTATGCCTGCCAGACGGCCAAGTATTGGTTCGAACAATTGGCGGGCCTGCCGGTGGAAATCGACGTGGCGTCGGAATTCCGCTACCGCGAACCGCCCATCGGGCCGGACAATCTGGCGCTGTTTGTCAGCCAATCGGGCGAAACCGCCGACACCTTGGCCGCCCTGCGCTATGCCCAAGGCAAGGCGCGTGCGATCCTGTCGGTGGTCAATGTCCCCGAAAGCTCGATCGCGCGGGAAAGCGATGTCGCGCTGCCGATCCTTGCCGGGGTCGAGGTCGGCGTGGCCTCGACCAAGGCCTTTACCTGCCAATTGACGGTGCTGGCATTGTTGGCGCTGCGGGCGGGTCTGGAACGCGGGCACCTGTCCCCAGACGACGCCGCCGCGCATCTGGCACAGTTGCAGGCGGTGCCGGGCCTCGTCAATCAGGCCCTGACCATCGAGGCCGAGGTCGAAACCCTGTCGACCACGCTGGCCAAGGCCCGCGACATCCTGTTTCTGGGGCGCGGCCCGATGTATCCGCTGGCGCTGGAAGGCGCGCTGAAGCTGAAGGAAATCAGCTATATCCACGCCGAAGGCTACGCCTCGGGCGAGTTGAAACACGGACCCATCGCGCTGGTGGACGAAGCGGTCCCCGTCATCGTCTTCGCCCCCACCGATCCCTTGTTCGACAAGACCGTCAGCAACATGCAAGAGGTCATGGCCCGGTCCGGCAAAGTGCTTCTGGTAACCGACAGCGCAGGTGCAGACCGCGCCGCGACCGGCACATGGGACACATTGGTCATGCCCAGTTGCGCCCCCTTCGTGGCGCCCATCGTCTATGCGGTGCCCGCGCAGATGCTGGCCTATTACACCGCCTTGGCCAAAGGCACCGATGTGGACCAGCCGCGCAACCTTGCGAAATCCGTGACCGTCGAATGACGCCCGCGGCGGCCCTGCACGCCCTGCAAGCACAGGCCGATCCCACCAAGGCCGACGAAATGGCGCGCTATCACAAGGTCGCGCGCCCGTATCTGGGCGTGTCCAACCCGCAGATCGACGCGCTGACCCGCGACTGGCGCGCGGACCTGGATGTGCCCGCCCGGGTCACGCTGGCGGCGGGACTGTGGGATCTGAACATTCACGAAACCCGGATCGCGGCGGCCAAGCTGCTGACCCAAGCACGGCTGCGGCCCGACGATCAGGCGGCCTGGGACCTGATCGCAAGCTGGGTGCCCAGCTTTGACGCTTGGGCGGTTGCCGATCATGCCTGCATGGCGGGGCAGAAACGCCTTGTCTGGGATCCGTCGCGGCTGGATCAGGTCGAAAGCTGGACCGCGTCGGGGCATATGTGGACGCGGCGCGCCGCCTTGGTGATGACCCTGCCCTGGACCAAGCAGAACCACCCGAAACCCGCCGAATTGGCCGCGCGCGATCGGATTCTGGGCTGGTGTGCGGGCTATGTCGACGACCCCGATTGGTTCATCCAGAAAGCGGTGGCGTGGTGGCTGCGCGAATTGTCCAAACACGACCCCGACCGGGTGCGGGGGTTTCTGGAAACCCACGGGGCGGCGCTGAAACCCTTCGCCCGACGCGAAGCCGCGCGCAAACTGGCCTGAGAAGGCCCGAGGCGCCTGCGCAGATGTCGGGCGCGCGCGACAACGGCCACAGCCAGATACGCAAAAGCGCCAAGTGCTTAAGCGCGGTGACAAACAAGCCGATCCCCGCACCAAGAACCGCCACCCAAACCCGAATCAAACCGCCGAGATACTCGTTTCTTCGCAGAAGAAACGTTCAGATTATTCGGCGAATAATCTGTAAAGAAAGGGTACGCGCAGCGGGTTAACGAACCATGAACGCGGGCCCGAAAACCCCCTTGCTGCGCGGATTGGTCCTGTGGGTCAAACCAGACGGGCGACAGGGCGGGGCGCAAGCGCCGCCCGCAGCCCCGCGCGTCTATCCCTGTTCGCGCAAGGCCCGGCGCAGGATCTTTCCGGTGGCTGTCATGGGCAGCGCCTCGATCGGTTCGACCATGCGCGGCGCGACATGCGGGCTCAGCTGGTCCCGCACATGCTGGATCAAGGCCGCCTCCAGATCCGCCGACCAGACCACGCCCTCGCGCAACACCACGAAGGCCTTCACCGCCTCGGTGCGCAGCGGGTCGGGCACCCCGACCACCCCGGCCATCACCACATCCGGATGCGCGCCCAGACAGGCCTCGATCTCGCTGGGGCCGATCCGATACCCGGACGAGGTGATCACATCGTCATCGCGCGCCGAAAACCGGACAAACCCGTCCGCATCCCGCACCCCCAGATCGCCGGTGCGCAGCCAGTCGCCGCGAAATTTCGCCTCGGTCTGGGCAGGCTTGTTCCAATAACGCAGGAACATCACCGGCGTGCCCCGGCGCACGACGATCTCGCCCTCCTCGCCCGGGGCGGTTTCGCTGCCATCGGGGCGCTGCACCTGCACGTCCTGCCCCGGCACGGGCAGGCCCATGGACCCCGGCGGCACGGTCTGGACGCCGGGCACGGCGTTCAACACAAGGTTGCATTCCGTCTGGCCGTAAATCTCGTTGATCGGGGCGCGCAGCGTGTCCTTCGCCCAGCCCAGAAGGTCCGCGCCCAGACTTTCCCCGCCCGAGGAGATCGAGCGCACCGCCAACCCCGACGGCGCAGGCACCGCGCGCAACAGCTTCAGAACCGTGGGCGGCAGGAACAGCACGCTGGCAGCTTCGGCCCGCATCAGGTCATAGGCGGCGTCGGCATCGAATTTGCGCATCCGGTGGCTGACCAGCCGCGCACCGTAATACAGGCAGGGCAACGCCAAATCCATCAGCCCCCCGATCCAGGCCCAATCCGCCGGGGTCCAACCAACCGCCCCCGGTTGGTCGATGCCGGGATGGGTCAGCTCGATCGACGGCAGATGCCCGATCAGAAAGCGATGGCCGTGCAGCACGCCCTTGGGGTCCCCGGTCGTGCCCGAGGTATAGATGATCATCGCCGGATCGTCCGGTCCGGTGTCGGCGCGATGGCGCAGGGGGGCTGCGGCCTCGATATCGGCCCAGAAATCGCGCGCGGCCCCCGTCGCGGCCTTGATCGACCAGATGGCCCGCAGCGCGGGCAGCTCGGGGTGCAGCGCGGCCAGTTCGTCGATCTTGTCGGGGCCGGTCACAACCGCCTTCGCGCCGGAATCGCGCAGCCGATAGGCCAAGGCATCGGCCCGAAACAAGGTGAACAGCGGCAGGGAAATCGCCCCCAGCTTGTGCGCAGCGAAATGCGCGATCAGCGTCTCGGGGCCTTGCGGCAACAGGACCGCGACCACATCGCCCCGCCCCACCCCTTGGGCCGCCAGCACCGTGGCAAACCGGTCCGACGCATCGGCCAAGGCGCCATAGGTCCAGTCCCGCCGCGCCCCGTCCGCCGCGATGTCGGTCAGGGCGATCCGGTCGGGGACATGGCGCGCCCAGCTGTCACAACAGGCCTCGGCGATGTTGAAGCGCGCCGGGATCGGCCAGCGGAACGCGGCGCGGCACGCGGCCCAGTCCCCCGGACCGGGCTGAAAGGGCAGCACCCGCCGCGCACCCTGCGCGGTCATTGCGCGTAAATCACGATCTCGGTCAGCGCGGTCGGCGACAGGCCCAGCAATTGCAGGGTCTGGATCGACGCCCGCGCGCCCCCGCCTGTGCCCGGCCGCAAGGTGACCATGGCAAAGCGCCCATTCGACGGCACCGTCACCCGCCCCGGTCGCGCCACCTGCACCAGATCGGTTTCCAGCCACAAGCCGGGCTGGGTTGGATCCCCCAGCGACACGGTGGACCGCCCCAATTCGCCAGCCCGCGCGACCGTTTCGGCGGGCGCCTCCGCCGTGGCCCCCGGGCGCGACAGCGGGCGCACCGTGTCTTCGCCCGGCGTGGCGATGACGCCGGTATAGGGGACCGGGTCCGCCGCAGGGGCCGGACCGGTGGCAAAAGGCGTGGCCAAGGTGCATCCCCCAAGGCCGACCGCCGCAAGCAAAGCAATCGTCGCGTGTTTCATGCCCGCAGCATTGCCCAACACCCCGGACCTTGCAAGCGCCGCGCCCGCCGCATAGCTTCCGCGCCATGACCCAGACCGCCCCCTTGATCGACCCCTTTGCCCGCGCGATTTCTTACTTGCGCGTCTCGGTCACCGACCGCTGCGATTTCCGCTGCGTCTATTGCATGTCCGAGGCGATGCAATTCCTGCCCAAGAAGGAGTTGCTGACGCTGGAAGAACTGGATCGCCTGTGCAGCACCTTCGTGCGGCTGGGCGTGCGCAAACTGCGCATCACCGGGGGCGAGCCGCTGGTGCGCCGCGATATCCTGACCTTCTTCCGCGCCATGTCGCGGCATCTGGACAGTGGCGCGCTGGAGGAGTTGACGCTGACCACCAATGGCAGCCAGCTGGAACGCTTTGCCGCCGATCTCTACGCGGCGGGCGTGCGGCGTATCAATGTCAGCCTCGATACGCTGGACGAAGACAAATTCGCCCGCGTCACCCGCTGGGGACGCCTGCCGCAGGTGCTGCGGGGCCTCGATGCGGCGCAGGCGGCGGGTTTGCGGGTGAAGATCAACGCGGTGGCCTTGAAGGGCTTCAACGAGGACGAATTGGAAAGCCTGACCCGGTGGTGCGCGGCCCGCGACATGGACCTGACCTGGATCGAGGTCATGCCGATGGGCGATCTGGGCGGCGAAGACCGTGTGGGGCAGTATTGGAGCCTGCGCGAGGTGCGCGCCCGCTATGCCGACAGCTATACCGTCACCGATCTGGCCGAACGCACGGGCGGCCCTGCGCGCTATGTCCGGCTGGAAGAAACCGGGCAGAAGATCGGCTTCATCACGCCGCTGAGCCATAATTTCTGCGAAAGCTGCAACCGCGTGCGCCTGACCTGCACGGGCGAGATTTACACGTGCCTCGGTCAGGAAGGACATGCGGACCTGCGCGCGCCATTGCGGGCGTCCGAGTCAGACGCGCAGCTAGAGGATGCGATCCGCGCAGCCATCGCGCTGAAACCCAAGGGCCACGACTTTGACTATTCCCGCCAGCAGGTCGACGGGCAGGTCAGCCGGCATATGTCGCATACGGGTGGGTAGGTTTCAGGGTCCGCCGAATCACATAGCGCGACGAGCGTCATGATTATTTGGCAGGTTGCGGCCTGCCGAACGAATATGGAAGCGCTCGGGGGCCCTTCGCCCGATCACCTTTCTTTACCACGAAGTCAAATCTGGTCTCGCCCGCCCAGCGCCAGCCAAACAACTCTCCCAAAATAGCGAACTCTATCACGTCATGCTTTGGCAGGATGAAACGCCTCGACAGTGTGTCGTCTCGAAGGTTTGTAGCGAGTTCAAATGCTTCCCACTCTTCAAATGTGATTCCTTCGCCTGCATCCATTGCCGACATCACGGTCTCATAAAGTGTGTGCGTTATCAGGGCTTCGGCGACTGGGACACCCATGTCATGTAGCGGGCCATCCCGGTTTGGCATTTCGCC
>CAZIKH010000073.1:4504-9970 GCA_964539755.1 uncultured Dinoroseobacter sp. | reverse complement strand
TCACCAGCCCGTAGGGCCGCTTCAGCGCCAAGGTGAAGTCCTTCAGCGTCAGCGAGGCGCCCATGCCCAGCATGATGACACCGATCATCGCGGCCAGAAGGGCCTGTTGGAATTCCGATACCATGGATCAGGCCCCTTCTTGCAGTTCGGGATGGGCGGCCAGTTCTTCGGCGCGCAGGTCCTTGCGCAGGATCTTGCCCACGTTGGACTTCGGCAATTCGTCGCGCAGTTCCAGCAGCTTGGGCACCTTGTAGGCGGTCAGGTGCTCTTTGCAGTAGGCGCGCACCTTTTCCAGCGTGATGTCGGTGCCGTCGGTGACGACGAAGGCCTTGACCGCCTCGCCATGTTCGCCATCCGGCACACCGATGACCGCGCTTTCGACGATGCCGGGCATGCCGGACAGGCAGTCTTCGACCTCGTTCGGGAAGACATTGAAGCCGGACACGATGATCATGTCCTTCTTGCGGTCCACGATGCGGAAGAACCCGTCGGGTTCCATCACCGCGATATCGCCGGTGCGGAAGAACCCGTCCGCGGTCATGACCTTGGCGGTTTCCTCGGGCTTGTTCCAATAGCCCGCCATCACCTGCGGCCCGCGCGCGCTAAGCTCGCCCGCCTCGCCCACCGGCACTTCGTTGCCCGCGTCATCCAGCAGTTTGATTTCGGTCGAGGGGACGGGCAGCCCGATGCAGCCGATCCGCGCGCCGCCGATGGGATTGCCGGTCAGCACGGGCGAGGTTTCGGTCAACCCATAGCCTTCGACGATATGGGTGCCCGTCATCTGGTACCAGCGATCCGCCACCGCGCCATGCAGCGCCATGCCGCCCGCAAAGGACGCCTTCAGGTGGCGCGGCGGGCGTTCGGAAAACCAAAACTCGTTCATCAAGCCGTTGAACAGGGTGTTCACGCCCACGATCCACGTGACCTTGTAGTTCTCGAACGCGCGTTTCAGGCTCAGCAACGGGCGCGGGTTCGGGATCAGCAGGTTGCGATTGCCCAGCCAGAAAAAGCCCAGCAGGTTCAGGGTGAAGGCAAGGATGTGGTAGGTCGGGATGGCGGTCAGCACGACCTCTTGCCCCTTGTTCACATGGCTTTCCATCCAAGCCATGGATTGGGCCATGTTCATCACCAGATTGCCTTGGGTCAGCACCGCGCCCTTGCTGACGCCGGTCGTGCCGCCGGTGTATTGCAGGCAGGCCACCGCGTCGCGGGTCAGATGGGCGGCATAGGTGGTCGGGTCGATGCCGTCGGTCTTGATCTTGCGCCGCGCGATTTTCAGGGCGTCGGGCAGGCGGGTATGGGGGCGCGTGACCGGGTGAATGGTCTTGTCCCAGTATTTCTGGATCGCGCTGATCGTGCCCCGCACCAGACGCGGCATGAATTCCGGCACGCGGGTGACGATGACATTGGGCACTTCGTAATGGGTGAAGGCCTCGTCCAGTTTGTCGGTGAACATATCGACCAGCACCAAGGCCTGCGGCTGGGCATCGGCGAATTGCTTGCCCATTTCCTCGGCGGTGTACAGCGGGTTGACGTTCACCAGCACGCAGCCCGCCTTGAAGACGCCGAAGGCGGCCACGGGGATGGGCAGCGAATTGGGGGCCTGCAAGGCCACGCGGTCGCCTTCTTTCAGGCCCAGAACCTCGCGCAGATAGACGGCGAATTCGTCGCTCATGCGGTCGACCTGGGCATAGGTCAGGTCGCCATACATGCCGTTGGGCATGACCACGGTATAGGCCTTGGCCTTGCCATAGGTCTGCGCGGCCATGCGCACCAGATCGGCCAGCGTGTTGAACGGCGGTTCCGGGGCGTGTTCGGGCACGCCCGCCGGATACGATGCCAGCCATGGTTTTGCGACATGCCCATCGGCCATGTGCGATCCCTCCCCTTGTTTCCCCTCGGGTCTGAAGCCCTTTGGCGCTGAAGACTGCCCTGAAATGCACCTTTAGGCCAGCGGCAAAGCGGCCCTGCGCCGGGCCAAGACCCAACGTCACAAGGTCTTTGGGCATAGGTCCGGGATCACTGGACAGCGCCCGGCAAGCCCGCCAATCTGCCCCAAGGGGAGAGAGACATGCCAATACCCAGATCAGACGTGGCGCTGTGGCGTCCCAGCGTGCGCAGCGAAACCAAACCCGACGGCACCGTGCTGGTCTGGCAGGACGACCCGTTGGGGCCCTATCCGCGCTGCATGACCGAGCGGTTTCTGGACTGGGCCGCAAAGACGCCCGACCAGCCGTGGATGGCGGAACGCGATGCGGCGGGCGACTGGGCGCGGACCAGCTATGCCGACGGGGCGCGCCAGATCCGGGCGATTGGCAGCGCGCTGTTGCAGATGGGGCTGTCTGTCGAACGCCCCTTGTTGATCCTGTCGCGCAATTCGGTCGCCCATGCGGTGATGGCCTTGGGGGCGCAGCATGTGGGCATTCCGTCGGCGGCCATCGCGCCCGCCTATGCGCTGGCCTCGACCGATTATGGCAAGCTGCGCGACATCGCGGGCCAGTTGACCCCCGGCGCGATCTTTGCCGAAGACGCCGCCCCCTTTGCCCCGGCGCTGGAGGCGGTGTTCCCGGACCTGCCCGTGATCGCGCGCAGCGGCGGGACCGTGGCGTTCGACACCCTGTTGCAGACCCCGCCCAGCGCGGCGATGCAGGCCGCCCATGATGCGATCACCCCCGACACGGTGGCGAAGTTCCTGTTCACCTCGGGCACCACGGGCAGCCCCAAGGCGGTGATCCAGACCCAGCGGATGCTGTGCGCCAATCAGCAGATGGTGCAGCAGTGTTATGCCTTTTTCCGCGACACGCCGCCCGTGCTGGTGGATTGGGCGCCGTGGAACCACACCGCCAGCGGCAACAAGGCCTTCAACATCGTGATCTACAATGGCGGGACCTATTACATTGACCACGGCAAACCCGCGCCGGGCCTGATCGACACGACGATTGCCAACCTGCGAGAGATCTCGCCGACATGGTATTTCAACGTTCCGCTGGGCTATCAGATGCTGCTGGATGCGATGGAACGCGACGCCGCGCTGCGCGCCCGGTTCTTCGATCGGCTGCAATTGATGATGTATGCCGGCGCGGGCATGAGCCAGCCGATCTGGGACCGCCTGACCAAACTGGCCGAGGCCGAGGTGCCCGGCGGGGTGATCCTTGGCACCGGGTTCGGGTCGACGGAAACCGGCCCCTTCGCGATGATGGGCATGGAAAAGGCCGATCACGCGGGCAATCTGGGCATCCCGGCGCATGGCGTCACGCTGAAGCTGGTGCCGCAGGGCGACAAGCTGGAAGGGCGCATCAAGGGCCCGGCCATCACGCCGGGCTATTGGCGCAACCCGGCCCTGTCGGCCGAGGCCTTCGATGAGGACGGGTTCTACATGTTCGGCGATGCGTTCCGCTTTGCCGTGCCCGGCCAGCCCGAAGCGGGGTTCTATTTCGATGGGCGGCTGGCCGAGAATTTCAAGCTGGCCAGCGGCACTTGGGTGGCGGTCGGGGCGCTGCGCGCCAAGCTGACCAATGACCTGCACGGCCTTGCCAGCGACACGGTGATCGCGGGCGAAGGCCATGACACGCTGGGCGCGCTGGTCATCCCCGATTGGGCCGCCTTGCGCGCCTTGGCCGGACCGGGGGCCGAGGGGCGCGCGGTGCTGAACCACCCCGCCGTGCGCGCGGCGCTGAAAACCCGCCTGACCGCCCATGCCAAGGCCGCCACGGGCAGCGCCACACGGGTGACGCGACTGATGCTGTTGGACAGCGCGCTGGATTTCGACAAGGGCGAGGTCACGGACAAAGGGTCGGTCAACCAACGCGCGGTGCTGCGGCACCGGGCCGATCTGGTCGCGGCCCTGTGGACCGACGATCCGCGCGTGATCAGTCTGGATCGTTCAGAATAGCTTCGGCGCGCGCCAGCAAAGACAGCAACTGCGCCAGCTTCTCGGACCCCATGCGGGCGGCGAAGCGGGCTTCTTGCGCCAGCACAAGGTCGGTCAGGTCGCCCAGAAACCGCTGCCCGTAGTCCGTCATCTCGATATGCTGGACGCGGCGGTCGATCACGGACCGCTGCCGGGTGATCAGCCCGCGCGCCTGAAGCTTGGCCAGAAACGGGGTCAGGGTCGACTTGTCGAGGCCGGAAGCCCGTGCAAGGTCGCCCGCCGTGACGCCGGGATTGGCCTCGATCAAGGTCAGCAGGGCAAACTGGCTGGGCGACAGATCGAACCCCGTGGTCCGGCGCGCGAAATCGGCCTGCATCGCCATCGTGGCGCGGTGCAGGGCCTGACCGGCCATGTCCTGCAACCGGGCGGCCTGCAACGCGGTATCTTCAAGCGGGGGCGGGGCGGCGGCTGGCGACATGGACGGGTCCGAACGAAACTGTTGCAGGACCATCCCTAGACTGTAATCTTCCATCAGGTCAAAGTGTTGTCAGTCGCCATGCGTATTCCAAAGGACGAGTTCAGCGCCCGTGCCCAGGCCGCCGAGGCCAATCTGGAAATGTGGCGCGCCATCACCGCCCCCTTCTTTTCCGTCACGCCCACACAGGCGCTGACCGAAGGCTTCGACATGCAGGCCGATATCGTGGCACTGGATGAATTGGTGGTGATCCGCACCGCGTCCAGCGCGCAAAGCTTTCTGCGGGCGAAACCGCATCTGGGCATGTCGGCTTGGGACACGCTGATGGTGCAGCTCTATGTCACTGGCGGGTATGTCGGGGATGTGTCGGGGGCCGATATCGTGGTGCGCCCGGGCGATATCTGCATCCTTGATCTGTCGCGCGGCTTGCAGACCACCGCCAGCGAGTTTTCCAACATCACCGTCGGCGTGCCCCGCCGCATGGTGTCGCGCGCCCTGTCGGCCTTCTATCACGGGCGGGTCATTCCGCGCGAAAACACGATGGCGCCGCTGATCGCGCTGCATCTGGAATACTTGTCCGCCCATGCGTCCCAGATGACCCCGATCGAGATCGAAGCCGGGGTTGCGGCGCTGGTCTCGCTGATCGAAGGGATCGGACACCAGACCGATCAAAGCAATGGCCGCGCGGCCTATCTGGCGACCGCGATGCAGCAGGTCGTGACCTATATCGACATGCATCTGGGGGCGACCGATCTGTCGCCCGAAACCCTTGCCGCCGCCTGCAACATGTCGCGGGCAACGCTGTATCGCCTGACCAGCGAGGAAGGCGGCGTGCGCAGCCTTGTGCAGAAACGGCGGCTGGACCGGGCCTGGACCATGATCGTGGACAGCCGCAGCCGCCTGAGCCTGGAAGACATCGGCTATGCCTGTGGCTTTGCCACGGGCGCGCATTTTTCGCGTTGCTTCAAAGAGGCGTTCGGCCTGCCCCCGGCGCAGTTGCGCCAAAAGGTGCTGCGCGGGGAACCGGTGGCGCATCTGCGGCGCGGGCAGCAGGCGCAGGACTGGCTGGCAGACCTGCGCCGCATTCAGACCAAGCTGCAAGCCGGGGGCCTGTAGCGGC
>CAZIKH010000073.1:0-4404 GCA_964539755.1 uncultured Dinoroseobacter sp. | reverse complement strand
CTAGAACCGCACCGACAGACCCAGATTCAACGACAGGTCGGTCGTGTCGCGCAAGGATCGCCCGACATCGAGGCTGGCGGAAAACTCGGTCCCCGCATTTGCATAGCCGATGCCCAGCGACCCGCGCGGCGACACCCATGTGCGGGTCGCCCCCAGCCCGTCGCGCGACCGGGTCGCGTCCAGCCCGAGGCCCAGACTGGGTTGCCAGACCTCGTCACGATTGAAGGTCATCTTGGTGCTGATCGAAGCGACAAAATCTTCGACGTTGCGCGCGGCCAAGACGGCGAAGGCGGGCGTGTGTTCGCGGAAGCCACGCAAGCTGACCGCGCTGTCAAAGCGGATGTCATTCCAATCATATTGCGCGCGCAGCTTGGCCCCGACGGTGTAGCGCGTGGTCTTCAAAAGCGCGCCACCGGTCAGGTCATAGGTGGGGCGGCCATAGGTGGCGAAGGCCTCCAGATCGAAGCCGCGCCCCAGATCATAGATCAGGTAAGGCCCCACATCGATGGCGCGCCCTGTCAGCCGCACCCCTTGGGTGACCTGATCGTAGAACCCTGCGCTGGCCAGCACGCCCAGCGCCAGACGCGGACCTGCGGCGTAGTCGAGGCCAAAGGTGAAGGCCCGCGCCGACCCGTCCGTGCGCCCGTTGAAGCGCGTCAGGCCCACCGTGCCCCAAGCGGTCCACCCGCTGTCGGCCGCCCCGTTCCGGGTCGAAAAGCTGATCAGGTTGCTGGACACGGTGGCCCCGCCCGTGCCGCGCAGGCTGCGGGCACTGGACAAGGCATTGCCGACCATCAGGTTTGCGCTGTTGGCCGCGCCTTGGATGATCTGGGTCTGGATCGACCGGGCTTGGTCCAGTAGCTCGGCCGAGGGGCCGGGGTTGGTGCATTGCGCCGCGACCCGCGCGCTGCGCGTGGGGGAATTGTTCGTGAAGGTGACGGTATAGGTGTCTTCGGGCGAGATGCTGAATTCTTCGTCATCGTCGGCGGTATAGGTCTTTTGGCCGGTCAATGTGCCGACGCTGTTGCGGATCTGCAGGATCACGTTCAGCGGGCCCGCGCCCGCCACGCCTTCGACCGCCACCCCAAGGACGCCGCCGTCTTCGAAGTCGAAATGATAGGTCGTGGTGCCCCCGCCCTCGGCCAAGGGGCGGACGATGACCCCTGTGTCACAGGTTGCAACTTGCGCCTGCACCAGACCGGGTGCGCAGAGCGCCAGCGCCAGCGGCGCGGCCTTAAGCAGTTTCCACATAGCGATGTCCCAAAGAAATGCCCCGAGTCGGGCCAAAGCCCGACAGCGCATGCTATGCGCGGACGAGAAGGGCGCTTTGTCTGGGCGTCTCAGCTTTGGGCGGGCGGGGGCGGCAAGCGGGCCAAAAAGACCGGGATCAGCACGGACAGGATCACCAGACGCAAGACGTGATGGGCGGCGACCACGGCGGGTGCCAGCCCCAATTGCACGGACATCGCGGCCATCGCTTCCAACCCACCGGGCGCATAGGCGATGAACAGCAGCCTTGGGTCGATGCCAAGGCTGACCCCCAGCATCACCGCGCCCGCCAGCGCCAGCGCGGTGAACAGCCCCGTGACCGCCAACCCGGCCAGCGCCGATCGGCGCAGATCGTCCAGCGCGATGCCGTTGAAGCGCGTGCCGATGATGCAGCCCATGGCGACAAAGGCGATTTCGGCCAATCCGGGGGGCGGGGCACCGGGGGTCAGCGCGGTGGCATGCCCCAGCCCCGACACCGCCATGGCGGCCAGCAGATAGGGGGCGGGCACGCGCAACCGTTTGAAGATCAGCCCCACCGCGACCGAGGCGGCCAGCAGGATCAGCACGCTTGCCGGGGTCATGGGACGGGCGCCGCCGGGAAACAACGCCTCGGTCCCGCCCATCAGGACCAGGGGGATCGGCAGCAGCAGGGTCAGCACCAGAACGCGCACGCTTTGGACCACCGCGATGCGGTCAAGGTCCAGTTGGCGGTCCACCGTCAGGCCCAGCACGAAGCTGAGATGCCCGGGCGTGGCCCCCAAGAGGGCGCTGGTGCGGTCAAAGCCGAACCCGCGTTCCAGCAGCTTTGTGCCCGAAACCATCGACACGACCAGCAGCCCGGTCAGCAGGGCCAGCGAGGCGGGCCATTGCGCGGCGGTCTCCAGCACCTCGGGCGTGACCGAGGCGCCGATGTTCAGGCCCAGCACCAGAAAGCACAGGTTGCGCGCGGGCGTGGGCACCGCCATCGGCACACCGCGCAAGGCCGCCAAGGTGACCAACGCCGCAGGCCCGGTCAGGAACGGCATGGGAAAGCCGATCAGCCAGAACAGCGCCGCGCCCAGCCCGCCGATGGCCAATGTGGCGGGCAACCGACGCCAAGCGCGCCGTTCAGTTTCCGTCATAGCGCCACCGATAGGCGGGCGGGGTCGGCCCCTTGTTGCGCCCGCCCTGCTGGGTCTGTTCCCAAGCATGGGCCAGCA
Source organism: uncultured Dinoroseobacter sp. (assembly GCA_964539755.1). Classification (GTDB taxonomy): domain Bacteria; phylum Pseudomonadota; class Alphaproteobacteria; order Rhodobacterales; family Rhodobacteraceae; genus Dinoroseobacter. Next base: position 1,936 of record CAZIKH010000073.1, on the reverse strand, counting down.
AGCCGACCGACCGCGACAGGCAGAACAGGCCGCGCGCCACGGGGCCCGGACAGCCCAGTTCGGCAAAGATCACCGCCGTGGCCCCGTCGATGTTCATCGGCACGGGCTTGCCGCGTTCTTCGGCCAGATGCCGTTCGATGGCGCGCCCGATTTCGGCATAGGCACCGGACACCGCACCGGCTTCGGCGGCGTCGTCCACCAATTGCAACAGGCGCGGCGCGCGGGGGTCGGTCGGTTTGTGGAAGCGGTGCCCAAAGCCCGGCAGATAGCGCCCATGCCCCGCGCGCCATGTGTCCAGCGCCGGACCCAGACCTTCGGGACCGCCGCGTTCGACATGGTGATAGAGGGCGACCGCCTGTTCGCCCGCCCCGCCATGCACATCGCCCAGCATGTTCAGACCGCTGGCCATCGCGCCTTGCAGGCCGATCCCGCAGGTGGCCGCCATGCGCGCAGCGGCAATCGAGGGCGCTTGGGGTCCGTGATCGACCGCGGCAACCAAGGCCGCTTCCAGCAGATGGGCTTGGGCGTCGGGCAGGGTGTCCCCGATCACCAGCCACCAGATCATCTGCGGGAAGCTGAGCGTGCCGATCAGATCCTCGACCGGTTTGCCGCGAAAGGCGATGCGCCCCGGTTCCATGTCGATGATGCTGGTGCGCCACCAGTCGGCCACGTCTTGTCCGTCGGTCATCCTGCGGCCCCTTCTGCGCGAAGATCGGCGATTTCCGCCTCGGTGTAGCCCAGCGTGGCCAGAATGGCATCGGTCGATTGCCCCAGCTGCGGGGGCGGTTCGGCAACGCTGGGGCGCTGCCCATCCACCATGTAGCCAGTGCGCGCCAGGGAAATCGGACGGTCCACGCCGGGCGGATCGGGGTAGTCGGCCAGAAACTGGCGGCTGGTGATCTGGGGATGCGCCAGGATTTGCGGCACGTCCAGCACCGGCCCGCAGGGCACGCCCAGCGCGTTCAGCGCCCCCACCCAATGCGCCGTCGGCTGGGTGGTCAGCACCGTTTCAAGCGCGGCCCGCAAGGCATGGCGGTTGCGTTTGCGGTCTTCGCGCGTCGCATAGGCCGGATCGTCGATCAGGGGGGCAAGGTCCAGATGGCGGGCCAGTGCCAGCCATTGTTCGTCCTTGTTGGCGGCAATGTTGATCAGGCCATCGGCACAGCGGAACGCGCCCGAGGGCGCCGAGGTCGGGTTTTCATTGCCCTGCGGGGTTGGCGCGACCCCCGCGATCAGGTGGTTCGACACCGCCCAGCCCATGGTCGCCAGCACCGATTCCAGCATCGAGACATCCAGAAACGCCCCCCGCTGCGGCGCATTCAGCGCCCCGCAAATGGCCATGGCGGCGGTCAGGCCGCCCACGGTGTCGGCCAAGGGATAGCCGACCCGCAAGGGCGCGCTGTCGGCATCGCCGGTGATCGCCATGACACCCGACGCGCCTTGGATGATCTGGTCATAGGCCGGGCGATCCACCCAAGGCCCGGTCTGGCCATAGCCCGAAATCGCGCAATAGATCAGGCGCGGGTTGCGGGCGCGCAGGGTGTCATAGCCAAGACCCAGCCGGTCCATCACGCCGGGGCGAAAGTTTTCGACCACGACATCGGCGGTTTCGACCAGCCGCAGGAAGGCTGCCTTGCCCGCGCCCAGCTTCAGGTTCAGCGCGACCGAGGCCTTGCCCGCGTTCTGCGCCAGAAAGCTGACGCCCATGCCGCGCGCCGACAGGTCGGGATCGGCCCCCAGATTGCGGGCCAGATCGCCGCGCCCGACCGCTTCGACCTTGATGACCTCGGCCCCCATATGGGCCAGTTGGTGGCAGGCAAAGGGGCCCGCCAGCACATTCGTCAGATCCAGCACGCGGACATCGGCTAGCGGCCCCGACCTAGTCCCCATCGGCGACCCCTTCGGCCCGTTTGCGCGCCCGCCGCGCCCGGTAGCT
>CAZIKH010000072.1:0-10039 GCA_964539755.1 uncultured Dinoroseobacter sp. | reverse complement strand
ACCACGGGCACGGTCCACGCCTACGCCAAAGCCGCCAAGAAGCGCGGTGCCAGCTATTTCGAACACACCAAGGTCGAAGCGCTGGAACAAACCGCCGATGGCTGGATCGTCAAGACCGACAAGGGCGATATCCGCTGCGAACATGTCGTCAACGCGGCGGGCCTTTGGGCCAAGCAGGTGGGCCGCATGGCGGGGATCGAACTGCCCGTCTCGCCGCTGAAGCACCATTATCTGATCACCGACAGCATCCCCGAAATCGAAGCGCTGGATTTCGAGGTGCCGATGACCGTGGACCTCGAAGGGTTCACCTATATGCGGCAGGACCAGAAGGGCGTGCTGGTCGGCATTTACGAGGTCGAACATGAACACTGGGCCATGGATGGCGCGCCGTGGAATTACGGGATGGAGCTGTTCAAGGAAGACCTCGACCGGATCGAAAACGAACTGACCTTGGGCTTTGCGCGCTACCCGGCCATTCAGGACGTGGGCATCAAGACATGGGTCAACGGGGCCTTTACCTTCAGCCCCGATGGCAACCCGCTGGTCGGCCCCGTGCCCGGCAAGCGCGGCTATTGGAGCGCCTGCGCGGTCATGGCGGGCTTCCTGCAAGGCGGCGGCGTCGGCAAGACCTTGGCCGAATGGATGATCCATGGCGAACCCGAGGCCGATGCGTGGTGCATGGATGTGGCGCGCTACGGGCCTTGGGCGGAAAACAAGCAATACATCAAGGAAACCACCGGGCAGTTCTATTCGCGCCGCTTCGTGATGACCTATCCGAACGAACAATTGCCCGCAGGCCGCCCGCTGAAAACCGCCCCCGCCTATTCGGACATGACGCAAGCCGGCTGCCAATGGGGCCAAAGCTGGGATCTGGAGGTGCCGCTTTACTTCGCCGAGACAGGCTTTGCCGAAACCCCGTCGCTGAAACGCTCGAACGCCTTCGATATCGTCGCGGCGGAATGCAAGGCGGTGCGCGAAGGGGTGGGCCTGCTCGATATCACCGGGTTCTCGCGGTTCGAAATCAGCGGGCCGGGGGCCGAGGATTGGCTGAACAAGATCCTGTCCACCAAACTGCCCAAACCGGGCCGCGCCCGCCTTGCCGTGATGCTGGGTCATGACGCGCGCCTCAAAGGCGACCTGACCCTGTTCAACTGGGGCGACGGCACATGGTGGCTGATGGGCAGCTATTACCTGCGCACGTGGCATATGCGCTGGTTCGACGACCATATGGCCGAAGGCGTCACAGTGCGCGATCTGGGGGACGAGGTGGCGGGCTTCTCGCTGTCCGGCCCCAAATCGAAAGCCGTGATCGAGAAACTGACCGACGGTCCTGTGGGCGATCTGCCCTTCATGGGCTGCGGGTCCTTCGATATCGGGCTGATGCGCTGCAAGGTCGGGCGCCTGTCGGTGACGGGCGAGGCGGGCTATGAAATCCATTGCCGCATGGGCGATCACATCAACCTGCGCAAAGCCCTGCTGGCCGCCGGGGCCGATCAGGGCATGATCGAATACGGCTTCAACGCGCTGTTGTCGCTGCGTCTGGAAAAAAGCTTCGGCATCTGGTCGGCGGAATTCACCCAAGGCTACACCGCCGGGATGACCGGGATGGACCGCTGGATCGACTGGCAGAAGCCCGACTTCATCGGTCGGGACGCCGCGCTGGCCGAACGCGACGGCGCTGGATCGAAACAGGTTCTGGTCACGCTGGAAGTGGACGCCGCCGACGCCGATGCCAGCGGGTTCGAACCGGTGTGGAAAGACGGCCAGAAGGTCGGCTTTGTCACCTCGGGCGGGTATGGCCACACGGTCGGCAAATCCTTGGCGATGGCCTTGGTCGACCGGGACGCGGCCGCCGAAGGCACCGCCCTGTCCACCCATATCGTGGGGGTGGAACGGCCCGCCAAGGTGATCGCGCCCTCGCCCTATGATCCGGCAGGCAAGGCGATGCGGGGATGATCGCGCGGCGGGCGCATGGCCCAACGCCCGGGGGCAAGGCCCCCCTTGGCGGCTGCCTATGGGGGGCGGGGCGATGACCGACGCCCCCACCAAGACCCGTCGCCGGGGGCGCGCGGCCACCCATGCCGCCCCCGCCACGCGCGACGTGAACTACCGCCAATTGCGCAACCCGTTCCCGATCATGAACGTCTTTTCCGACGACGAGGCGGCGAACATGCACGCCACCGCGCTGGAAATGCTGGAAACGCTGGGCATGAAGGTGCTGTTGCCCGAAGCCCGCAAGATCTACCGCCAAGGCGGCGCGCGCATCGAGGGCGAAATGGTCTATATCGGGCGCGAGATGATCGAGGCCGCTTTGGCCACCGCCCCCCGGTCGATCCATTGCCACGCGGGCGCGCCGCACCGGGATGTGGTTCTGGAACTGGGCGCGCTGGCGTTCCAGCCGGGGGCCGGGGCACCGCATGCCACCGACCTTGTGCGCGGTCGCCGTCCCGGCAGCGCGTCGGATTTCAAGGACTACACGCGGATCGGGCATCACTATGACGTCTTCCAGATGATGTCGCCTTCGGTCGAACCGCAGGACGTGCCCACCCATCTGCGCCATTACTTCACGCTGCAAACCCAAGCGGTGCATACCGACAAGTTTCCGTTCCTCTTTGCGCGCGGCACGCCGCAAACCTTGGACAATTTCGAAATGCTGCGCCTTGTGCGCGGCCTGTCCGAAGACGCGTTTCACGCGGGCGTCCACGCCTATACGATCATCAACACCAACAGCCCGCGCACATTGGACATCCCCATGGCGCAAGGCCTGATCGACTTTGCACGCCACGGCCAATTGTCCATCGTCACGCCCTTTACGCTGATGGGCGCGATGGCCCCGATCACCGTGGCGGGGGCGATCACCCTCAGCCATGCCGAATGCCTTGCCGCGATCACCCTGACCCAGCTTGTGCGCCCCGGCGCGCCGGTCTGCTATGGCACCTTCACCTCGAACGTCGACATGAAATCGGGCGCGCCCGCCTTTGGCACGCCATCGCATTTCCAAGCCTCACTGGCAGCCGGACAAATGGCGCGGATGCTGGGGCTGCCATGGCGGTCGGCGGCGGGGTCGGCCTCGAACCTGAACGATGTGCAGGCCGCGAACGAAAACCAGATGGGGCTTTGGGGCTGCCTTCTGGCGGGGGCAACCGTCATCATCCATTCGGCGGGCTGGCTGGAAGGCGGCCTGACCGTGTCCTACGAAAAGATCGTGACCGATGTCGAAGTGCTGAACATGGTGGCCGAGCTGTGCGCGGGCAACAAGGCAGGCCCGGACGAAATCGGCTTGGCCAACGCGCTGTCCCAAGTCGCCCCGTCAGGCCATTTCTTTGCAGCACCCCAGACGATGGACCGTTACACCAGCGAATTCTACGCCCCCATCGTGCATGATTATGCCAATTTCGGCACATGGACCGACCGGGGCGCGCAGGACGCCACGACCCGCGCCACGAAGGTCTGGCAGGCCATTCTGGCCGCCCCCGAACACAGCTTCACCCCGCCCGACCGTCTGGCCGCGCTGGATGCCTTCATCGCCCGGCGCAGCGCCGAAGGCGGCGCGCCCCCGGAAAGCTGACCCATGGGCGATGCAGGGCTGACAGGGAACACCAAGGTCACGCGCGACGATTGGATCGCCGCGGCGCTGGCCACCCTGATCCATGACGGCATCGACCAAGTGAAGGTTCAGAAACTGGCCGAATCCATGCAGGTGTCCAGATCCAGTTTCTATTGGTATTTCAAGGACCGGGACGATCTTCTTCAAGTCCTTCTGGACCATTGGCTGGCCACCAACACGCGCGAGATCGTCGCCGCCGCCCGTGCCCCGGCCCAGACCGTCACCCAAGCGGTCTGCAATGTCTTTGCCGGGTTCATCGACCCCGAACGCTTTGACACCAAGCTGGATTTCGCGATCCGCGACTGGGCACGCCGGGACCCCGCCGTGCGCGCCGTTCTGGACCAATCCGACGCGCAGCGCATCGGCGCGCTGCGGGACATGTTCGCCCGCTTCGACTATCCCGCCCCCGAGGCGCTGGCCCGCGCCCGGATCGCCTATTACATGCAGATCGGCTATAACGATGCCGACCTGCACGAACCGATGCAGGATCGGCTGACCCTGCTTGGCGAATACCTTTACGCTTACACCGGACAGCGTCCGCAAGCCTCGGAAATCGCGGATTTCCGGGCTTGGGCCGCCCGCTTCGAAACAGGAGACACCGCATGACCCAAGCGATTGACGCCCTTATCATCGGGACCGGCGTGATCGGCACCGCCACCGCCTACGAGCTGGCCAAGCGCGGCTACAAGACCCTGTCTTTGGACCGCAACAGCCAGATCGGCCATGGCTCCACCGCCGGGTCCTGCGCGATCATCCGGATGCATTATTCCACCTTCGACGGCACCGCGTTCGCATGGGAAGGCTATCACTATTGGCGCGATTGGGCCGACTATCTGGGCGCCCCAGCCGACGAAACCCTGGCCCAGTTCAAGCAATGCGGCTGTCTTGTGATGAAAACAGACGCCAATGGCATGATGGTCAAACATCTGGAAAACAGCCGTGCGCTGAACATCCCGGTCGAGGAATGGGACCCCGCCCAAGTCACGCAGAAACTGCCGATCTACACGCTGGACAGCTTCGGGCCCGCCAAACGGATGGACGATCCGGCCTTCGGGCAATCCAATGGACGCAGCCTTGCAGGGGCGGTGTTCTGGCCCTTGGCGGGCTATGTCACCGACCCCGCGCTGTCGTCGCAAAACCTGTTCAACGCCGCCGCCCGACATGGCGCGCAGGTCCGCATGGGGGCCGAGGTCGTGGAAATCCTGCAAGACGCCGGGCGCGTCAAAGGCGTCAAACTGGCCAATGGCGAAGAAATACACGCCCCCATCGTGATCAACGTGGCCGGGCCGGGCTCGGCCCATATCAACGGCTTGGCCGGGGTGCTGGACGAGATGACCATCGAAACCCGCCCCCTGCGGCAAGAGGTGGCCCATGTGCCCGCCCCCGAAGGCTTCGATTTCGAAAACCTCGGCACCATCGTGTCGGACAGCGATATCGCCTGCTATTGCCGTCCCGAACATGGCAATCACATCCTGATCGGCAGCGAAGACCCCGAATGCGACCCGCATTACTGGGTCGAAACCGATACCGACTATGACCGCAATTTCACCGACCAATGGACCACGCAAGCCATGCGCTATGGCCAGCGCGTGCCCAGCCTTGGGATACCGTCGCGCACGCGGGGGGTGGTCGATCTCTATGATGCCTCGACCGACTGGATCCCGATCTATGACAAGACCTCGCTGGGGGGCTATTACATGGCCTGCGGGACCAGCGGCAACCAGTACAAGAACGCCCCCATCGCCGGCAAGATGATGGCCGCGCTGGTGGACTATTGCGAAGGCGGGGCCGATCACGACACCGACCCGCTGCAATTCCACCTGCCCTATATCGACCGGGTGATCGACGCCGGGTTCTACAGCCGCAAGCGCCCGATCAACACCGAAAGCAGCTTTTCGGTGCTGGGATAACGGACCTACGCCCATTTTTCGCCACAAAGCGGGACTAGACACAGCAACGCCCTCGCAGACTTGCGGGGCGTTTTGTGTGCTTTGCCAGAGGTCCCCGATGTCCCGTCTTTCCGCTTTTGTCCTGCCCCTGATGGCCGCCGCGACCCTCGCGGGCCCGGCCCTTGCCACCAACATGACCAATGGCGCGATCGAGGCGCAATTGATCGGCAAACGGATCGAAGCCAACCGACTGGGCGCGGACCTGATCATGCTGTTCGACAATGACGGGCTTGTGCGCCTGACCGACCCGGACGGCGTCTCGAACGGCACATGGACCTTGGACGATGGCACGTTGTGCATGACCATCGTCGATGGCACCGCGCCCGGCGAAACCTGCATGACCTTCATTTCCCGGGGCGGCGGCGTCTATTCGACCTCGTCCGGGATCAGCATGACGGTCGTCGACCGCTGACCGTCATTCCGCTTGGCGAACGCGCGCGCAACGCGATAGGCTGACCCGCAAGGTTCAACCCAAGGCTGTTGCGTGACCCAAATCCGAACCATCCGCGTGCGCGGCCAAGTCCAAGGGGTCGGCTTTCGCCCCTTCGTCTGGCAATTGGCGCGCGCCCATGGGCTGCGCGGCTGGGTGCTGAACGATGCCCAAGGCGTGCTGATCGGCGCGGCGGGCGCGGATCTGGATGCCTTTGCGGCGGCCCTGTCGCGGGACGCCCCGCCCTTGGCCCGCGTCGATGCCGTCGAACAGACCGATGGCGCCGATGGGATCGGTCCTGACTTTCAGATCGTCGCCAGCGGCGCTGCGGGGTCCGACACCCGCGTCACCCCGGACGCCGCCACCTGCCCGGCCTGTCTGGCCGAAATCAACGGCGACGGGCGGCGCAAGGGCTATGCCTTTACGAATTGCACCCATTGCGGCCCGCGCCTGACCATCCTTGAAGGCCTGCCCTATGACCGGGCGCGCACGACCATGGCCCCTTTCCCCATGTGCCCGGCCTGTCTGGCCGAATATGCCGATCCGGCGGATCGCCGCTTTCACGCCCAGCCCATCGCCTGTCCGGCCTGCGGTCCCAAGCTGTGGCTGGAAACCGCGCAAGGCCGGACCGACGCCGCGCCCATCGCGGCGGCGGCGGCATTGTTGCGGCAGGGCGGTCTGCTGGCCGTCAAGGGATTGGGCGGGGTGCATCTGGCCTGTCTTGCCACGGACGCCACCGCCATCGCCACGCTGCGCGCCCGCAAGCACCGTCCCGCGAAACCCCTGGCCCTGATGGGCACGCCCGCAATGGTCGCGCGCCACGCCGCCCCGTCCGAGGCCGCGTGGCAACGCCTGTCGGACCCCGCGGCCCCCATCGTGCTGCTGGCCCGCACCGGGACCGACCTGCCCGACCTTCTGGCCCCCGGCATCGCCGATCTGGGCTGGATGCTGCCCTATACCCCCCTGCACCACCTGCTGCTGGCCGAGATCGGCGCGCCCTTGGTCATGACCAGCGCCAATGTCTCGGGCGAGCCGCAAGTGATCGGCAATGACGAAGCGCGCGAAAAACTGGCGGGGATCGCCGACGGCTTCCTGCTGCATGACCGCGCCATCGCGCGACGTCTCGATGACAGCGTCGAACGCGAAACGCCGTTTGGTCCGATGATCCTGCGCCGCGCACGCGGTCGGGTTCCGGGCACCCTGCCCTTGCCGCCGGGCTTCGAAGACACCCCGCAAATCTTGGCACAAGGCGGGCAGATGAAAGCCGCGCTGTGCTTGGTCAAGAACGGTCAGGCGCTGCTGGGCCACCATCTGGGCGAGCTGGACGAAGCCCTGACCTGGCAGGCCTATCAACAGGCCGAAGCCGATTATTGCGCCCTGTTCGACCTGACCCCGCAGGTCCGGGCCTGCGACGCCCATCCCGGCTACCGCGCCACCCGCCATGCCGAGGCCTCGGGCGATCCGGTGATCTCGGTCCAGCATCACCACGCGCATCTGGCCGCTTGCATGGGCGAAAACGGCTGGGCGCGAACCGCCGGACCCGTCGTCGGCATCGTGCTCGATGGCTTGGGTCTGGGCCCCGATGGCACGATCTGGGGGGGCGAGGTGCTGTTGGGCGATTACACCCAGGCGACACGGATCGCCCATCTGGACCCCGCCCCTTTGGCGGGGGGCGATGGGGCCTCGGTCGAACCATGGCGCAATGCGCTGGTGCGGCTGGATCAGGCGGGTCTGGGGTCCTTTGCCGACAAGATTTTCGCGGACCACCCGGTGGCCCTGATCCGCCAAGCCGTGGCTTCCGGCGTGAACGCGCCCCTGTCGTCGTCCGCAGGACGCCTGTTCGATGCGGTGGCGGCGCTTCTGGGCCTGTGCCCCGCCCGCCAAAGCTATGAAGGCGAAGCCGCGATGCGTCTGGAAAGCCTTGCGCGGCAGGCAGGCCCCGCGCCCGGTTACCCGTTCGGGCAGCAGGGGTCCCGGATCGACCCCAGCCCGATGATCCGGGCGGTGGTCGGGGATCTGGGGACCGGACGCCCCCCGGCTGAAATCGCAGCGGCGTTCCAGACCGGGCTGGCGCAGGCCTTCGCAAGGGCCGCGCGCGCCGCTGTCGAGGGCGGTCAGGCAACCGCCGTCGCCTTGACCGGCGGGTGCTTTCAGAACCCTGCCTTGGTCGCCGCCTGCCTGCGGGAATTGGACGGCCTGCCGGTTCTTCTGCACCGTCAAGTGCCCGCGAATGACGGCGGTCTCAGCTTCGGGCAGGCGCTTGTCGCGGCGGCCAAGTTGCAGCAGGCCGACGCAGGACTCCCCTTGCGGTTGCTGGAAACCCGCTAACCAGTCGACCGCCCGAACGGCAGCCGAACAACCGGACCGCTCAAGGTGAATACTTTAATAAAGCCACGCAAATAACTGATTATAAATCATAATGCGCGCTTTGACGCAGCTTTGATCTAGATCAAGTCGGAATTTTCCAGCCTTCGCAATTCTGGCCGTCAGCCGGGCGCGCATACCAATGCATACCCGTTTCAGTTGCACATGGGAGGGTTTTCGCCTTGAGCCAGATCGAAACGTTCTATGACGTGATGCGCAGCCAGGGGATCACCCGGCGCAGCTTCATGAAATATTGTTCCCTGACCGCGTCAGCCTTGGGATTGGGCCCGGCCTTCGTGCCGCAGATCGCCCATGCGATGGAAACCAAGCCGCGCACCCCCGTCATCTGGGTCAATGGTCTGGAATGCACCTGCTGTTCGGAAAGCTTTATCCGCGGCGCGCACCCTCTGGCCAAGGACGTGGTGCTGTCGATGATCAGCCTCGATTACCAGCACGTGCTGATGGCCGCCGCCGGCCACGCCGCCGAAGCCGCGCTTGAAGAAGCGATCGAGAAATACAAGGGCAACTACATCCTTGCGGTCGAAGGCAACCCGCCCCTGAACGAAGACGGGATGTATTGCATCAGCGCGGGCAAGCCTTTCGTCGAAAAGCTGCGCCATGTCGCCAAGGACGCCAAGGCGATCATCAGCTGGGGCGCCTGCGCGTCCTATGGCTGTGTGCAGGCCGCCAAGCCGAACCCGACCCAAGCCACCCCGGTGCACAAGGTCATCACCGACAAGCCGATCATCAAGGTCCCCGGCTGCCCGCCCATCGCCGAGGTCATGACCGGCGTGATCACCTACATGCTGACCTTTGACCGCCTGCCCACGCTGGACCGTCAGGGGCGCCCGCAGATGTTCTATTCCCAGCGCATCCACGACAAATGCTACCGCCGTCCGCATTTCGACGCGGGCCAGTTTGTCGAGGCTTGGGACGACGAGAACGCGCGCAAGGGCTATTGCCTCTACAAGGTCGGCTGCAAAGGCCCGACCACCTATAACGCCTGTTCGACCGTGCGCTGGAACGAAGGCACGTCCTTCCCGATCCAGTCGGGCCATGGCTGCATCGGCTGTTCGGAAGACGGGTTCTGGGATCAGGGCAGCTTCTACGAACGCACCACCAACATCAACGCTTTCGGGATCGAAGCCAACGCCAACACGGTCGGCACGACCGCTGCCGCCCTGACCGGTGGCGCGATCGCTGCCCACGCGGCGGTCACCGCCCTGAAAAGCGCGCAACGCAAAGTGCAGTCGCAACCTGCCGAAGCGGCCCAGGGCGAGGAGGTCTAAGCCATGAACGTCACACCAAACGGGTTCAATCTGGACACCGCCGGACGCCGCATCGTCGTCGACCCGGTGACCCGTATCGAAGGCCATATGCGCTGCGAAGTGAACGTGGACGATGCCGGCGTGATCACCAACGCGGTGTCGACCGGCACCATGTGGCGCGGGCTCGAGGTCATCCTGAAGGGCCGCGATCCGCGCGATGCTTGGGCCTTCACCGAACGCATCTGCGGCGTCTGCACCGGGACCCACGCGCTGACATCCGTGCGCGCGGTCGAAGACGCGCTGGGGATCACCATCCCCGACAACGCCAACTCGATCCGCAACATCATGCAGCTGAACCTGCAGGTGCATGACCACATCGTCCATTTCTACCACTTGCACGCGCTGGATTGGGTCAACCCGA
>CAZIKH010000071.1:0-10060 GCA_964539755.1 uncultured Dinoroseobacter sp. | reverse complement strand
CATCCAGACCGATGCCGCGATCAACCGGGGCAACTCGGGCGGGCCGCTGTTCAACATGGATGGCGATGTGATCGGTGTGAATACCGCGATCCTGTCGCCCAATGGCGGCTCGATCGGGATTGGCTTTGCCATGTCCTCGGCGGTGGCGACCAATGTCATCGACCAGTTGCTGGAATTCGGCGAAACCCGTCGCGGCTGGCTGGGTGTGCGCATTCAGGACGTCGATGGCGATGTCGCCGAAGCGATGGGTCTGGCATCCGCCGCGGGTGCGCTTGTCACCGAGGTGCCGGAAGGCCCCGCAGCGGAAGCGGGCATGGAACCCGGTGACGTCATCCTGACCTTCGATGGCAGCGATATCGCCGACACCCGCGAATTGGTGCGCATTGTCGGCAACACCCCGGTGGGCAAAACCGTTCGGGTGGTCGTGTTCCGGGAAGGTGAAACCCAGACGATCCGCGTGACCCTTGCCCGCCGCGAAGATGCGGAACGTGCGGTGCCAGCGTCGGCCCCGGCACAGCCCGAACTGGAAGACATGATGGGGATGACCCTGTCCGAACTGACGCCGACCTTGCGCGAAGAGCTGAGCTTGGGTCGGGGGGTCGATGGGCTGGTCGTCACCGATGTCGACGGGGCCAGCGAGGCCTTTGAAAAGGGCCTGCGCGTGGGCGATGTGATCGCCGAAGCGGGCCAGCGTCCGGTGACCACGCCCGCCGATCTGGCGGAACGGATCGAAGCGGCGCGCGATGCAGGGCGCAAGTCGATCCTGCTGCTGATCAATCGGGGCGGTGATCCGCGTTTCGTGGCGCTCAGCCTCGAATAACCCCGGTTTGACCGTTCCCACGAACAGGGCGCCCGATCCGGGTGCCCTGTTTTGCATTGGGGTGGGCGTTGCTAGCCTTCGTCGGCCAAGGTGGCCGGGTCCACCGCGACCAGACCAAGCCGCCGTGCGGCAGCCAGCGACAGGGTCCCGCTGTCCAACCCTTCTTCCGACTGATAGCGCCGAACCGCCCGACGCGTGGTGCGGTCCATTTCGCCAGTAATGGCCCCGCGATAGAGCCCACGGGCCGCCAAGGCCCGTTGCACCGACGCGACAAACTCGGGCGTCAGGGCTTCGGGGCAGGGGGTTTCGAACCACACCTCTTTGCGTTCTTGGGTGATCCGCTGTTGGGTTTCGGTCTTGAACACGGCGGGCGAGGTCACCTGCCCATCGGCGGTGATCTGCGGCGGTTGGATCATCACCTGTTCGGTGACCGTTTCGATCACGGCGGGTGTCACGTCCCGGGCCCAGCAGCTGTCAGGGTCGGCGCCCGGCGGGCCATCGGCGGCGCGCAGGATCTGTGCTTCGGGTTCCAGCAACCGGGTCACGGTATCGGTTTCCATCGGGCTTTGGCAGGCGGCCAAGACCAAGGGTCCGCAGAACGCAGTCAGGATCAGACGACGGGTCACTTCGATGGCCTTTGTGCTCGATACGGCCGATTGTTCGGCGCTTGGGGACCAGTTTAGCGCAAATTGGCGTCACACGAAACCCAAGGGTCCGGACGGACTTCCCATTCTGGGCAGAACGCACTACATCGCGCTCGGAAGATCCAAGGACGAAGGACCCCAGTGATGGCCAAGATCACTTACATCGAACATAACGGCACCGAACATGTGGTCGAAGTGGCCAATGGCCTGACGGTCATGGAAGGCGCGCGGGACAACGGCATTCCGGGCATCGAGGCGGATTGCGGCGGGGCCTGTGCCTGTTCGACCTGCCATGTCTATGTGCATCCCGATTGGGTCGCCAAGCTGCCCGCCAAGGAAAGCATGGAAGAAGACATGCTGGATTTCGCCTTTGAGCCTGACGAGGATCGGTCCCGCCTGACCTGCCAGTTGAAGGTCACCGACGCGTTGGACGGTCTTGTGGTGCAGATGCCCGAAAAGCAAATCTGATGCGGCGCGCACTGGCGGTCGCCTGTATGCTGGCTTGGCCTTGGGCCGCGTCTGCGCAGGACATCACCGCCGCGCGCTATGCCGACCCCACGGACCGCTATCCGCATGCGGTGCTGGGCGATGCGCTGGAATGGGGCGCGTTGGAGCTGACCCTGTCCGATGGCACCCAGCGCCGGATCGTGTTGCCGAATGAACAGGTCTTCGAAGACCTGACCCCACGGCTGGCGGATGTCGATCTGGATGGCTTGGCCGAGGTTGTGGTGGTCGAAAGCCATGTGCGCTTGGGCGCGCGGCTGGCCATTTATGACGCCGAGGGGTTTGTGGCGGCCACCCCGCCGATCGGAACGCGGTTTCGCTGGTTGGCACCGATCGGGATCGGCGATCTGGACGGCGACGGGGCTATCGAGATTGCCTATATCGACCGCCCGCATTTGGCCAAGACACTGCGCGTGTGGCGCTTTGCAGAGGGTGGCTTGCGCGAAGTGGCGCAGATGGGCGGCCTGACGAACCACCGGATCGGCGAGGATTTCATTTCGGGCGGGCTGCGCGACTGCGGCGACGGGCTGGAAATGATCGTTGCCTCAGCCGATTGGGGCCGCGTGATGGGCGTACGCTTGCAGGACGGGACCTTGACCGCCCGTCCCCTGGGCCCGTTCGAGGGGCCAGACAGCTTTGCCAAGGCGCTGTCATGTTCGTAAGGGGCGCGATGCTGTTGACGGCGCTTCTGGCCGGGCCGGGACTGGCGCAGGAACTGGTCGATCCCAATGTCTTTCTGGATGCCGCGGACGGCAACACGCTGACCTTTCGCGCCGACCCCAATGGCGAGTTGGTCGGGGTCGAACAGTTTCTAAGCCGCAGTCGGACGGTCTGGGCGCGGGCCAATGGCAGTTGCAGCTATGGCAAGGTCTGGGTGGCGGAAGACAGGGTCTGTTTTCGCTACGAAGACCGTCCGGATCAGGATTTCTGTTGGCTGACATTGCTGGACGACGGCGATTTCGTCGTTGCCATGCCCGAGGCGGCCGATGTCCAGCGCATCACCCGGATCACACAAGAACCGGTGTCTTGCGTGGATGCGCCGCTGTCCTAAAGCGCGCGCCAGCCGATATCGCGGCGCACAAAGCCTTCGGGCCAGTCGATCCCGTCCACCATGGCATAGGCGCGGGTCTGGGCCTCGGCCAAACTGGCCCCCCGCGCCGTCACGGTCAGCACGCGCCCGCCCACGGCGATGACTTGCCCGTCCTTCTGTGCGGTTCCTGCATGGAACACCATGTGGAAACTGTCTTCGGCCAGATCGTCCAGCCCGCCGATGACGCTGCCTTTCGGATAGTCGCCGGGATAGCCCTTGGCCGCATAGACGACGCACAGCGCGTGGTCGTCGGCCCAATTGACCTGTGCTGTGGCCAAGCGCCCTTCGGCGGCGGCCAGCATCAGGTCCAAGGCTTGCGCCCCCAGCCGCATCATCAACACTTGGCATTCGGGGTCGCCAAAGCGGACGTTGTATTCGACAAGGCGCGGCGCGCCGTCCTTGATCATCAACCCGGCGTAAAGCACCCCGCGATAGGGCGTGCCGCGCCGGGCCATTTCGGCCAGCGTCGGGCGGATGATCTGGTCCATCGTCTTTGCCGCAATGGCGTCGGTCAGAACCGGGGCAGGGGAGTAGGCGCCCATGCCGCCGGTATTGGGGCCGGTATCGCCTTCGCCGACGCGCTTGTGGTCTTGCGCCGTGCCGATGGGCAATGCGTCTTCGCCGTCGCACAGCACGAAGAAGGACGCTTCTTCGCCTTCCATGAAGTCCTCGATCACCACCTCGGCCCCCGCTGCCCCGAAGGCCCCGCCGAACATGTCGTCGATGGCGGTCAACGCCTCGGCTTCGGTCATGGCGACGACAACGCCTTTGCCCGCTGCCAGACCATCGGCCTTGACGACAATCGGTGCGCCTTGGGCCTGAACATAGGCGCGGGCTGCGGCGGCATCGGTGAACCGCGCCCAAGCGGCGGTTGGCGCGCCGGCGGCATCGCAGATTTCCTTGGTGAAGGTTTTCGAGGCTTCGAGCTGTGCGGCGGCCGCACTTGGGCCGAACACCAACACGTTCGCGGCGCGAAGGGCGTCCGAAACCCCGGCGGCCAAGGGGGCTTCGGGCCCGATGATCACAAAATCGACGGCGTTTTCGACCGCAAAGTCGGTGACGGCTGCCGGGTCGGTGATGTCGAGGGCGGCGCATTCGGCAACTTGGGCGATCCCGGCATTGCCGGGGGCCGCGATCAGGCGGTCGCATTTGGGGTTCTGGCTGACGGCCCAAGCGAGGGAATGTTCGCGTCCGCCGCTGCCCAAGATCAGGATGTTCATCGCGCCCGTCTCCGCCGTTGCGTTTCGTGGCGTCCCCTCTAGGCTGTCGCTGCCGTCCCGACAAGGCGGTGTGTTTGAACAGGCGGCGCGGTATGCCCTTTGACCTTCCCAACGACCCGCTTTGGCACGTCATCGACAGCCATCCGATGCCCCGCGATGCGTCCGGCCAAAGCTTTGTGGACCAGTTGATCCGCCGCTACAAAATCCGCCGGAAGACAGCGGAGCGCGCGGTGCAGGAATACAAGCGCTTTGTCTATCTGGTGGCCATCGGTCAGGGGGAACGGCGGGTGCCATCGAAGGCCGTCGATCACGTCTGGCACCTGCACATGCAGCACACACGGGATTATTGGGATGTGTTCTGCGCCGCCATTGGTCGCCCTTTGCACCACACGCCGGGTGGGGCAGGCGCGGCGCATCTGCAGGACTATGACCGCACCCGCGAAGCCTATGAAGCGGCTTTTGGCGCGCCACCCCCGAGGGGCATTTGGCGGCGTATTCATCGGGGACAGGCGCTGGCCATGGGGGCCTTCTTTGCGATCTTTCTTGTCATCGGGATGCAAGGGCTGGCATCGGGGGCCTTGCCCGCCGTCTTGTTCGCCCTCGTCGGCGGATTGGGCGTGGCTTATAGCGCGGCGGTGCAAACGCCTTGGGGACGCGCCTATTTGACCTTTGAGTTCTATGGCGGTTGGGGGGATGGCAATGACGGGGATTGCGGCGGCGATGGCGGTGGTTGCGGCGGCGACTAAGGCGGGTAGTCTGACGCCATGAACGATTTGATCGAAGACGACGCCGCGCCCGGCGACAACGCACATGAATATTCCGTCGCCGAAATTTCGGGCGCGGTCAAACGCACGCTGGAAGGTCAGTTTGGCCGCGTGCGCGTGCGGGGCGAAGTGGGGCGCACGATGCTGGCGCGGTCCGGGCATCTGTATTTTGACCTGAAAGACGACCGGGCGGTTCTGGCCAGCGTCAGCTGGAAAGGCACCGTTTCGCGCATGAAGGTCCGCCCTGAAGAAGGGATGGAGGTTGTCGCAACGGGCCGCCTGACCACTTTCCCCGGCCAATCCAAGTATCAGTTGATCGTGGAAGAGGTCGCGCCCGCCGGTGTTGGGGCGCTGATGGCGATGCTGGAAAAGCGCAAAGCCCAACTGGCCGCCGAAGGCCTGTTCGCGCCCGAACGCAAGCGCCCCCTGCCGTATCTGCCGCAGGTGATCGGGGTCGTGACCTCGCCCCAGGGCGCCGTGATCCGCGATATCCTGCATCGCTTGCGCGACCGGTTTCCGCGCACTGTGCTGGTCTGGCCCGTCGCGGTGCAGGGCGAGGCCTGCGCGCCGCAAGTCTCGGCAGCCATTCAAGGATTCAACGCCTTGCCGCCGGGCGGCGCAATCCCGCGCCCGGACTTGCTGATCGTGGCGCGCGGCGGCGGGTCGCTGGAGGATCTGTGGGGGTTCAACGAGGAAAGCGTGGTGCGGGCCGCGGCGGCGTCCGAGATCCCATTGATTTCGGCGGTGGGCCATGAAACCGACACCACCCTGATCGACTTTGCCAGTGACCGCCGGGCCCCCACGCCCACGGCGGCGGCGGAACTGGCCGTGCCCGTGCGGCTGGACCTTTTGGCGGCGGTCGAAGCCTATGGGGCCCGTTTGGCACGGGCCAGCGGGCAGGGGGTGCAACAACGTCGCCAGCGCTTGCGCGACCTGTCGCGGGCCTTGCCCCGGATCGAGGATTTGGTGACGCGCCCGGCGCAGCGTCTGGACGATCTGGCGGGGCGGCTGGACCGGGCGCTGCGGGGGCGTGTGGTTGCGCAACGCGGCCGGATGGAAGGTTTGTCTGCGCGGCTGGGTCCGCATGTGTTGACCCGGCTGGTGCGGGATCGTTCCGATCGGTTGGAGGATCGGTCGCGGCGGCTTCAGGCGGGTTTGCGCGGGCCTGTGCGCGTGGCGGCGCGCGATCTGTCGAAGGTGGCGGACCGTTTGCGGCCAAGATTGCTGGACCGCGCGCGGGACGACCGGGTGCGGCAGTTGCGGGGGGTGACGGATCGTCTGGGCTTGGTCGCGCAAGGGCAGTTGAGCCAAGCGCGGTCCCGGTTGCAGGCGCTGGCGCGCATGCATCATTCGCTGGGCCATCCGCAGACCTTGGCGCGGGGTTTTGCCTTGGTGCGCGATGGGTCCGGCAAGGTGCTGACAACCGCCAAGGCCGCCGCAGCGGCAGGGGCCTTGGAGATCGAATTTCAGGACGACACCCTGCGGATCGGCGGGCGTGGGAAAGGCAGTGGCGGCGGGTCGCCTGCGCGGCCTGCGCCCAAGCAGGGCAGCTTGTTCTAGCGGGGGCGCTGGGCGCTAGACACCAACATCTGGCCCCCGGCATTGCAGCGGATCGCGTTGCATGCCGGTGACGGTCAGGTCATTGGCCGGGTCGGCCCCCAAGACGCGGGCGCGAATATCGCCGTCTTGGCGAAAGAACGCCCAGCAGATCGGGTCGGTGGGGCGGTCTTCATAGACAAAGCAGATCGCGTCGTCCTCGATCGGGAACCACCGCCCGAACAGGCAGTTTCCATCCAGAAACGTCCAGATCACGCTTCGGTCGCGGCGATACTCCTCGGCGCCAAAGGGTTGGCCTTGCCGGGAAAAGAACAGCGTCTTGCCGTCCACCAGGGCGGTGAATTCGGACACGCTGAGACGGTCTTCTTGGGCAAGGGCGGGGCTGGCGCAGACCAGCGCAAGGGCCAGAAAAAGTGGTTTCATGACCCCAGTGTTTCGCGCTTGCCGGGCGCTGTCCACCGTCAAATCGCGCGCGGCATCAGTCCGCTTCGGCCAGACGGCGCGCGCGGCGCTTGGGCATGGGCGGCACTTCTTGGGCAAGATGCAACCGGGTCAGTTCGCGGTTCATGACCTTGCGCCATTGCGAAGGCCAGAACGCCAGCGAGGCCATGATGGGCAGGGAATAGGGCAAGATCGGCCCGCGTGCGGCATTGGGGGCCCCGAGCGCCGGGAACGGCGTTGCCGGGCGCAGATGGTGTTCGGAATGCAAGGGGGCATTCAACATCATCAGACGAGAGACCGCATCGGGGGCGTTCCAGCTGTGCAGCGCCGTCATCGGTTCGTATTGACCATCGGGCTGTTTCTGGCGGTGCAATCCGTAGTGCTGCACGTAGTCCGAGGTCAGCAATTGCAGGGCTGCCAGAATGCCAAGGGCGATATGGGCCGCAAGCCCCGCCGCACCGCCCAGCAGCGCCGACACACCCAAGGACAAGATGACCACCGCACCGTCCATCAGATAGGGGTTCGAGGGATGCCAGCCGGGCAAGCCGCGTGCGTGCAGGCGGCGCAGTTCGACGTTCCAGCCGGCATGGAACGATCCGATCCAGGCCCGCGGCAGGAATTGATACAAGGTCTCGTCCGGGCGGGCCGAGTTCGGATCGCGCGGCGTTGCGACAAAGCGGTGATGGATCGCCGGATGGGCTGTGGCGTGGTGCCCGAAGAGCAGCGTCCCATAGACCACCCGCCCCAACTGGCGCGGCAAGCGCCGGGGCGCGTGGATCAGTTCATGCGCGTTCGAGGTGCTGATCTGGCCAAAGACCATCGCGGTGGCCGCAAACAGGCCCACCTGCGCCATCTGCGACAGGCCTGTCACCCCGCTGAGGCCGACAATGACCAAAGGCAACACGCCCAGATGGGCCAACCCCAAGACCATCGGCAGGGCCTTGCTTTCCACATCGACCAAGCGGCTGTCCAAACGGCGCGGTAAAGCGAGGTCGAGGATCGGCACAATCACGAGAAACCACGCCAAGGCCCACCAGACGGCCCAAGACAAGCCGAAGGCCCCAAGGGCGATCAGGGCATAGGGCAGAAGCGAGGCGAGGATAAAGTGGCTCATAAGGTGCATAGTATATCGCAGTTCTGGGCAAGACTGCGGCGAAAATCTTGAGGATTTGTGTGCAGCACACGCATGGGACGGCTGAGAGGCCGGATTATCGCCCGTCTATGTGCGGAGCGCGGTGATCGTGGTGGGGCAGATACAGGGGTGTCTTGGGGCGTGGCGACGTTCTGAAGACCTTAACGACTGGTTAATTTCCCTAAGAATCTTAGGGGCCTTAACCGTTTGTTAAGATCCCGGACGCCAAGTCCTTGTTTTTTCGTCGAACACATTGCCTTCCGGCGCAGTCCCCTAAGAATCTTAGGGATGCGCCGGTTTCAACGCGGGCTGTCAGAACAGGCTTCCCGCCGCCCCGCAGCAAATCGCGGCTTACCCCAGCCCGACGCGAACAGCCGTCCACAGGCCATAGCTGACCAGCAGGATCGCGCCCTCAACACGCGTGATGCGGGCACCGCTCCAGGCCATCCACAGCAGCGCCAGCGCAGCTGCCAACAGGGCCCAGACGTCCCATTTGGCGATTTCGACCGGAATCTGCAGTGGCACGATCAGCGCTGTCAGACCAAGGATGCCGAGAATGTTGAAGATGTTCGATCCGATGACATTGCCAAGCGCCATCGCCGATTGCCCCCGCCGGGCCGATGCAATGACCGTCACGAGTTCGGGCAACGAGGTTCCGACAGCGACCACGGTCAGGCCGATCAAGGCTTCGGACACGCCAAACCCGCGCGCCAAACCGACCCCGCCTTGGACAAGGCATTCCGCGCCGATCAGCACCAGCGCCAATCCGGCGAGGCTGCCCAAGACCGTGCGGGGCAGGGGCGCGTCGGGCGGGGCATCGACCGTGTCCTCTGTCCCGTGGCGCAAGGAGGCAAAGAGATACGCCGCCAACCCCAAGACCAGTCCCAATCCGATCGCCCGCCCAGCGGTCCCCCAGAGGATCACCGCGCTGGCCGCAAGGGTGGCTGCCATCATCACCCCGCCATTCAGGCGCAGGTCGCCGCGCGCGACCGGGATGGGGGCCAGCACGGCGGCCAAACCGAGGATCAGCAGAATATTGGCGATGTTCGACCCGACGACATTGCCAACGGCAATCCCCGGCGCATCCGCGAAGGCCGCCCGGAGGCTGGTCACCAATTCCGGCAGTGACGTCCCGAAGCCGACGACCGTCAAGCCGATCACCAAGGGCGAGACGCGCAAGCGGCGCGCAAGGGTCGCCGCGCGGTCCACAAAGACCTCGCCGCCGACCAGCAAGCCGACCAAACCCAGCACCACCAAGAAAACGTCCATTGCCATCCCCATCCTGAAGGTCTGGGCGGTCATATGGGCAAGGGGGCCCGCGCTGTGCAGGCCTGTCACAAAAGGTGATCGGTGCGTGCTTAGCTGGCTTTTTCCAGCCCGAAGCTGTCATGCAGCGCTTGGACGGCCAGTTCCATGTACTTGCGGTCGATCAGCACGCTGATCTTGATCTCGGACGTGGTGATGACCTTGATGTTGATGTTCTCGTCGCGCAGCGCCTTGAACATCTGGGCGGCCACACCGGCATGGGACCGCATCCCGATGCCGACCACGCTGACCTTGGCGACGTCCTTGTCGGCGACCAATTCGTCATAGCTGATATGGCCCGCTTTCTGGGCGTCTTCCAAGGCTTTGCTGGCGCGCAGCACCTGATCGGTCGGGCAAGAGAAGGTCATGTCGGTCTTGCCTTCTTCCGAGATGTTCTGGACGATCATGTCCACATTCACCCCGCCTTCGGCCAAGGGCCCGAAAATGGCGGCGGCGATGCCGGGGCGGTCTTCGACCCCGATCAGGGTCATTTTCGCTTCATCGCGGCTGTAGGCGACGCCCGAGACGACATTGGATTCCATGATTTCCTCCTCATCGCAGACCAGCGTTCCGGCGCTGTCGG
>CAZIKH010000070.1:0-10061 GCA_964539755.1 uncultured Dinoroseobacter sp. | reverse complement strand
GAAGAACCATCCGACAGCGCCGGAACGCTGGTCTGCGATGAGGAGGAAATCATGGAATCCAATGTCGTCTCGGGCGTCGCCTACAGCCGCGATGAAGCGAAAATGACCCTGATCGGGGTCGAAGACCGCCCCGGCATCGCCGCCGCCATTTTCGGGCCCTTGGCCGAAGGCGGGGTGAATGTGGACATGATCGTCCAGAACATCTCGGAAGAAGGCAAGACCGACATGACCTTCTCTTGCCCGACCGATCAGGTGCTGCGCGCCAGCAAAGCCTTGGAAGACGCCCAGAAAGCGGGCCATATCAGCTATGACGAATTGGTCGCCGACAAGGACGTCGCCAAGGTCAGCGTGGTCGGCATCGGGATGCGGTCCCATGCCGGTGTGGCCGCCCAGATGTTCAAGGCGCTGCGCGACGAGAACATCAACATCAAGGTCATCACCACGTCCGAGATCAAGATCAGCGTGCTGATCGACCGCAAGTACATGGAACTGGCCGTCCAAGCGCTGCATGACAGCTTCGGGCTGGAAAAAGCCAGCTAAGCACGCACCGATCACCTTTTGTGACAGGCCTGCACAGCGCGGGCCCCCTTGCCCATATGACCGCCCAGACCTTCAGGATGGGGATGGCAATGGACGTTTTCTTGGTGGTGCTGGGTTTGGTCGGCTTGCTGGTCGGCGGCGAGGTCTTTGTGGACCGCGCGGCGACCCTTGCGCGCCGCTTGCGCGTCTCGCCCTTGGTGATCGGCTTGACGGTCGTCGGCTTCGGGACGTCACTGCCGGAATTGGTGACCAGCCTCCGGGCGGCCTTCGCGGATGCGCCGGGGATTGCCGTTGGCAATGTCGTCGGGTCGAACATCGCCAATATTCTGCTGATCCTCGGTTTGGCCGCCGTGCTGGCCCCCATCCCGGTCGCGCGCGGCGACCTGCGCCTGAATGGCGGGGTGATGATGGCAGCCACCCTTGCGGCCAGCGCGGTGATCCTCTGGGGGACCGCTGGGCGGGCGATCGGATTGGGACTGGTCTTGGGGTTGGCGGCGTATCTCTTTGCCTCCTTGCGCCACGGGACAGAGGACACGGTCGATGCCCCGCCCGACGCGCCCCTGCCCCGCACGGTCTTGGGCAGCCTCGCCGGATTGGCGCTGGTGCTGATCGGCGCGGAATGCCTTGTCCAAGGCGGGGTCGGTTTGGCGCGCGGGTTTGGCGTGTCCGAAGCCTTGATCGGCCTGACCGTGGTCGCTGTCGGAACCTCGTTGCCCGAACTCGTGACGGTCATTGCATCGGCCCGGCGGGGGCAATCGGCGATGGCGCTTGGCAATGTCATCGGATCGAACATCTTCAACATTCTCGGCATCCTTGGTCTGACAGCGCTGATCGTGCCACTGCAGATTCCGGTCGAAATCGCCAAATGGGACGTCTGGGCCCTGTTGGCAGCTGCGCTGGCGCTGCTGTGGATGGCCTGGAGCGGTGCCCGCATCACGCGTGTTGAGGGCGCGATCCTGCTGGTCAGCTATGGCCTGTGGACGGCTGTTCGCGTCGGGCTGGGGTAAGCCGCGATTTGCTGCGGGGCGGCGGGAAGCCTGTTCTGACAGCCCGCGTTGAAACCGGCGCATCCCTAAGATTCTTAGGGGACTGCGCCGGAAGGCAATGTGTTCGACGAAAAAACAAGGACTTGGCGTCCGGGATCTTAACAAACGGTTAAGGCCCCTAAGATTCTTAGGGAAATTAACCAGTCGTTAAGGTCTTCAGAACGTCGCCACGCCCCAAGACACCCCTGTATCTGCCCCACCACGATCACCGCGCTCCGCACATAGACGGGCGATAATCCGGCCTCTCAGCCGTCCCATGCGTGTGCTGCACACAAATCCTCAAGATTTTCGCCGCAGTCTTGCCCAGAACTGCGATATACTATGCACCTTATGAGCCACTTTATCCTCGCCTCGCTTCTGCCCTATGCCCTGATCGCCCTTGGGGCCTTCGGCTTGTCTTGGGCCGTCTGGTGGGCCTTGGCGTGGTTTCTCGTGATTGTGCCGATCCTCGA
This sequence comes from uncultured Dinoroseobacter sp., assembly GCA_964539755.1. Taxonomy (GTDB): domain Bacteria; phylum Pseudomonadota; class Alphaproteobacteria; order Rhodobacterales; family Rhodobacteraceae; genus Dinoroseobacter. The sequence continues at coordinate 8,023 of CAZIKH010000070.1, read as the reverse complement.
CCTCGCTTTACCGCGCCGTTTGGACAGCCGCTTGGTCGATGTGGAAAGCAAGGCCCTGCCGATGGTCTTGGGGTTGGCCCATCTGGGCGTGTTGCCTTTGGTCATTGTCGGCCTCAGCGGGGTGACAGGCCTGTCGCAGATGGCGCAGGTGGGCCTGTTTGCGGCCACCGCGATGGTCTTTGGCCAGATCAGCACCTCGAACGCGCATGAACTGATCCACGCGCCCCGGCGCTTGCCGCGCCAGTTGGGGCGGGTGGTCTATGGGACGCTGCTCTTCGGGCACCACGCCACAGCCCATCCGGCGATCCATCACCGCTTTGTCGCAACGCCGCGCGATCCGAACTCGGCCCGCCCGGACGAGACCTTGTATCAATTCCTGCCGCGGGCCTGGATCGGATCGTTCCATGCCGGCTGGAACGTCGAACTGCGCCGCCTGCACGCACGCGGCTTGCCCGGCTGGCATCCCTCGAACCCCTATCTGATGGACGGTGCGGTGGTCATCTTGTCCTTGGGTGTGTCGGCGCTGCTGGGCGGTGCGGCGGGGCTTGCGGCCCATATCGCCCTTGGCATTCTGGCAGCCCTGCAATTGCTGACCTCGGACTACGTGCAGCACTACGGATTGCACCGCCAGAAACAGCCCGATGGTCAATACGAACCGATGACGGCGCTGCACAGCTGGAACGCCCCCGATGCGGTCTCTCGTCTGATGATGTTGAATGCCCCCTTGCATTCCGAACACCATCTGCGCCCGGCAACGCCGTTCCCGGCGCTCGGGGCCCCCAATGCCGCACGCGGGCCGATCTTGCCCTATTCCCTGCCCATCATGGCCTCGCTGGCGTTCTGGCCTTCGCAATGGCGCAAGGTCATGAACCGCGAACTGACCCGGTTGCATCTTGCCCAAGAAGTGCCGCCCATGCCCAAGCGCCGCGCGCGCCGTCTGGCCGAAGCGGACTGATGCCGCGCGCGATTTGACGGTGGACAGCGCCCGGCAAGCGCGAAACACTGGGGTCATGAAACCACTTTTTCTGGCCCTTGCGCTGGTCTGCGCCAGCCCCGCCCTTGCCCAAGAAGACCGTCTCAGCGTGTCCGAATTCACCGCCCTGGTGGACGGCAAGACGCTGTTCTTTTCCCGGCAAGGCCAACCCTTTGGCGCCGAGGAGTATCGCCGCGACCGAAGCGTGATCTGGACGTTTCTGGATGGAAACTGCCTGTTCGGGCGGTGGTTCCCGATCGAGGACGACGCGATCTGCTTTGTCTATGAAGACCGCCCCACCGACCCGATCTGCTGGGCGTTCTTTCGCCAAGACGGCGATATTCGCGCCCGCGTCTTGGGGGCCGACCCGGCCAATGACCTGACCGTCACCGGCATGCAACGCGATCCGCTGCAATGCCGGGGGCCAGATGTTGGTGTCTAGCGCCCAGCGCCCCCGCTAGAACAAGCTGCCCTGCTTGGGCGCAGGCCGCGCAGGCGACCCGCCGCCACTGCCTTTCCCACGCCCGCCGATCCGCAGGGTGTCGTCCTGAAATTCGATCTCCAAGGCCCCTGCCGCTGCGGCGGCCTTGGCGGTTGTCAGCACCTTGCCGGACCCATCGCGCACCAAGGCAAAACCCCGCGCCAAGGTCTGCGGATGGCCCAGCGAATGATGCATGCGCGCCAGCGCCTGCAACCGGGACCGCGCTTGGCTCAACTGCCCTTGCGCGACCAAGCCCAGACGATCCGTCACCCCCCGCAACTGCCGCACCCGGTCGTCCCGCGCGCGGTCCAGCAATCTTGGCCGCAAACGGTCCGCCACCTTCGACAGATCGCGCGCCGCCACGCGCACAGGCCCGCGCAAACCCGCCTGAAGCCGCCGCGACCGATCCTCCAACCGATCGGAACGATCCCGCACCAGCCGGGTCAACACATGCGGACCCAGCCGCGCAGACAAACCTTCCATCCGGCCGCGTTGCGCAACCACACGCCCCCGCAGCGCCCGGTCCAGCCGCCCCGCCAGATCGTCCAGACGCTGCGCCGGGCGCGTCACCAAATCCTCGATCCGGGGCAAGGCCCGCGACAGGTCGCGCAAGCGCTGGCGACGTTGTTGCACCCCCTGCCCGCTGGCCCGTGCCAAACGGGCCCCATAGGCTTCGACCGCCGCCAAAAGGTCCAGCCGCACGGGCACGGCCAGTTCCGCCGCCGCCGTGGGCGTGGGGGCCCGGCGGTCACTGGCAAAGTCGATCAGGGTGGTGTCGGTTTCATGGCCCACCGCCGAAATCAATGGGATCTCGGACGCCGCCGCGGCCCGCACCACGCTTTCCTCGTTGAACCCCCACAGATCCTCCAGCGACCCGCCGCCGCGCGCCACGATCAGCAAGTCCGGGCGCGGGATTGCGCCGCCCGGCGGCAAGGCGTTGAATCCTTGAATGGCTGCCGAGACTTGCGGCGCGCAGGCCTCGCCCTGCACCGCGACGGGCCAGACCAGCACAGTGCGCGGAAACCGGTCGCGCAAGCGATGCAGGATATCGCGGATCACGGCGCCCTGGGGCGAGGTCACGACCCCGATCACCTGCGGCAGATACGGCAGGGGGCGCTTGCGTTCGGGCGCGAACAGGCCTTCGGCGGCCAGTTGGGCTTTGCGCTTTTCCAGCATCGCCATCAGCGCCCCAACACCGGCGGGCGCGACCTCTTCCACGATCAACTGATACTTGGATTGGCCGGGGAAAGTGGTCAGGCGGCCCGTTGCGACAACCTCCATCCCTTCTTCAGGGCGGACCTTCATGCGCGAAACGGTGCCTTTCCAGCTGACGCTGGCCAGAACCGCCCGGTCGTCTTTCAGGTCAAAATACAGATGCCCGGACCGCGCCAGCATCGTGCGCCCCACTTCGCCCCGCACGCGCACGCGGCCAAACTGACCTTCCAGCGTGCGTTTGACCGCGCCCGAAATTTCGGCGACGGAATATTCATGTGCGTTGTCGCCGGGCGCGGCGTCGTCTTCGATCAAATCGTTCATGGCGTCAGACTACCCGCCTTAGTCGCCGCCGCAACCACCGCCATCGCCGCCGCAATCCCCGTCATTGCCATCCCCCCAACCGCCATAGAACTCAAAGGTCAAATAGGCGCGTCCCCAAGGCGTTTGCACCGCCGCGCTATAAGCCACGCCCAATCCGCCGACGAGGGCGAACAAGACGGCGGGCAAGGCCCCCGATGCCAGCCCTTGCATCCCGATGACAAGAAAGATCGCAAAGAAGGCCCCCATGGCCAGCGCCTGTCCCCGATGAATACGCCGCCAAATGCCCCTCGGGGGTGGCGCGCCAAAAGCCGCTTCATAGGCTTCGCGGGTGCGGTCATAGTCCTGCAGATGCGCCGCGCCTGCCCCACCCGGCGTGTGGTGCAAAGGGCGACCAATGGCGGCGCAGAACACATCCCAATAATCCCGTGTGTGCTGCATGTGCAGGTGCCAGACGTGATCGACGGCCTTCGATGGCACCCGCCGTTCCCCCTGACCGATGGCCACCAGATAGACAAAGCGCTTGTATTCCTGCACCGCGCGCTCCGCTGTCTTCCGGCGGATTTTGTAGCGGCGGATCAACTGGTCCACAAAGCTTTGGCCGGACGCATCGCGGGGCATCGGATGGCTGTCGATGACGTGCCAAAGCGGGTCGTTGGGAAGGTCAAAGGGCATACCGCGCCGCCTGTTCAAACACACCGCCTTGTCGGGACGGCAGCGACAGCCTAGAGGGGACGCCACGAAACGCAACGGCGGAGACGGGCGCGATGAACATCCTGATCTTGGGCAGCGGCGGACGCGAACATTCCCTCGCTTGGGCCGTCAGCCAGAACCCCAAATGCGACCGCCTGATCGCGGCCCCCGGCAATGCCGGGATCGCCCAAGTTGCCGAATGCGCCGCCCTCGACATCACCGACCCGGCAGCCGTCACCGACTTTGCGGTCGAAAACGCCGTCGATTTTGTGATCATCGGGCCCGAAGCCCCCTTGGCCGCCGGGGTTTCGGACGCCCTTCGCGCCGCGAACGTGTTGGTGTTCGGCCCAAGTGCGGCCGCCGCACAGCTCGAAGCCTCGAAAACCTTCACCAAGGAAATCTGCGATGCCGCCGGCGCGCCAACCGCCGCTTGGGCGCGGTTCACCGATGCCGCCGCAGCCCGCGCCTATGTTCAGGCCCAAGGCGCACCGATTGTCGTCAAGGCCGATGGTCTGGCAGCGGGCAAAGGCGTTGTCGTCGCCATGACCGAAGCCGAGGCGTTGACCGCCATCGACGACATGTTCGGCGGGGCCTTCGGGGCAGCGGGGGCCGAGGTGGTGATCGAGGACTTCATGGAAGGCGAAGAAGCGTCCTTCTTCGTGCTGTGCGACGGCGAAGACGCATTGCCCATCGGCACGGCGCAAGACCACAAGCGCGTCGGCGAAGGCGATACCGGCCCCAATACCGGCGGCATGGGCGCCTACTCCCCTGCCCCGGTTCTGACCGACGCCATTGCGGCAAAGACGATGGACCAGATCATCCGCCCGACGCTGGCCGAAATGGCCCGGCGCGGCACGCCCTATCGCGGGGTGCTTTACGCCGGGTTGATGATCAAGGACGGCGCGCCGCGCCTTGTCGAATACAACGTCCGCTTTGGCGACCCCGAATGCCAAGTGTTGATGATGCGGCTGGGGGCGCAAGCCTTGGACCTGATGCTGGCCGCCGCCGAAGGGCGCTTGGCCACAGCACAGGTCAATTGGGCCGACGACCACGCGCTGTGCGTCGTCTATGCGGCCAAGGGCTATCCCGGCGACTATCCGAAAGGCAGCGTCATCGGCGGGCTGGACGATCTGGCCGAAGACAGTTTCCACATGGTGTTCCATGCAGGAACCGCACAGAAGGACGGGCAAGTCATCGCCGTGGGCGGGCGCGTGCTGACCGTGACGGCGCGGGGGGCCAGTTTGGCCGAGGCCCAGACCCGCGCCTATGCCATGGTGGACGGGATCGACTGGCCCGAAGGCTTTGTGCGCCGCGATATCGGCTGGCGCGCGCTTTAGGACAGCGGCGCATCCACGCAAGACACCGGTTCTTGTGTGATCCGGGTGATGCGCTGGACATCGGCCGCCTCGGGCATGGCAACGACGAAATCGCCGTCGTCCAGCAATGTCAGCCAACAGAAATCCTGATCCGGACGGTCTTCGTAGCGAAAACAGACCCTGTCTTCCGCCACCCAGACCTTGCCATAGCTGCAACTGCCATTGGCCCGCGCCCAGACCGTCCGACTGCGGCTTAGAAACTGTTCGACCCCGACCAACTCGCCATTGGGGTCGGCGCGAAAGGTCAGCGTGTTGCCGTCCGCGGCATCCAGAAAGACATTGGGATCGACCAGTTCCTGCGCCAGTCCCGGCCCGGCCAGAAGCGCCGTCAACAGCATCGCGCCCCTTACGAACATGACAGCGCCTTGGCAAAGCTGTCTGGCCCCTCGAACGGGCCCAGGGGACGGGCGGTCAAGGTCCCGTCCTGCAAGCGTACGCCCATCACGCGGCCCCAATCGGCTGAGGCAACGATCATTTCCAGCCCGTCGCCGCAGTCGCGCAGCCCGCCCGAAATGAAATCCTCGCCGATCCGGTGGTTCGTCAGGCCGCCCATCTGCGCCACTTCGCGCAAGCCACCCTCTGCAAAGCGCCACACGCGCAGTGTCTTGGCCAAATGCGGGCGGTCGATATAGGCAATCTCGATAGCCCCGTCGCCGTCCAGATCGCCGATCCCGATCGGTGCCAACCAGCGAAACCGCGTTCCGATCGGCGGGGTGGCCGCCACAAACCCCTCGGCGTCATAAATGGCCAGCCGCGCGCCCAAGCGCACATGGCTTTCGACCACCACAACCTCGGCCAAGCCATCCAGATCGACATCCGCCAGCCGTGGGGTCAGGTCTTCGAAGACCTGTTCATTCGGCAACACGATCCGGCGCTGGGTGCCATCGGACAGGGTCAGCTCCAACGCGCCCCATTCCAGCGCATCGCCCAGCACCGCATGCGGATAGCGGTCCGTGGGGTCGGCATAGCGCGCGGCGGTGATGTCCTGCGCAGACGCGGCCCAAGGCCAAGCCAGCATACAGGCGACCGCCAGTGCGCGCCGCATCAGATTTGCTTTTCGGGCATCTGCACCACAAGACCGTCCAACGCGTCGGTGACCTTCAACTGGCAGGTCAGGCGGGACCGATCCTCGTCAGGCTCAAAGGCGAAATCCAGCATGTCTTCTTCCATGCTTTCCTTGGCGGGCAGCTTGGCGACCCAATCGGGATGCACATAGACATGGCAGGTCGAACAGGCACAGGCCCCGCCGCAATCCGCCTCGATGCCCGGAATGCCGTTGTCCCGCGCGCCTTCCATGACCGTCAGGCCATTGGCCACTTCGACCACATGTTCGGTGCCGTTATGTTCGATGTAAGTGATCTTGGCCATCACTGGGGTCCTTCGTCCTTGGATCTTCCGAGCGCGATGTAGTGCGTTCTGCCCAGAATGGGAAGTCCGTCCGGACCCTTGGGTTTCGTGTGACGCCAATTTGCGCTAAACTGGTCCCCAAGCGCCGAACAATCGGCCGTATCGAGCACAAAGGCCATCGAAGTGACCCGTCGTCTGATCCTGACTGCGTTCTGCGGACCCTTGGTCTTGGCCGCCTGCCAAAGCCCGATGGAAACCGATACCGTGACCCGGTTGCTGGAACCCGAAGCACAGATCCTGCGCGCCGCCGATGGCCCGCCGGGCGCCGACCCTGACAGCTGCTGGGCCCGGGACGTGACACCCGCCGTGATCGAAACGGTCACCGAACAGGTGATGATCCAACCGCCGCAGATCACCGCCGATGGGCAGGTGACCTCGCCCGCCGTGTTCAAGACCGAAACCCAACAGCGGATCACCCAAGAACGCAAAGAGGTGTGGTTCGAAACCCCCTGCCCCGAAGCCCTGACGCCCGAGTTTGTCGCGTCGGTGCAACGGGCCTTGGCGGCCCGTGGGCTCTATCGCGGGGCCATTACTGGCGAAATGGACCGCACCACGCGTCGGGCGGTTCGGCGCTATCAGTCGGAAGAAGGGTTGGACAGCGGGACCCTGTCGCTGGCTGCCGCACGGCGGCTTGGTCTGGTCGCGGTGGACCCGGCCACCTTGGCCGACGAAGGCTAGCAACGCCCACCCCAATGCAAAACAGGGCACCCGGATCGGGCGCCCTGTTCGTGGGAACGGTCAAACCGGGGTTATTCGAGGCTGAGCGCCACGAAACGCGGATCACCGCCCCGATTGATCAGCAGCAGGATCGACTTGCGCCCTGCATCGCGCGCCGCTTCGATCCGTTCCGCCAGATCGGCGGGCGTGGTCACCGGACGCTGGCCCGCTTCGGCGATCACATCGCCCACGCGCAGGCCCTTTTCAAAGGCCTCGCTGGCCCCGTCGACATCGGTGACGACCAGCCCATCGACCCCCCGACCCAAGCTCAGCTCTTCGCGCAAGGTCGGCGTCAGTTCGGACAGGGTCATCCCCATCATGTCTTCCAGTTCGGGCTGTGCCGGGGCCGACGCTGGCACCGCACGTTCCGCATCTTCGCGGCGGGCAAGGGTCACGCGGATCGTCTGGGTTTCACCTTCCCGGAACACGACCACCCGAACGGTTTTGCCCACCGGGGTGTTGCCGACAATGCGCACCAATTCGCGGGTGTCGGCGATATCGCTGCCATCGAAGGTCAGGATGACGTCACCGGGTTCCATGCCCGCTTCCGCTGCGGGGCCTTCCGGCACCTCGGTGACAAGCGCACCCGCGGCGGATGCCAGACCCATCGCTTCGGCGACATCGCCATCGACGTCCTGAATGCGCACACCCAGCCAGCCGCGACGGGTTTCGCCGAATTCCAGCAACTGGTCGATGACATTGGTCGCCACCGCCGAGGACATGGCAAAGCCAATCCCGATCGAGCCGCCATTGGGCGACAGGATCGCGGTATTCACACCGATCACATCGCCATCCATGTTGAACAGCGGCCCGCCCGAGTTGCCCCGGTTGATCGCGGCATCG
>CAZIKH010000069.1:8301-10153 GCA_964539755.1 uncultured Dinoroseobacter sp. | reverse complement strand
CTTGCGACGCTGCTCGTGATCGCGACAGGCACGCTTTGGGGGTTTTACTGGGTGCCGGTGCGGGCCTTGGAAGAGGCAGGCATGGGCGGGGCATGGGGCACCTTGGCCATCGTGGCGACCGCCTTGATCCTGCTTGGACCCTTGGCGATCCGACGGCGCGCGGCGCTGATGGCAGCCGACCGGATCGGGCTGGCCTCGGTCGCCTTGGGTGGGTTTGCCTTTGTCCTCTATTCGGTTGGCTTTCTTTATGGGCGCGTCGCGGTCATCGTCATCCTGTTCTTCCTGACCCCGGTCTGGAGCACCCTGATCAGCCGCTACCTGCTGGGCTGGCCCACCCCCCGGTTGCGCCTGTTCGCCTTGGCGAGCGGGCTGATGGGTTTGGTCGTGATGCTGGGGGCCGAAGGCGGCGTGCCACTGCCGCGCAGCCTTGGCGATTGGATGGGGCTGACCTCGGGCTTTCTTTGGGCGATTGCGACAACGGGGATTCGCTTGCGCAATCCGCCCGGTCCGGGCGAGACCGCGTTCGTCTTTGCGGCAGGCGCGACCCTTGGCGCGGCGGTGCTGGCCCCGATCCTTGCCCCGGTGCCCGCCCCCGGCGCCTTGGGTCCGTTGATCGGTTGGGCCTTGTTGGCGGGCGGGCTGTGGTGGGGCTTGTCCATCGCGGCGCTGATGTGGGCAACTGCGCGGCTGGACCCGGCCCGCGTCGGTATCTTGCTGATGGCCGAGGTTCTGATCGCCGCCGGGTCTGCCGCCCTGCTGGCCGGCGAAACCCTGAGCACACCGGAAATCGTCGGCGGCGCGCTGGTTCTGGTGGCGGGCGTTCTGGAAGTCTGGCCTGTGCGCCCCCGCGCCTGACCTTGGGTCAGAAATCCGGTTCGCGCCCACTTCCCCTTGCCGCGCCGCTCGCCTATAGGGGTCGTGATGCGGCGCAGCCCAGACCGACGCGCGCCAATGAGAACAAGATCGAGGGCGGAATGACCAAAGCAACCCATGACAGCGACGTGGCCTTCATCAAGGCGCTGGCCGAGCTTCTGCGCGAAAACGATCTGACCGAATTGCAGGTCAAACGCGATTATGGCGAAGACGACAGCCTGAATGTCCGGGTTTCGCGGCACCAGCCCGTCGCTGCGGCAGCACCCCAGCAGGTCTATGCTGCCCCGGCCCCCGCTGCGCCCAGCCCGGCTGCTGCAGCGCCCGCAGCCGTCCCCGCCGCCGCCGATGATCCGGCCCAGCACCCCGGTGCGGTGACCTCGCCAATGGTCGGAACCGCCTACATGGCCCCGGAACCCGGCGCGCCGGCCTTTGTCAGCGTCGGGGACACCGTCAGCGAAGGTCAGACCTTGCTGATCGTCGAGGCCATGAAGACGATGAACCATATCCCCGCCCCCCGCGCGGGCAAGGTCGCGCGCATCCTGATCGAAGACGGCGCCCCCGTCGAATTTGGCGCGCCGCTTCTGATCCTCGAATAGAGGGGCGGACCCATGTTCAACAAAATCCTGATCGCCAACAGGGGCGAAATCGCGCTGCGCGTGATCCGCGCCGCCCGCGAAATGGGCATTGCGACCGTGGCCGTCCATTCGACCGCCGACAGCGACGCGATGCATGTGCGCATGGCGGACGAGTCGGTCTGCATCGGTCCGCCGCCCGGCACCGACAGCTATCTCAGCATCCCGGCCATTATCTCGGCCTGCGAAATCACCGGGGCCGAAGCCATCCACCCCGGCTATGGGTTTCTGTCGGAAAATGCCCAATTCGTCGAAATCGTCGAAGACCATGATCTGAAATTCATCGGCCCGTCTGCGGAACATATCCGGATGATGGGCGACAAGATCACCGCCAAGGACACGATGAA
>CAZIKH010000069.1:0-8291 GCA_964539755.1 uncultured Dinoroseobacter sp. | reverse complement strand
CGATGAAGGCCCTGGGTGTGCCCTGCGTGCCCGGCTCGGATGGGGGCGTGCCCGATCTGGACACCGCCCGCAAGGTGGCCGAAGAGGTCGGGTTTCCCCTGATCGTCAAGGCCACGGCAGGCGGCGGCGGACGCGGCATGAAACTGGCCAAGACAGCCGCCGATCTGGAAAGCGCGTTCATGACGGCCCGGTCCGAAGCGAAATCCGCTTTCGGCAATGACGAGGTTTATCTGGAACGCTATCTGGGTGCCCCGCGCCATATCGAAGTGCAGGTCTTCGGCGACGGCAAGGGCCGCGCCGTACACTTGGGCGAACGCGACTGTTCCTTGCAGCGCCGCCACCAGAAGGTGTTCGAAGAAGCCCCCGGCCCGGTCATCAGCGATGCGATCCGGGCCGAGATCGGCGCGACCTGCGCCAAAGCCGTGGCCGAAATCGGCTATGAAGGCGCGGGCACCATCGAGTTTCTGTACGAAAACGGCGAGTTCTTCTTTATCGAAATGAACACCCGCCTTCAGGTCGAACACCCCGTCACCGAAGCGATCTTCGGCGTCGATCTGGTCAAGGAACAAATCCGGGTCGCGGCAGGCGAACCGATGTCCTTCCGTCAGGAAGATCTGGTCGTGAATGGACACGCGATCGAGGTGCGCATCAACGCTGAAACCTTCCCCGGCTTTGCGCCGCGCCCCGGCAAGATCACCCAGTATCACACGCCCGGTGGGCTTGGGGTGCGGATGGATTCCGCCCTTTACGACGGCTATTCGATCCCGCCCTACTATGACAGCCTGATCGCGAAACTGATCGTCCATGCCCCGGACCGCCCGGCTGCCTTGGCCCGTCTCGACCGTGCTTTGGGCGAACTGATCGTCGATGGCGTTGAAACGACTGTCCCGCTGTTCCATGCCCTATTGCAGGAAGACGCCGTGCTGACAGGCGATTACAACATCCATTGGCTGGAAGGGTGGCTTGACCAATTGGCCCAGAGCTAGGACTGTCGGTCGCGAATGACCGACCTGACCGCTGAACTTCTGATGCGCGCCTATGCCATGGGTGTGTTTCCCATGGCCGAACACCGTGCCTCGGATGAGGTGCAGTGGGTGGACCCGCATATCCGCGGCCTCCTGCCCCTGACGGAATTTCATGTCTCGCGCTCGTTGCGCAAGACCTTGCTAAGGGCGGATTACAGCATCCATCTGAACCGCGATTTCAACGGTTGCGTTGCCGCCTGTGCCGCCCGGCCAGAAACATGGATCAACGCTGAAATCGCGACCGCCTATGCCGCCCTGCATGCGCGCGGCCATGCCCATTCGCTGGAGGTCTGGCAAGAGGATCGCATGGTGGGCGGGGTCTATGGTGTGACTTTGGGCGCGGCCTTTTTCGGGGAAAGCATGTTTTCACGGCGTCGGGACGGATCGAAGATTGCCCTAGCGTGGCTGGTTGCCCGGCTGCGCTATGGCGGCTTCACGCTGTTTGACACCCAGTTCGTCACCGATCACCTGCGCAGCCTTGGCGCCTACGAGGTGCCGCGCGCCGAATATCACGCCTTGCTGAACGAAGCCTTGCGGGGCTATGCGAATATCACGGCCATGCCCGAAGGGACCACCGCGGCACAGCTGTTCACTCCGAAACCGATTGCTTCTCAACAGCTTGAAGGCCAAAGCTAACGCAGGATCATCCGGTCCTTCATGGCCCGCGCATAAGCCCAGAAGCCAACCAGACTGGCCGCGATGGCAAGGGTGAAGATCAAGGACCCCGATCCCATCAGATCGGTCATCGGAGGTTCCGCCAGAACAACCGAATAAAGCGACGCGCCCAGATACCCCACAACCGCCAGACCGAACAGGGAAACCGCGTGCCGGCTGCGCAGCAACAAGGCCACCGATCCCAGCACAGCCCCCCACACCGACAAGGCCCAAAACGCCTTGAACCAAGCTGGCGCGGCCTTGATCCACGCCACTTGGACATCCGGAACCTGCGCCAGATAGGCCTCGACCCCGACTTGGGTCATCACATAGTCAAACGCGCCGCCCGCATTCCAGATCAGCGCCACGGTCCCGACCGCCCAGAAATGACCGGGGACTTTCATCGTTGCGGGCGCGGGCGCGGGATCAAGGACACTTCGACCGCGCCACTGGGGCGTTCGGCTTCCTCGATGGCGGCAAGGGGGTCGTCTTCGGCGTCGATCACATCGCCTTCGGCCACCTCTTCGGTGCTGGCAGCGCAGCGCAGCGCCCAGACATCATAACGCGGATGGTCCAAGGCCATCAACGCCGGGGACGAAGCGACCATCCACCCTTCGAACAGCGAAACCGCGTTCAGATCCTCGACCGACAGGCGGACAAACGCGTCCGAGGTCGGGTCTTCGGTCGGGAAGCGGCATTCATGCAAGGTCACGACAATGCGCCCGACGGTTTCTGCGCCGTCTGTGTCCAATGTGACATCGGTCACCTGCCCGGTCAGTTTGTCCAAGACCCGCAACGACCCGGCCCGAGCCGCCGTCACCGCTGTATCCTGTTCAAATGTCTGGAATTCTTCGTCTGTCAGGACTTGGCGCGGGCCCATGTCCAATTCGTCTTCGGTGAAGGTTTCCAGCGTGATGCCGTCTTCTTCCAGTTCTTCCAGACTGAAACCGGGTTCGTCCTGCAAGTCTTCCAACGGGATGATTTCGATGGTCTGGGCAAGACTTGCCTGCGCCAGAACGACGATCCCCAGCCCGCCAAGCGCGGCGCGCAGAAAGCCCCCCTGCCCGGTCATTCGGCGCTTTGCGACACGAAGCGCAACAACAGGGTGATCAGGCTGACCGACCCTTGGGTTTCCGCGAAACTGTCCCCGCTTTCCAACGCGAAGGGCGATCCGCCTGGCAGCACTTCCAGAAAATTGCCCCCCAGCAACCCTTCCGAACTGACCACAAGGACGCTGTCATCGGGGATCGCCACATCAGGGTCCAGCGCCAGAAGGGTGTCGGCCCGGTAGGTTTCGGGGTTCAGGTCAATCTGCGCCACGGTGCCGATCTTGACCCCCGCCAAACGCACATCTGTTCCGGCGGTCACGCCGTCTGCGGTGCGGAAGCTGGCCGTCAGGGTATAGTCTTGCGTCCCGCCCGCCCCCTGCCCCAGACCGGTGACTTGGGCGACGTAGATCAGGAAACCAACCGCCACGGCGAGCACCAGCCCGCCTGTGACCACTTCGGTTGTCGAATGCTGCGACATGAACCGCGCTTTCCCCTTTTCCTGACGGGGTGATGCCCTGCACAGGCCGTCTGCGCAAGAGGTCGCGTCCGATCGGCGGCGTTATTCCGGCGACCAAGCCTCGTAATCGCTGCGGGCCTGCGGCACGGGACGACGGATCGACCCCGCAGGTGCATAGGCCGCCGGGGTGCCGGTCAGGTTCGGGATATGGGGCTTTTCCCAGTCCTTGCGCTTCAGCGGCGCTTTGGTCGGCGGCTCGTCCCAGGTATGGTGCAGCCAGCCATGCCATTCCGGGCTGACCCGGCTGGCTTCGGCTTCGCCGTTGAAGATGACCCAGCGGCGCTTGCCGTCACGGCTTTGGAAAAAGCTGTTGCCCGCTGCATCTTCGCCCACCTTCTGGCCTTTGCGCCAAGTGTAAAGCTGGGTGCCCAAGGTGGCGCTGTGCCACCACGTCAATGCGCGTTTGATGATTCCGGCCATGGTCGTCTCCGCGAATGTGTTGGCCGTGGTATGCAACAGCTCGCTAGGGCGCGTCCAGCGCCATCGGGTCGCGGTCAGATCAAGGCCGGCTGATCAAGCCCCCGCAACAGCGCCGGGATCGCGGCCTTGAACTTGAAGAACCCCGCCTTTGCATGGGGCCAAGCCTGCGCGTCATAGGCATGGATCGTTTGCACAAAGGGCAGATCGAATGGCGTGGCCTCGATCCGGTCGCGCGCGGGGCCTTGGGGCACATAGGAGCCGATCAGTTGGACAGCCCCTTGGGCGCGTGCCCAATCCGCGATCTCGGCGGGGTTGGCGGTCACCGGGCCGCGCGGCAGGTCGATCCGGGCCAAAGCGTCGTCGATCAAGGCGGTCGTGAAGCCGGTGACGCGCGCCGACACCGCAAGCGGCGAGCGTGCCGCGGCCCCGTTCAACACCGCCACCCCCCGGCAATCGGCGGGAAGCTGTGCTGGTGACAGGTCATCCTCGGTCAGCACCAGCACCGAAGGGCCCGGCTTGGCAATGTCCGATTGCGGCACAGGCCCAAGGGCCGGGTTGGCAAACCCGTCGATGGGGGCGGCAAATCCAGCCAACTGGCCCACCGGATCATGGCGTCGGTTCGTGTATTTCGCGATATTGTCGGCGCGCGCCAGGTAGGTCTTGCCCGGCGTGTGCAAGCCCCCCACCCAGCGCCAGCCCAAGGTGTTCGACGCAGCGTCCCCATCGAGCAGATGCCGCAAAAAGAAATCCGCACCCAGTTCCCAAGGCAAACGCAGCGTGAATATCCAGATCGAGGCGAACCACATCCGGGCATGATTGTGCAGATACCCGGTTTCGGCCAAGTCCCGCGCCCAGTCATCGAAACAGCCGATCCCGGTTTGCCCCTTGCAGGCGGCTTCCCAATCGGCGCGCAACCCGCCTTCGACCGCAACCCGGTCCAGCGCACGGGCCAGACCTGCCTTGTAGGCCGTCCAGACGGCGGGACGGCGTTCCAACCAGCCCTTCCAATAGGTCCGCCAGACAACCTCTTGAATGAATTTTTCCGCCTGTGCAGGGCTGTGGCGTGTCAGGACGGCGCGCAGCACCTCGGCCTCGTGGATCACGCGGTGGCGCAGATAGGGCGACAGGCCGCTGACATGGGGATGGCCCTGCCCCGGCAGGTCGAAATTGCGCAGGCGCGCGTAATCGGCCCCGGCCTTGGGCAAGAAGGCGGCCAAGCGGTCAAGGGCTGCGGTGCGGGTCGGTTCAAAACGCATGCGCGGAAGATAGGCGGGCATGGGGCAGGTCAAGGGCAGGTCGGTTATCGCGCGCAGCGGGCGGCACGCTTCGACCCTTGTGGCCCTTGCAGCCCCCTGACAGCAGACCTAGTCTTAGTCCCAAGCGCAATCCCGCGCGCCCCAGCCAAGGCGAGATCCGCATGCAAGACCCGATTGATACCTATATGAACCTTGTCCCGATGGTGGTCGAACAAACCAGCCGGGGCGAGCGCGCCTACGACATCTTCTCGCGGCTGCTGAAAGAACGGATCATTTTCATCAATGGCCCGATCCATTCCGGCATGAGCCACCTCGTGGTCGCCCAGCTTCTGCACCTCGAAGCCGAGAACCCGAACAAGGAAATCTCGATGTATATCAACTCGCCCGGGGGCGAAGTGACGGCGGGCTTCTCGATTTATGACACCATGCAATACATCAAGCCGAAGGTGTCGACCCTGATCTGCGGCATGGCCGCGTCGATGGGATCGGCGATTGCCATCGGCGGCGAACCCGGCATGCGTTTTGCGCTGCCGAATTCGGAAATCATGGTGCATCAGCCGTCCGGCGGATCGCGCGGCATGGCTTCGGACATCCTGATTTCGGCCCGCCAGATCGAAAAAACCCGCGAACGGATGTACCAGATGTACATGAAGCATTCCGGGCAGGATTACGAAACGGTGCAAAAGGCGATGGACCGCGACACCTGGATGACCCCGGAAGAAGCCAAGGATTGGGGCCATATCGACGAGATCGTCGTCAGCCGTCCGAAGGGCGACGACACCGCAAGCTGATCCCGGGCCGTTGGGCCGGACCAAAGCGCGCGGGACCCCGTCCCGCGCGTTTCGCATTCCGGCAGCGGCAAATCGGGCATTGCACCCCCGAAACCGAAGGCCTAGGCTTGCCTTCAACATGTGCGTGGAAGGCCATTCGCCAATCGGACCACGCCCTACCGCCCGCAGGCGCGGCCAAGCCTGTAGATGCACCGGACCCCGGTTCGGACAACTTGACGAGGCATGAGAATGGCAAACTCCTCCGGCGACAGCAAAAACACCCTGTATTGCTCGTTCTGCGGCAAGTCCCAGCACGAGGTTCGCAAGCTGATCGCGGGTCCCACGGTGTTCATCTGCGATGAATGCGTTGAACTGTGCATGGACATCATCCGCGAGGAAACCAAATCCGCCGGGCTGAAATCCTCGGAAGGGGTGCCCAGCCCGCGCGAAATCTGCGATGTGCTTGACGACTATGTGATCGGGCAGATGCATGCCAAGCGCGTGCTGTCGGTCGCGGTCCACAATCACTACAAGCGCCTGAACCACGCCGATAAGGCCGATATCGAATTGGCCAAGTCGAACATCCTGCTGATCGGCCCGACGGGCTGCGGTAAGACCCTGTTGGCGCAGACCTTGGCACGCATCCTCGATGTGCCCTTCACCATGGCCGACGCGACCACGCTGACCGAAGCGGGCTATGTCGGCGAGGACGTTGAAAACATCATCCTGAAGCTGTTGCAGGCCTCCGAATATAATGTCGAACGCGCACAGCGCGGCATCGTCTATATCGACGAGGTCGACAAGATCACCCGCAAGTCGGACAATCCGTCGATCACCCGCGACGTGTCCGGCGAAGGCGTCCAGCAGGCGCTGCTGAAAATCATGGAAGGCACCGTCGCCAGTGTGCCACCACAGGGCGGTCGCAAGCATCCGCAGCAGGAATTCTTGCAAGTGGACACCACCAACATTCTGTTCATCTGTGGCGGGGCCTTCGCGGGCCTAGACAAGATCATCGCGCAACGCGGCAAGGGCAGCGCCATGGGCTTTGGCGCCGAGGTACGCGCGCCGGACGAACGCGGCGTGGGCGAGGTGTTCATGGACCTCGAGCCCGAGGACCTTTTGAAATTCGGTCTGATCCCGGAATTCGTTGGGCGCCTGCCGGTGATTGCCACCTTGCAGGATCTGGACGAAGACGCGCTGGTCACCATCCTGACCCAGCCCAAGAACGCCTTGGTCCGCCAGTATCAGCGCCTGTTCGAACTGGAAGACGCGCAGCTTAGCTTTACCGATGAAGCGCTGAACGCGATTGCCCGCCGCGCCATTGCCCGCAAGACCGGGGCGCGTGGCCTGCGGTCGATCCTCGAAGACATCCTGCTGGATACGATGTTCGATCTGCCCTCGATGGACGATGTCGAGGAGGTTGTGGTGAATGAAGAGGTCGTGACCGGGCAGGCAAAGCCGCTGCTGGTCCATGCCGACCGCAAGGGGGAACCCGCGACGGTCGGGTGACCAAAGCCGGTCTTCCGAACCAAACCAAAGCCCCCCTTCGTGGGGGCTTTTTTCTTGCGTGAAGAGGGGTGTCTTGGCCCGGGTTTGGCGGCGGAAAGTCTTACCAAAGGGTTAACATCCCTAAGAATGTTAGGGCGCATACAAGATCTTGTGAAACTGTCGGCCATTAGCCCCTACAGCTTGCGTGTGCCCTAAGATTCTTAGGGAAATTAACGATTAGGGCCCACCGGACACCCCGCCGTTTCACGCTTTCGCCGCCAGGATCTCGACCTCGACCAGAAACTCGGGCCGCGTGAACCCAGACACGATCATCAAGGTGCTGGCGGGCAGATGCGGCACCCCGGCCAGCCACGCATCCCGCGCCGCCATGTAGCCCGCCATATGCGCACGGTCCGTCACGAAAGCCGACAGGCGCACCACGTCGCCCCGCCCCATATCGGCCGAAGCCAAGATCGCATCCAGATTGGCAAAGCATTGCGCGGCTTGCGCCTCGACACCTTCGGGCAGGCTGTCATCCGGGCGCAGACCCAACTGGCCCGAACTGGCCAGCCAGCGCGCGCCCGGCGGCACCTCGACGCCATGGGCATAGCGCGCAAAAGGCGGGCGGATCGTCTCGGGGGTATGGGAAATCAGCATCGGGGCTCCAATCAGGCTGGCGAGTCGGCCCAAGCTGCCAATTCCGGCACCACAGCGCCAGCATCGCCGCCCATGCGACATGGGCATCGCATAGTTTTTCAGCATATGCCTAGCAATGCGCCCATCGCTGGGGCAAACTCGGTGGGTCGCTGCCAAAACCCTTGGCGTTCATTCCAACCCTTGCGGGGGGTCTTCAAGATCACCTCGATGGAACCGAACCACCCGAAAGGTCTTCCCTATGCTTCGTGCTGCCTCCCTCTCGCTTCTGGCTCTTGGCCTTGCCGCGCCCGCCTCGGCTGAAAACGTCCCCGTCACCTTTGGAACCAACTGGTTGGCCCAAGCCGAACACGGCGGCTTTTATCAATCCGTCGCCGATGGCACCTATGCGGAATGCGGTCTTGACGTGACCATCGTGTCGGGCGGCCCGCAGGTGAACAACCGCGCGCTGCTGCTGG
>CAZIKH010000068.1:0-10321 GCA_964539755.1 uncultured Dinoroseobacter sp. | reverse complement strand
CTGGGCGGGCGACATCATCGGCATCCCGAACCACGGGCAGTTGCGCATCGGCGACGCGCTGACCGAAGGCGAAGCCCTGCGCATCACGGGCATTCCGTCCTTTGCGCCGGAATTGCTGCAAACCTGCCGCGCGGGCGATCCGATGAAGGCCAAGCATCTGGACAAGGCCCTGATGCAGTTTGCCGAAGAAGGGGCTGCCAAGGTGTTCAAGCCGATGATGGGGTCAGGCTTCATCGTGGGCGTCGTGGGCGCGCTGCAATTCGAGGTGCTCGCCAGCCGGATCGAGTTGGAATACGGCCTGCCCGTGCGGTTCGAGCCGTCGCAATTCACCTCGGCGCGCTGGATCTCGGGGCCGAAAACGGACCTCGACAAGCTGGTCAACGTCAACAAGCAGCACATCGCCTATGACAATGACGGCGATCCGGTTTTCCTGACCCGCCTGCAATGGGACATCGACCGGGTGGAACGGGATTATCCGGGCCTGAAACTGTCCGCGACCAAGGAAATGATGGTTTAACCAAACCTTAACCTTGCCCATGCCAAAGCGGCTGCATGTGGCGCAGTTTGCTTCTGGTTCTGGCGCTTGGCGCGTGCCTTGGCCCTGTCCCGGGCGCACAACGGATGCCGTCCGACATCACCGGGCTGTCCGGTGTGACCTCGGACACGGTGCGGGTCAGCACCCATGCGCACCACGTCATCCTGGCGCGGGTGATGCAGGTTCAGCACCGCGACAGACGGGTCTTTGCCATTCTCTTGGGGCGCAGTTTCGACGGGGTTCATCCGGGGCTGCGCATCGCCTCGGTCTGGCACGCCGGGGACCGCATGCCTTACCGAGCCGCGCGTCGCGGGACACCGTTTTGCCAAGGCCAAGATTGTCTGGCCAGAACCATCGGCACGGTCTTTCTGACCGAAGCCGGGTTTGGGCGCAGCGCCGAAACCGGCATGACCCTGCGCTTGCTGGGACCGGACGGCGCGGTCGATGTGGCGATTCCGGCACGGCTTTTTGCACAGGCCCGCGCAATTGCCGCGGCGCAGCAGGTCGATTGACCTAAAGGGCGTTTTGGCCTACATGAACCACACCCTAACCCGAGGGTGCCGCCGCAGGGACGCGTAAGGCTTGCGTCCCATTTTCGAAAGGCCGTCCCGATGACGCGCCGCAGACATGGACGCATATGACCACATTTACCGACCTGAACCTTGATCCGAAGGTTCTGAAGGCCATCGCCGATACCGGCTATGAAACCCCCACCCCGATTCAGGCGGGGGCGATCCCCCACGCGCTGGAAGGAAAGGACGTCTTGGGCATCGCCCAGACCGGAACCGGGAAGACAGCCAGCTTCACGCTGCCCATGATCACCCTGCTGCGCAAGGGACGCGCCCGGGCCCGGATGCCGCGCAGCCTTGTGCTGGCCCCGACCCGCGAATTGGCCGCGCAAGTTGCCGAAAACTTCGACGCCTACGCCAAATACACCAAACTGACCAAGGCACTGTTGATCGGCGGCGTGTCCTTCAAGGAACAGGATGCGGCCATCGACAAGGGCGTCGATGTGCTGATCGCAACCCCGGGTCGCCTGCTGGATCACTTCGAACGTGGCAAGCTGCTGCTAACGGGCGTGCAGATCATGGTCGTGGACGAAGCCGACCGCATGCTGGACATGGGCTTCATCCCGGATATCGAAAAGATCTTTCAACTGACCCCGTTCACCCGCCAGACGCTGTTCTTCAGCGCCACCATGGCCCCCGAAATCGAACGGATCACCAACACCTTCCTGTCGGCGCCCGCCAAGATCGAAGTCGCGCGCGCGGCCACCACCAGCGAGAACATCACCCAAGGCGTGGTCATGTTCAAAGGCAGCCGCCGCGACCGCGCCGCCAGCGAAAAGCGCAAGCTGCTGCGCGCCTTGATCGAAAGCGAAGGGACCGCCTGCAAGAACGCGATCATCTTCTGCAACCGCAAGGTGGATGTGGATATCGTCGCCAAGTCGCTGAAGAAATACGGGCTGGATGCCGCCCCGATCCATGGCGATCTGGACCAGTCGCAACGCATGCGCACCTTGGACGGGTTCCGAGATGGCAGCTTGCGGTTCCTTGTCGCCTCGGACGTCGCGGCCCGGGGTCTGGACATCCCGGATGTCAGCCATGTCTTCAATTTCGACGTGCCCGGCCATGCAGAAGACTATGTGCACCGGATCGGGCGCACCGGGCGTGCCGGCAAGAAGGGCACAGCCATGATGATCTGCGCCCCGTCGGACGAGAAGAACCTTGAAGACGTCGAGCGGTTGATCAAGCAGCCAGTGCCGCGTCTGGACAATCCGCTTGCGGGCGATGTTGCGCCCGAGACGCCCGCCGAAGCCGACACCGCCGATGCGCCAAAACCCCGCCGGTCCAGTCGGGGGGGGCGTGGCCGTGGCAAGCGGGACGACACCCCCGAAGATCAGGCCGCAGCTTCCGAAGCCCCGACCCAAAACACCGCCCCCGAAACGCCGGCGCGCGAAGAGCGTCCCCGCCGGGATCGGGGGGGGCGTGGCCGCAACCGCGACGACCGGGGTCCCAAGGTTGTGGGCATGGGCGATCACGTCCCCAGCTTTATCGCCATGAGCTTCGAAGAACGCATCGCAAGTTAAGGCCCGCGTCAGGGCCGCCGCTTATTGGTCGGCCTTGTCCAGCATCCACCATGTCAGGATGGCCTGCCCCAGCAAGGCAATCGGGGCCGTGATATAGGCGGTCAGATAGGCGACCATGCCGCCGGGCCCATCGCAGGCGTGGACCATACGGCCCTCGCCCTGCCCATCCTGCGGCGGGACAAAGACAGGGTCAGCGGCGCAGCCAATCAGAATATCGGCGACCGCGAACAGGAGGAAGGCCGCGCCCAGCCCGCTAACCAGCCAGACCGCGCGCGTCCCCTTGGCCCGCGCGGCGATCCAAAGCGCCAGCCCGATGACGATCAGCCAAAGCGTGACGGGCAGACCGACAAGCCAGACAAACATCGGTGCGACGCTATTCCG
Source organism: uncultured Dinoroseobacter sp. (assembly GCA_964539755.1). Classification (GTDB taxonomy): domain Bacteria; phylum Pseudomonadota; class Alphaproteobacteria; order Rhodobacterales; family Rhodobacteraceae; genus Dinoroseobacter. The sequence goes on along the minus strand of CAZIKH010000068.1, from coordinate 7,316 downwards.
TCACCAGACGCGAGATCAGGACCGAAACCTCGGGCTTCTTGCCGACCTCGTCCTGAACGGTCTTGCGGATGACGCGGCGCACGGCATCTTCCAGTTGTTCGTCGCTGCGCACGGTCTTGCGATCCGCACGCCCCAACAAAGCGGCCACATCATCCTCGATCAGCTCTTGCAGGTCTGCGCCGGACGCACCGACCTCGGGCAGGCCGCGGACCATGACCCACGCATCATCCAAGGCCTCGTCTTCGTCATCGACGATGACCGCGACGGCGACATGCCCGTTCAGGGCCATCTTGATCCGGTCCCGGATCACACCGTCCAGCGCGCCGACCAATGCGGCCCCATCCAGATAGGTCCGTCCGGTTTCGACATATTCGACCACGCGCGGATCGTTGCCGCTGATTTCCACCATCGCCCCATTGGGGGCGACAATGCCAATGCGGCCGTTCTGCTTGGCCAGCTTGGCATGTTCGCGCAAATGGCGATGTTCGCCATGCATCGGGATAACGATTTGCGGGTTCAACAACCGGTGGACTTCCAGCAGGTCGGGTCGGTTGGCATGGCCGGACACATGATAGAGCCCGCCTTGATCGTCGCTGACATCGACCCCCAATTCGGAAAAAGCATTCCAGATGCGGGCCACGCCAACCTCGTTGCCGGGGATCGTCTTGGACGAAAACAAGAAGGTATCGCCTTCTTGCATTTCATGGCCCAGATACTTGCCCCGGCTCAGCGCGGCGCTGGCCGCGCGCCGTTCGCCTTGGCTGCCGGTCACAATCAGCATCAGGTTCTCGCGTGGCACTTGGGTTGCATCTTCCGGGCCGATGGTGGGGGGGAACCCGGCCATCACGCCGGTTTCCTGCGCAACATCCACCATGCGCCGCATCGCGCGTCCCATCAGGCAGACCGACCGCCCGGCGGCGCGGCCAGCTTCGGCCAGCGCCTTTACCCGGCTGAGGTTCGAGGCAAAGGTGGTGGCCACAACCATGCCACTGGCGGCCTCGACAAAGTCTTTCAGGCGCGGCGCAACTTCGGATTCCGAGCGTCCCGGCTGGGCCGAAAACACATTGGTGCTGTCGCAGATCAGGGCGCGCACGCCGCCTTCGGCGACCTCGGCCCACAGGTCGGGATCGAAGGGTTCGCCCAGACCGGGCGCGCGGTCCAGCTTGAAGTCGCCCGTATGCACGACCCGGCCCGCTGGGCTGTCGATGACAAGGCCGCTGGCCTGCGGGATCGAATGGGATACGGGCAGGAAGCTGACCGTGAATGGCCCGGCCGGAACCCGGCTGGGCCAGGCCTCGCAGACCTGCACTTGGTCGGGATTGTGACCGCGTTCTTCCAGTTTGCGGCGTGCAATCGCAGCCGTGAAACTGCGCGCATAGATCGGCGCATTCAGTTTCGCCGCCAGCAGTCCGACACCGCCCACGTGATCCTCATGCGCGTGGGTGACGAAGACGCCGTCCAGTCGGTCCGCCTTGTCCATCAGCCACGCCATGTCGGGCAGGATCAGATCGACCCCGGGGGTGCCGTCCATGTCCGGAAAGGCGACGCCAAGATCGACAAGGATATAGCGTTCGGCCCCTTCGGGCCCGTAGCCATAGACATAGGCATTCATGCCGATCTCGCCCGCCCCGCCAAGGGGCAGGTAAACAAGTCGCTCTGCGCTCATGATCAGTTCCCGTTTGCCTTGTTGTAGTCGTGGATGATGCGCAGCCCGTGCATCGTCAAGTCTTCGTCATAGACGTCGAACAGCTGTTCCGTCTGCTGAAACAACGGGGCCAAACCACCGGTTGCAATGATCTGCATGGGGCGGTCCCGTTCGGTCCGGATGCGGTTGCATATCTCGCGCACCAGCCCGACATAACCCCAAAAGACACCCGATTGCATACAAGCCACAGTATTGGTGCCGATCACCGATTGCGGTTTCGAAATATCGACATGGGGCAATGCCGCCGCAGCCGAATGCAACGCGGCAAGGCTTAGGTTCACCCCCGGGGCAATCACCCCCCCGATATAGGCGCCGTCACTGTCCACAACATCAAAGGTCGTGGCGGTTCCAAAATCGACCACGATCAGGTTGCCGCCATAGCGGTCGAACCCGGCCACGGTATTGACCAAACGGTCCGGCCCGACTTGGGTGCCCGCATCGACGCGCACATCGACGGGCAGCAGGCAGTCAGGCTTGCCGACCACATAGGGGCGCGTGTCGAAATAACGATCCGCCAGAACGCGCAGGTTGAACACAACGCGCGGCACGGTCGAGCTGATGATGACATGGTTGATGTCGCGTTCGATCTTCTTGAACGCCTTCAACGTGGACAGCCAGACATAGTATTCATCCGCCGTGCGCTGGTGCTGGGTCGCCATCCGCCATGAGGCGATAAAGGCATCCCCGTCCCAGATCGAAAACACGGTGTTGGTATTGCCGCAGTCAATGGCCAGAAGCATGAGGGGCCCCCTAGAAGCGCGGTTAGAAATAGACCTCGGCGGCGGGAATGGTCCGCGGGCCATCTGCCGTCTCTAGAACGAGGTTACCGGAGGCGTCCACATCCCGAAAGACGCCGTGCAAGGTCTGGGTCCCAATGCGGGCGCGGATGGGCTGACCCAGTTTCGCGGCGCGCCCCAGCCAAGCGGTGCGGATTGGGCCAAAGCCATAGGTGGTCAGACGGGCCTCGTTCCGGGCAAAGGCCGTTGCAAGCGGAACCAACAGGTCCTCGGGCGTGACCCGCAAGCCGGTCGCCCCAAGCAGGCTGACGGGGGGGACGGCGTCGGGTTCGACCTCGGCGCGGTCCGGGGCCGCGATCAGGTTGACACCTATGCCGATGGTCAAGTGGGGCGCGCTGCTTTCCAGAAGAATGCCCGCCAGCTTGCCCCCTTGCAGCAAGACATCATTCGGCCATTTCAAGGCCAGCAGGTCGGGTCGCCCGGTCAGACTGTCCAGCGCCTCGGCCAAGGCCAGTGCTGCCACAAAGGACCGCAAGGCCCATTGGTCTGGCGCACCGGGGGGACGCAGGACCAGCGACGCCGCGAAATTGCCATCCGGGTTGACCCATGCCCGCCCCCGCCGTCCGCGGGCGGCGGTTTGGCGGTGGGCCAGTATCCAAGTCGGCTGCGTCAGCTGCGGCGCAAGGCGCGCCGCTTCCAAATTCGTGCTGTCGATCTGGTCATAGACCTTTCGGTCCACACCCTCCGGCCAGTTAGCGTAGGACAAGCGTTTCCGCCGCCGCCAGCGCGGCACTTGGCACCCCAAAGAGGTTGATCACCCCCAGCACAAGGATCGCCGCGACCGCCATCAACAGACCCCATTGCACGGGTCCGCCATGGGTATCGGCAGCATCCTCGGCGCTGCCAAAATACATGAAATAGACGATGCGGATGTAGTAGAACGCGCCGATCACCGACCCGATCACGCCCAGCACGGCCAACCAGCCAAGGCCCGCATCCACGGCGGCGTTCAGCACATAGAATTTGCCGAAGAAACCGACCAGCGGCGGCACGCCCGCAAGGCTGAAGAAGATGACCAGCAACGCCAGCGCCTTGGTTGGGTCCCGGCGCGACAGCATCGACAAACCGCGAATGTCGCTGACAGAGGCCCCGTCCCGTTCCATGGTGACGATAAAGGCAAAGGCCCCGATGTTCATCGTGACATAGATCGCCATGTAGACCAGCATCGCCTGCACGCCCAAGGCCGTGCCCGCCGCCAGCCCCATCAAGGCAAAGCCCATATGCGCAATCGACGAATAGGCCATAAGGCGCTTGATGTCGGTTTGGCCGATGGCAGCGATCGACCCAAGGAAGATCGACACCACCGACAGCAACGCCACGATCTGTTGCCAGTCGCCGACGGCCCCGCCGAACGCGTCATGCACGACGCGCGCAAACAAGGCCATGGCCGCCACCTTGGGGGCGGTCGCAAAGAAGGCGGTCACGGGCGTGGGCGAGCCTTCGTAGACATCCGGCGTCCACATATGGAAGGGCGCGGCCGAGACCTTGAACGCCATGCCCGCGATCAGGAACACAAGGCCGATCAACAGGCCTAGGGGCATGTTGCCTTCCACGGTGCTGGCGGCTTCGACAATGCCCGCAAAGCCGGTGGTTCCGGCAAAGCCATAAACCAGCGAGGCCCCATAAAGCAGCATGCCGGACGACAGCGCGCCCAGAACGAAGTATTTCAGCCCGGCCTCGGTGGAACGCGCATCATCGCGGTGCAAGGACGCGACCACATAGAGCGCCAGCGATTGCAGTTCGAGCCCCATATAGAGGGCGATCAGATCCCCGGCGGAGACCATCATCATCATCCCCACCACGCTCAGCGCGATCAGGATCGGGTATTCGAATTTCAGGATGCCCAGCTTGGCCATGTGGTCTTGGCTTAGCAGCAGAATGGCCGCCGCGCTGAGCAGGATGGTGACCTTTGCAAACCGCGCGAAGCCATCATCGACGAACATCCCGCCAAAGGCGACGTTGATGCCCGTCCCGGTCAAGCCGATCCAAGCGGCCAGCGCGACCATGGTCGCCGCGGTCAGCCAGCTTAGGAACGGCGCGGTGGCGTCCTTGCTGGTATAGACCCCGAACAGCAAGGCCCCCATGGCGAAGATCGACAGCGCGATTTCCGGCAGAACGACAGCGATATCAGCCCCGATCATATCAGTGGCCCCCTTCGGCATATTGGGTCAGCGGCTCATAGGCGGCGACGGCAAGTTCAACATCGGCGATCAGGTTTTCCACGCTGGGTCCGATCACGTCCAGAACCGGGGCGGGATAGACCCCCAGGAAGATCGTGAAGAAGATCAGCGGCGCGAAAATCGCCTTCTCGCGGGTGGTCATGTCGGTGATCGACTTCAGGCTTTCCTTGATCAGGTCGCCCATCACCACGCGACGATACAGCCACAGCGCATAGGCCGCCGACAGGATCACCCCGGTCGTGGCCACCACGGCCACCCAAGTATTCACCTGGAACACACCCATCAGCGTCAGGAATTCCCCGATGAAGCCCGATGTGCCCGGCAGGCCCACATTGGCCATGGTGAACAACAGGAAGATGGTGGCATAGGCCGGCATCCGGTTCACAAGGCCGCCATAGGCGTCGATCTCGCGCGTGTGCATCCGGTCATAGATCACGCCCACGCACAGGAACAGCGCGCCCGAGATGAACCCGTGGCTGATCATCTGGAAAATCGCGCCGTCGATCCCCTGCTGGTTCGCGGCGAAAATGCCCATGGTCACGTAGCCCATATGCGCAACCGACGAATAGGCGATCAGCTTCTTCATGTCGGACTGCGCCAGCGCCACCAGCGAAGTATAGACAATGGCAATCGCCGACAGCCACAGCACGAAGGGGGCGGCGATGTCACTGGCGACGGGGAACATGCCCAGGCTGAAGCGGATAAAGCCATAGCCGCCCATCTTCAGCAGGATCGCCGCCAGCACGACCGAGCCCGCGGTGGGGGCCTGCACGTGCGCATCCGGCAACCATGTGTGGACTGGCCACATAGGCATTTTCACGGCGAAAGACGCAAAGAAGGCGATCCAAAGCAGCATTTGCAAACCGCCGACGATGTGAATGCCCGCGATGCTGAACGTGTCGGTGCCGAACTGGTGGGCCAGCAGGCGCGGGATGTCCGTGGTGCCCGCATCCACATACATCGCGATCATCGCGACCAGCATCAGAACCGACCCGAGGAAGGTATAAAGGAAGAACTTGAACGCCGCATAGATGCGGTCCTTACCGCCCCAGATGCCGATGATCAGGAACATCGGGATCAGACCTGCCTCGAAGAACAGGTAGAACAGCACCAGATCCAGCGCGCAGAACACGCCCAGCATCAGCGTTTCAAGGATCAAAAGCGCGATCATGTATTCCTTGACCCGCGTCGTCACCTCCCAACAGGCGGCGATCACCAGCGGCATCAGGAAGGTCGTCAGCATCACGAACAGGATCGAGATGCCGTCCACGCCCATCTTGTAGGTCAGGCCCAGAATCCAGGGGTGTTCTTCGACGAACTGGAAGTCGGGGTTGGAGGCATCAAAGCCGGTCAGCACGAACAGCGACAGCACGAAGGTCGCGCTGGTGGCGATCAGGGCCAGCCATTTGGCGTTCTTCTGGGCCGCCGCATCGTCCCCGCGCAGAAACAGCGCCAGGATCAGGGCCGCCACCAGCGGCAGGAAGGTGATTATGGAAAGCAGGTTGTCCATCAGTTCGCTCCGGCCTGGCTAAGGACCACCCAGGTCACAAGGACGGTGATGCCGATCACCATCGCAAAGGCATAGTGAAACAGGTAGCCGGACTGCGCCCGACCAGCGAGGCGGGTAAAGAAAGGAATGATCCCCATGGCCAGCCCATTGATCCCGCCGTCGATGACGTTGCCATCGCCGCGCTTCCACAAGAAACCGCCCAACCACCGCGCAGGCACGACAAAGAGGAAGTTGTAGATCTCGTCGAAGTACCACTTGTTCAGCAAGAAGTTGTAGAGCGGCCAAAGGTTGCGGGCCAAGGCCCCCGGCAGACTGGGCACCTTGATGTAGAAGAGCCACGCGGTGGCAAAGCCCAGCACCATCGCCACGAAGGGCGCGGTCTTGACCCAGTAGGGCACCTTGTGGGCGTCTTCCATCACCGTGTTGTCGGGGGCCATGTAGATCGCCCCTTCGCCGGGCGCGCCCGCGTAGACATAGTGGTGCTTTTCGTCCTTCGCGGCACCGTCTTCCGCGTCGCCATGACCCGCTTCGGCACCATGCCCGGTGTCAGCCGCACCATGCCCTGCATCGGCGGTGCCATGATCGTCGGCCCCGGCTTCGGCATAAGGAATGCCATACCATTTCGCGACTTGGTCGGTGTGCCCGAAGAAGGACGAGAACCACACCATCCCCGCAAAGATCGCCCCCAGCGACAGGACGCCCAGCGGGATCAACATGACGGTGGGGCTTTCATGAGCATGGGCGTGGGTGTGCTTGTCGCCACGCGGCGTGCCGTAGAAGGTCAGGAACATCAGCCGCCAACTGTAGAAGCTGGTGAACAGCGCCGCGACAACCAGAAGCCAGAAGGCATAGGTGCTGACCTCGGTCCCGGCGGCAAAGGCGCTTTCGATGATCGCGTCCTTCGACAGGAACCCTGCAAAGCCGATGGGCAACTCGCCCAAACTGAAGAGGGCAACGGGAATACCCACCCCCGTGATCGCCAGCGTGCCGATCATCATCGCCCAGAAGGTATAGGGCAGCTTGTGGCGCAGCCCGCCATAGTTCCGCATGTCCTGTTCGTGGTGCATCCCGTGGATGACCGAGCCCGCGCCGAGGAACAGCATCGCCTTGAAGAAGGCGTGGGT
>CAZIKH010000067.1:8788-10364 GCA_964539755.1 uncultured Dinoroseobacter sp. | reverse complement strand
CCGTGGTTTTTGGGGAACTCAGCCTGTCAGGGGGCCTGCGCCCGGTGTCGCAAACGGAAAACAGGTTGAAAGAAGCCGAAAAACTTGGTTTCACGTCCGCGTTGCTGGCCGCGCGCAGCAAGACAGGGTCGGACAGTGCGATGACCCTGACAGCCTTGCCGGACCTTGCAGCATTGGTGGGTGACGTGTTCGGCGCGGGCTGAACCAACAGGGTAACGGGCGGGGATCGCGCTATGGAAGGCTTCACTTTGGTAGACGGCATCGTTGCGGGTGTCGTGATTATCTCGGCGCTGTTGGCGTTCGCACGGGGCTTCTTGCGCGAAGTCATGTCGATCATCGGCTGGATTGCCGCCGCGATCATTGCCTTCCTGTTTGCCAATCAGGTCGAACCCCTGGTCAAGGAACTGCCCGTTGTCGGGGGGTTCCTTGCAGAAAGCTGCGAACTGGCGATCATCGCGGCCTTCGCGGCGGTCTTCGCGGTCGCCCTTGTGATCGTGTCGATCTTCACCCCGCTCTTGTCGGGCTTGGTCAAACGGTCCGCGATTGGCGGGATCGACTCGGGTCTTGGGTTCCTGTTCGGGGCGCTGCGGGGGGTCCTGTTGGTGGCCATCGCGCTGATCGTGTACGAACAAGTCATGGTCAATGACGCCATCGCCATGGTCGAAGACAGCCGTTCCGCACAGGTTTTCGGCAGCTTCGCCGACAGTCTGGAAAACCAGATTCCCGAAGACGCGACCGGCTGGGTCGTTGCGCGCTATGAAGAACTGGTGGGCGATTGCGCCCCGGGCGGCACCGCCGATGCGGCCGCCGGCGATGCAACGGGCAACTGATCGGCCCGAACCCACACAAAATCGAACATTTCTTGTGGCGTCAAAACCGCAGTCCGGATTTGTGCGGTTTGCCGCGCCAATCGGGTGTGGATTGTTTGTGGATCGTGGTATCTTGTGGTGACAGCGCCGAACTGAACCAATTCTAGTAGCTTCACACTGGAGGAGCCCATGTCGCTTGCATCTAACCTCTCCGATGACATTCCCGGTCTGCTGAAGGTCGCCTTGATCTTCAAGGGCGAGACCCCGTCCGGCAAATCCGCCTCTCTCGCGATCATGACCGATGGCGATCAGGAGGTCCTGCTGGACCTCAGCAGCGGTCTGAACCCGAAAGCCCCCGATCTGACCCAACCGATGCGGTCCTATCTCAGCGGTCTGTCGCAGGTCGGCCAGATCCTGAAATCCCGCAAGATCGAAGACGAAGACGGGGTGACCGAGGACGATCTTGAAAAGGCGGCCTTGCTGTTTGCCTTCCCCCGCGTCGGCCAGAACCCCAAGGCGCTGGCCGTGCTGAAAGCGCATCTCGATGCGTTGCAGGACCAAGGCATCGTGCCGAAAATCCAATCGGACGCGCCGCCTGCCCCGGCCCCCAAACCGGACCCCGTGGCCAAGACCGAAGAACCGGACACAGCCCAGCCCGAAGCAGTCGAGGACCCGGCCGAGGAAGAGGGTGAAGAAACCATCGCCAAGGCCGCGCCGCTGACGCTGGTTGCCGCAAGCAGCGCCGCCGAAGCCGCCGAGGACAGCGA
>CAZIKH010000067.1:0-8688 GCA_964539755.1 uncultured Dinoroseobacter sp. | reverse complement strand
GACGAGATCGTTGAAGACGCCAAAGAAGCGGCGGACGAGGTGATCGAAGACGCCAAGGAAGCGATCGAGGACGCGAAAGACGCCGCCGAGGACGCCGTGGACGAAGCCAAAGAAAAAGTCGCCGAAGCCGTGGCCCCCGTTCGCCCGACCCCCGCGCAACTGGCCCAAGCCAAATTGACCCAATCGCCGCCCCGCAAGCCCAGCTTCTTTGGCCGCTGAACGCGACGCGATGTAACAGCAAAGTAACGCGGTCCCCCGTGACAGGGGGACCGCGATTTCGTAAGCGGAACCGAAGCCCACGGGAATCGGAGCCCGACCATGCGCCAGATGCCCCCCGCCCATCCGTTCGACACGTCCTTCCTGAGGGACATGGGCCATGACGACAAACTGCGCGAGGAATGCGGGGTTTTCGGGGCGATTGGCGTCACCGACGCCGCCAATTTCGTCGCCCTTGGCCTGCACGCGCTGCAACATCGTGGACAGGAAGCGGGCGGGATCGTCAGTTATGACCCCGAACATGGCTTCAACTCGGCCCGCCGCTTTGGCTATGTCCGGGACAATTTTACCAGTCAGGCCCTGATGGAAACGCTGCCCGGGTCGGTCGCCATCGGGCATGTGCGCTATTCAACCTCCGGCTCCAAGGGGAACACCGCGATCCGCGATGTGCAGCCTTTCTTTGGCGAGTTTGCCATGGGCGGGGCGGCGATCGCGCATAACGGCAATTTCACCAATGCCAATGAAATGCGCCGCGACCTGATCGAACGCGGGTCGATCTTCCAGTCCTCGTCCGACACGGAATGCGTCATTCACCTGATGGCGCGCAGCTATCAAAAGACGATCCCGGAACGGATGAAGGAAGCGTTGCGACGGGTGGAAGGCGCGTTTTCCATCGTCGCGATGACCCGAACCAAGCTGATCGGCGTGCGGGACCCCTTGGGCGTGCGCCCGCTGGTGCTGGGGCGGCTGGGCGAGGATGGCTATGTGCTGGCCTCGGAAACCTGCGCCTTGGACATCATCGGGGCCGAGTTCCTGCGCGAGATCGATCCGGGGGAAATGGTGGTGATCACCGAAGGCAAGGGCGTGGAAACCTTCCGCCCCTTCGAGACCGCCAAACCGCGCCCCTGCATTTTCGAACATGTCTATTTTTCCCGCCCGGATTCGATCCTTGGCGGGCGGTCGGTCTATGAAACCCGCCGCGCCATCGGCGCGGAATTGGCCAAGGAGGCCCCGGTCGAGGCCGATCTGGTCTGCCCCGTGCCCGACAGCGGCACGCCAGCGGCCATTGGCTATAGTCAGGAATCGGGCATTCCCTACGCCATGGGGATCATCCGCAATCAATACATGGGCCGCACCTTCATCGAACCGACCGAGCAAATCCGCAACATGGGCGTCCGGTTGAAGCTGAACGTCAACCGCGCCTTGATCAAAGGCAAGCGCGTGATCCTTGTGGATGACAGCGTGGTGCGCGGCACCACCAGCCGCAAGATCAAGGACATGATCCTTGATGCGGGCGCGGCCGAAGTGCATTTCCGCATCGCCTCGCCGCCGACCGCTTGGCCTTGTTTCTATGGTGTCGATACGCCCGAGCGGTCGAAACTGCTGGCCGCGACCATGTCGGAAGACGAAATGCGCGACCATCTGGGCGTCGACAGCCTGCGGTTCATCTCGCTGGATGGTCTTTACCGGGCCGTGGGCGAAGCCAAGGGACGCGATGCCAAATCGCCCAGCTATTGCGACGCTTGTTTCTCGGGGGCCTATCCGGTTGCGCCCTCGGATATGATCGCGGGCGGGTTTCAGTTGAAGGCCGCGGAATAGGCAAGGCCTTGACCTTTGCCGCCGGACCCCGCACATCGCGCCCATGACCGACAAAATCGCCCTGATCACCGGTGCCTCTCGCGGCCTAGGCGCTGCCTTGGCGGAAGCTTTGGCCCCCGACTACCACATCATTGCCATCGCCAAGACCTCGGGCGCGCTGGAAGAACTGGACGACCGGATCAAGGCCAAGGGCGGCAGCGCCACGCTGGCCCCGATTGACCTGACCAAGGCCGACGCCGTGGCGGGCATCTGCCGGGCGATCTATGACCGATGGGGCAAGGTCGATCTGGTGGCGCATTGCGCGATCCATGCCGCGCCCCTGTCCCCGATGGCCCATGCCGCCGACAAGGACCTCGCCAAGAGCCTGTCGAACAATGTCACGGCCACCGCAACCCTGATCACCATGGTGGCCCCGCTGCTGGGCGAAACAGGCACCGCGATTTTCTTTGACGATCCGCGCGCGGGCAAACCGTTCTTCGGGCATTACGGGGCAACCAAGGCCGCGCAGATCGCCATGGCCCGCAGCTGGCAAGCCGAAAGCGCCAAGATCGGTCCCCGGGTGCTGATCCACCAGCCAGATGAAATGCCAACGGGCACCCGCGCCCGGTTCTTCCCCGGCCAGGCGTCGCACGATCTAAGCACCCCCAAGGCCGAGGCGGCAAAGGTTCTGGCGCTTCTCTGACGCACGCCGCCTTGTGAGACCGACGCCCATCCCCTAACAGGGAAGGCAGCAGCAGGCAGGGGCAGGTTCATGCGTATCTTGATCACCAATGACGACGGCATCAACGCGCCGGGTCTTGAGGTGCTGACCGAAATCGCCACCGAAATTGCAGGCCCGGGCGGCGAGGTCTGGACCGTCGCCCCAGCGTTCGAACAATCGGGCGTCGGGCATTGCATCAGCTACACGCACCCCACAATGATCGCGAAGCTGGACGCACGCCGCTATGCCGCCGAAGGCTCGCCCGCCGATTGTGTGCTGGCCGGGCTTCATGATGTTCTGAAAGACACCCCGCCCGATCTGATCTTGTCCGGTGTGAACCGGGGCAACAATGCCGCCGAGAACGCGCTTTATTCCGGCACGCTGGGCGGGGCCATGGAAGGCGCCTTGCAAGGGCTGAACGCGATTGCCCTGTCCCAGTTCTATGGGCCACGCATGACGGGCCTTGCCGACCCGTTCGAAGCCGCCCGCAGCTGGGGGGTGCGGGTGGTGCGCGCGATCTTGGAAAACGCGGTTTGGGACGGGCCGGATTACCGCACCTTCTTCAATGTCAATTTCCCGCCCGTTCCCGCCGCCGATGTGCAGGGCATCAAGGTCGTCCGCCAAGGGCGCCGCCCCACAACGCAATTCGGCGTGACGCCCCATACCGCCCCCTCGGGGCGCCGCTTCCTTTGGATCACGGGCGGGCCGCAGTCGGAACCGACCGGCCCGGGCACCGACGCGCAGGCCAATCTTGATGGCTATGTCGCCGTCACACCCATGCGGGCCGACCTGACCGCGCATGATCAATTGGCCCCCCTGCAAGCTGCTTTGGAAGGCTGAACATGGCCCATACCGCCGAACAACTTATGGCCTTCCTCTATCATCTGCGCGCCAAGGGCGTGACCGATACACGCGTTCTGACGGCGATGGAACGGATCGACCGGGGGCTGTTTGTCGATGGCATTTTCGCCGACCGCGCCTATGAGGACACGCCTTTGCCCATCGCCAGCGGCCAGACGATCAGCCAGCCCAGCGTGGTCGGTCTGATGACGCAATGGCTGGATGTGCATCCGCGCGACAAGGTGCTCGAAGTCGGCACCGGATCGGGCTATCAGGCGGCGATCCTCAGCCAGTTGGCACGCCGTGTCTACACGATCGACCGCCACCGCAGCCTGACCCGCGTGGCCCAAGACCGGATCGAGGCTTTGGGGATCACCAATGTGACCGTGTTGACCGGCGATGGCAGTTTCGGACTGCCCGATCAGGCCCCGTTCGACCGTATTCTGGTAACCGCTGCCGCCGAAGATCCGCCCGGACCTTTGCTGGAACAATTGCGCCCTGGCGGGATCATGGTGGTGCCGGTCGGGCAATCGGACACCGTGCAAAGCCTGATCAAGGTCACCGCGACGCCCGAAGGTCTGGACTATGAAGAACTGCGCGCCGTCCGGTTCGTGCCGCTTGTCGAGGGCCGCGCGGCTGACTAGGTGTCACCCCAACCCGTATTTGCCGAAAGGACGTGTCCGATGTCCGCGACCCTGACTTCCCCGCTGCGCCTGATCTGGCTGGCCCCGCTTGTGCTGGCCGCCTGCACCGACCAGTTGGATTTCGACCTGCGCGGCGGGATCGGCGGCGGGTTGGACACCGCGCAGGCCGCGCGGGTGGCCTCGGCCCCGCGTCCGGAACCGGATGCGCGCGGCGTGATCTCCTACCCCGGTTACCAAGTCGCTGTGGCCCGCCCGGGTGACACGGTCGCAACCCTGTCGCAACGTGTGGGTCTGCCCGCTGCCGAGGTCGCGCGCTTCAATGGGCTGTCGGAAACCGCGCCGCTGCGCCGCGAGGAATTGGTGGCACTACCCCGCCGCGTGCCGGAACAGGGGTCCGCGGGCAATGTCGATATCGCGGCCATCGCGGGCCAGGCCATTGACCGCGCCGCCCCAACCAGCGGCCCTGCCGCCAGCGCACCCCCTCTCCAGAACCAACCCGGCATCGAACCCATCCGTCACAAGGTGGAACCCGGCGAAACCGCTTTCTCGATTGCGCGGCTCTATAACGTGTCGCCCCGGTCGCTTGCAGACTGGAACGGCCTTGGCCCGGACCTTGCCTTGCGCGACGGGCAGTTTCTGTTGATCCCGGTCCCGGTGCAGGATGACACGCCCCCTGCCCCGCCCGCGACCGCCGCCCCGGGCGAAGGCAGTGTCACGCCTGTGCCCCCAAGCGCTGCGACAGCCTTGCCCCGCGAGGGCCAGCAACAGGTGACACCGCCGCCTTCGCCCGATCTGGCCAGCACAGTCACGACCGCAACCGAAGCGGCCCAGCTTGCCATGCCGGTGCAAGGGCGGATTACCCGCGCCTTCGGGTCACGGGGCAGCGATGGGATTGGTTTTGATACGCCAGCGGGCCAACCTGTGTCCGCCGCCGAAGCGGGTGAAGTTCTGGCCATCACAGAAACCACCGACCAGATCCAAGTTGCGGTGATCCGGCATCCAAACGGCCTGTTGACCGTTTATGGCAACGTTCAGGCGCTGGGCGTGGGGCGTGGCGACCGGGTTCGGCGCGGCCAGAAGATCGCCGAAGTGGCCGCAGGCGGTCCGGGCTTTTTCTATTTCGAGGTGCGCGACGGCGCCCGGGCGGTCGACCCCGTCCCCTATCTGCAATAAGCGGCGTGGCATCGGCAGCCCCGCAAGAAAAGACTTTACGCCCTATTGTCTAACCGTTTCTTCGCAGAAGAAACGAAACGATTATTCAGCGAATAATCTATCTGATCAGATGTGGACCCTGCATCGCTTGGGGTTAAGGCTTCGTTACGGTTTGGCGGGTTTTTGGGTCGCTGTCGCGAAACCGCAACCCAACGAACAGCCCAGCGCGCTGATTACAGCGCCACCCCTTGCCGCCCCGCCAAGTCACAAAAGAACTGCCAGGCCACCCGACCGGACCGCGCCCCGCGTGTTTGCTGCCATTCGATGGCTTCGGCCCGCAATTGGGCGTCGTCGATTTCCACCCCATGGGCCGCGCAATACCCACGGATCATCGCCAGAAACTGGTCTTGGTCGCAGGGGTGGAAGCCTAGCCACAACCCGAACCGATCCGACAGGCTGACCTTTTCCTCGACCGCTTCGGAGGGGTTGATCGCGCTGCCGCGTTCGTTCTCGATCATGTCGCGCGGCATCAGGTGACGGCGATTGGAGGTTGCATAGAACAGGACGTTCTCGGGGCGCCCTTCAATCCCCCCGTCCAGCACCGCTTTCAGGGACTTATAGTGCTGGTCATCATGGCTGAAGCTCAGGTCATCGCAGAACAGCAAGAACCGCGCCTGCGATCCGCGCAGAACATTCAGCAGACGTCCGACCGTTGGCAGGTCTTCGCGCTGTAGCTCGACGATCTTCAGGTCCGCCCCTTCGGCCCGCACCGCAGCATGGACCGCCTTCACAAGGCTGGACTTCCCCATCCCGCGTGCGCCCCACAACAGCGCATTGTTGGCCGCATAGCCGCGCGCAAACTGCCGGGTGTTGTCCAGCAAGGTATCGCGCGCGCGATCAATCCCCAACAACAGCGAAAGATCCACACGGGACACCCGGTCGACCGGACGCAACTGGTCCGGCTCGGTTTCCCAGACGAACGCATCGGCACCTTCGAAATCCGGGGCGTCCAGCGGTGCGGGCGACATGCGTTCCAGCGCTGCCGCGATCCGTTTCAGGGCGGACTTGCTCACTTGGTTTCGACCTCGTCGTCGAAATCATAGAGGTCTTCATCCTCGTCCAGCACCCCTTCGCGGCGCAATTCCTCGACGCGTTTCTTTTCGACACGCGCCACAAGGAAGATCGAGATTTCATAAAGACCGTACACCACGGTGAACAGGATCAACTGCGTGACCACATCGGGGGGGGTCACCAGAGCGGCCAGCACCAGAATCCCCACCATGGCATATTTCCGCACCGACCCGAGGCCGCGCGCCGATACCAGCCCGGCTTTGCCCAGCAAGGTCAGCAAGACCGGCAGTTGAAAGCACAATCCAAAGGCCATGATGAAGGCCAAGGAAATGCCCAAGCTTTCGTTGACCTTCCCGAAGAAGGTGATGCGCAAACCGTCTTCGGTTTCAGGCACCACGACCGCGCCTGTTTCCGGCAGGTCGACCCCTTGGCCCAGCAGGTTGGCAAAGATCGACGAGACATCTGCGAAGCCCAGAAAGAACGACATCGCCAGCGGCGTGACGACGAAATGCGCGAAAGATGCGCCCAGCAGGAACATCAAGGGCGACGCGATCAGGAACGGCGCAAAGGCGCTTTTTTCACTGCGGTAGAGGCCCGGTGCCACAAAGCGCCACAACTGATAGCCAATCACCGGGAAGGCCAAGGCAAAGCCGAAGACCATCGAGACGCGGAAGAGCGTAAACAGGTATTCCTGCGGGCTGGTGTATTGCAGCGTCGGCGACGGGTCACCCAGCGCACGCAGCGTGTCTTCGATGGGTTTCAGCAGAAATTCCAGCACATGCACGGCGATAAAGTCGCCCTGCACCGGGATAAAGAACACGCAGATACCCACGAACAGCGCCAAAACCGACCGGATCAGCCGGGTGCGCAATTCGGCCAGATGCTCGATCAACGGGGCCGAGCTGTCTTCCAGATCGTCGGTCTTGCTCATGCGCTGGGGGCTTTCTTCGGGGGGACGGTGTCCGCGTCAGCGTCCGGTTCGGGCGTCGGGGCAATGCTGCGTGCCAATGAGGGGTCCAGTTCCTGCACCATGCCGGGATCGTCTTCGATCACAGGCCCTGCGGCGGCGGCCGCGGCTTCCCGATCCAGACGTTCCTGCGCCTTTTGGGCGGAATAGGCCCGGATCTTTTCGGCCTGCGCCTTGCGTTCTTCGGACAAGGCCGCCGTGTGCGGCCCCTTCTTGGACGCCGCATCCGGGTCCGGGGCCCAATCGTCGAATTTCGATGACATCTTGTCCAAGCCGTCCAGGCCCATGTTCTTGGTCGATGTGGCGCTGCGCAGGTCGTCGCCCATGCGTTTCAGATCGCCCACACCAGCGTCGTCCGCGGCTTGGTTCATGGCGCTGGAAAACTCGCGCGCCATCGCGCGGGCCTTGCCCGTGAACCGGCCCAAGGTGCGGAACAGCTTTGGCAAGTCTTTCGGCCCGACAACGATCAATGCCACGACGCCGATGACCAGCAGCTCGGCCCAGCCCAGATCGAACATGCTACGCGCTTACGCCTTGTCTTTGTCGGTTTCGGGGGTCACATCCCGCGCAACGTCCGCAACGTCCTTTTCCAGTTCTTCCGAACCGTCTTTCACGCCCTTCTTGAAGGCGGTGATGCCTTTGCCGACTTCCCCCATCAAAGAGCTGATCTTGCCGCGCCCGAACAGGACAAGCACGACGATGGCGATCAGCAGGATGCCCGGAAGGCCGATATTTCCAATTCCCATGGTCCACTCCATTTGCTGTGCAGCCGACAGGTCACGGCTTGCGTCGCTTCCCACCTAGCGAGGGTTTGTGACGCTTTCAAAGCCTCTTTCGCCTTGTCACGCGACCAACTGACAGTATTTTGTCAGTAAGTCCCCGCTGGAGCCGCCATGAAGCGCGACCGCCGCCTCTATGACCTTGTGCAGATCATGTGCGATGGACAATTGCACACCGCTGCCGAACTGGCCGCGACCTTGGGTGTGTCGGAACGAACGATCTGGCGCGACATGACGGTCATGGCGCAAAGCGGCATCCCGGTCGAAGGCGAACGCGGGTTGGGCTATATCCTGCGCTCGGCCTTGGTGCTGCCCCCGACCATGTTGACCGCCGCCGAACTGGAGGCGACCGTCGCGGGGCTGCGCCGCGAGGTTCTGCATGGCGACGAGGTTCACGCCCGTGCCGCCCGGTCGATGCTGGACAAATTGGCGACCCTCTTGCCGCAAGCCGGGATCGAGGTGCCGTAGCTACCTTACCGGAAACACGTAACAACGATCCCGCCGGATCGACAGCCACAAGGCCATGCCCGGCTTGGGCAGGAACACCGCCGGCACCGTCGCCTTTATGATCGACCCGTCGGCATCCATGCGAAATTCGACCAAGCTTTCACGCCCCATGAAGCGAGACCGTTCCACGATCCCCCGCGCGGGCGTGCCATCTTGCGGTGTCGGGCGCGGCCCCTGACCGGCCCGGTCGAAATCGATGCGGATATGCTGGGG
>CAZIKH010000066.1:9112-10737 GCA_964539755.1 uncultured Dinoroseobacter sp. | reverse complement strand
GCGTCGGTCAGATCAATCGGTTCGATGTCCAGCTTGGCCTGATGCCGCGCGCGTTCCAGCCGATCCGACTGGATCACGAAATCAATCGCCTCCAACCACGGCGCATGGGGCAGCTTGGCCATATCGCGGGTCCAGCTGGCCAGACTTTCGCGCGGGGCCAGATGGTGGCGCACGATCCCCTCCAGCGTCGGGAAGGCCCCGTTATGGCCGTAAGGCGCGGTCAGGGCCACGTTGCGCAGCATCGGGGTGCGAAAGCGATAGGCGTCCTCCAGCCGGTTGCTTTCCGCCACCCGGCCCACATCGCGCGGGGTCGGGTCGTGCAGGCGCGTGCGGCCGGGGCCGAATTGCGGCAGCATCAGCGCATGGAATTTCTGGTCGCTCAGCAGCGGGCCGGAATGGCAGGACGCGCAATTGGCCTGCCCATAGAACAGGTCCATCCCGCGCTGCTGCGCCGGGGTCAGGGCCGTGGCATCCCCGTTCAGATAGGCGTCGAAGGGGCTGTCGTAATTGGCCCATTCGCGCCCGATGAAGGCCCCGATGGCATTGGCGATATGGCTGATCGTGACCTCTTCGGGGGTGGTCACATCGTCGAAGGCGGCCACGAACATCTCGCCATAGGCGGGGATCGTGCGCACCCGCTTGGCAAGGATCGGCCAGCCCAGATCGATGCGGTCGGCCACCGCCCCGGTCACGTCGTTCTCGCCGACATTGCCGGCCATTTCGAACTGCGCGGTCAGCGGGAAAATCGCCTGCGCGGCCAGCAGGTTGTCCAACCCGTCGGGCAGCCATTCCTGCGCGGGGCTGTTGAAGCCGTTTTCATAATGGTCGCCGATTTCCAGCCGCCCGTCATGGAACATCGTGTGAATGTCGCGGTGGCCAAGGTTCCACAAGGCGGGCGCGTTGCGCGGCACGCGCTTGCGGATCGCGTCCGGCCCGGTGCCCGCCGTGCGGTCCGGTCCCACGCCCACACCGCCTTCGCCGATCCCGAGGCTCAGGCCATCGCCGCCCGCGTGATCGTGATGGTGGCAGGTGCCGCAACTGATATTGCGATTGCCGGACAGCACTTTATCGTAGAACAAAAGCTGCCCGATCTTGGCCTGATCCGCGTCGAGGGTCAGGAAATCCTCGGGCGACAGCGGTTCGGGCAGCTCGGCCAGCGCCGGCCCCGCGAGGAGGATAACAGCGATATGAAATACGCGTTTCATGCGGCGATCTTGGCGGTTTTCGCCGGTCTTGCAAGCCCCGCCTTGGCCGATCTGGAAAAGGCCCGCGACCTGATGGAAGCCAACCGCTTCGAAGAAGCCTATCAGGAATTGTGGCCCGCCGCGCGGTCCGGCAATGCCGAGGCCGAGGAACTGATCGGCATCATGTATGCGCTGGGGCTGGGGGTGGAACGCGACGACCGGCGGGCGTTCGAATGGTATCTGCGGTCCTCGATGAAGGGGCATCCGGGCGCGCAATCGGGCATCGGCTGGTATTACGAGGTCGGGCGCGGTCTGCCCGCCCCGGACCTTGTGCGCGCCTATATGTGGTACACGCTGTCCGCGATTGGCGGCGATCCGGATGCCGCCGACAGCATGGATCAGGTGATCCAGAAAATGACCCCCGAACAGATCGAGGAAGCC